>CAZFER010000026.1:0-77676 GCA_964517495.1 uncultured bacterium | reverse complement strand
GCCGAGCCGTTTCCACGTATAACGGCTCGGTGGGAGCCTCGCCCTCCCCTTTAACTTAATGCCATTGGGTTCGCCCTTACAATATGAAGGGGTTAACCTGCTGTGTCAACCCAGTTTTGAGATAATTTCAGGAGATTCGCCCTCCCTTTTCAACGCTCTCTGTATTTAATGCCTTTCAAATTCAACGAGCTATATGATCATAAGTTAATGATGTGAATTATTCAGCCAGGCTTTTTGTATTCTTGACTTCTAAGTTTCGATGGCATTGTGTGCATTCAATATGGGAGCCGCTAAATTTGGGGCTTAATTGAATGGCTTTTCCACATGGGCATTTGAAGGTTTCCCAGCCATCGGTTTTTCGATGATAGACAAAAGGCTTGGACTGATCCTGTGATTCATCCGTACCCTTGGAAGGTTCAGAACCTGCGGCAGGGATGGGATGCGAGTTTCCACAGCGAGGGCAGGGAATGGCATCATGTTTGAATCCCTCGGGGACTCGGATTCGGACACCACAGGCGCAAGGGATAAAGATAAAATCCTCGAAATGCATGAACAAATCGTTGACTTGTTGAAGCCGTTCAACGGCTTCCTGTTTCTTGTCCCCTTTTTTCTGTGGTTCACGGATTTTTACCGATTCGGCAGAAGCCAATGTTGTTGAGCCCAGGCAATGGGATTTTTCACCCTCTACTTGCTTGAAGGCTGCTTCGTAGGCAGCAAAGCCGGCACCGCTCATGCTGCGGAGAATATTGACTCGTTTTTCGGTGGGGGGATGAGTGGAAAAAAGGCTGAATGCCTTTCGGCTTTGAAGAGGGTTGATGATATACATAGGGGCAAGCGCACGGTTGGTTTTTTTTGAGTTGCCTGCTTTTGAGGAAATACGTTCGAGAGCAGAAGCCAAGCCTTCCGGATAGCGGGTGTAACAGGCGCTTGAGGCATCGGCGAGATATTCACGTTTTCTTGAACAGGCAAAGTAAAGCATCTGTGCCAAAATGGGAGCCAAAATTGCAAGGACAATAGCTACGGCAAGTATGATGAGCTGTTCTTGTCCTCCTCCTTTCTTTTTTGAACGGGCTCGGCCACCCAGTGCTGCACCGTACCATAACGAACGCAAAAAGGTGTCGGAAAGAATAACAATGCTGCCCATTAAAACGGCTGCCAAGGTCATAAAACGGATATCAAGGTTTTTGATGTGGCCGATTTCATGGGCGATAACGCCTTGCAGTTCGTCACGATTAAGTCGTTTCAAGAGGCCGGAGGTTACCGCGACCACGGCATTTTCCGGTTTGCGTCCAGCGGCGAAGGCATTGGGAGTGCTTTCATTGATAATATAAACATCCGGCATCTTGCTTAGACCGGAGGCAATAGTCATTTCTTCAACAATGTTCCAGAGTTGGGGAGCATCCTCTTTTTGAATCTTTTTAGCGCCTGAGCTCAATAGGATTATTTTATCCCCTTGAAACAACGCAATGAGGTAGAGGAAAAACCAGATTGCCAAAGCCACCAGGCAGCCGATGGCTCCTCCGTACTGGGGATCGACCACCATCCCAATGATGAAACCCAGGACGACAAGTAATACGCCCATCAGGATAAGGAGGATAAGTGAACGCCGTTTATTGCTGCGGATCGCTTCCCACATCAGATACTATAAGCTCCTCTAAATGTGCTGTTCATGAAAAACTCACCTGGGGGGCTTCTCGTTGAGCCTGATCTTCCAGTTCGAAATAATCTTCCTGGCCAAAATTACATATTCCAGCGATGATATTCGTGGGGATGGATTGTATTTTGGTATTGAATTTCATGACCTGGTCGTTATAAAACTGGCGTGCAAAACCGATTTTATTTTCCGTTGAAGTTAATTCTTCCTGCAAGGAAAGGAAATTTTGATTGGCTTTTAAATCGGGGTATTGTTCCACCACCATCATTAAGCGGCCCAAGGCGCCGCTTAATTGTTGTTCTGCCGCGGCTTGTTCTTGCACACCATTGGCTGAGACCGCTTGAGAACGCGCTTGGATGACTTCTTCCAGGGTTGATTTTTCATGTCCAGCGTAACCTTTGACGGTTTCCACCAGATTGGGGATCAAGTCGTGCCTTCGTTTTAGTTGAACGTCGATTTGGGACCAGGCATTCTTGACCTCATTCTTTAAACGCACCAGTCCATTATATGCCCCTACGAACCAAAGAATCAGAATAACCAGAATAACGCCGATAATACCCAATGCAATGTAGACTTCCATCTTTTCCTCCTATTGAGTGGTGTTAAATTCGTTCTTATAGAGATTGGCGAAGAAATGGGCGATCATGCCTTCTTCACCATTATCATACGTTTGGATTAAATCCATCAGTTCACCTTTATCAAACCATAATCCATGGCCAACATGGCATCGTTCAAGTTCAATGGCTTTTTCATCCTGAATATGAATGGTATCCATTTTTCGGTTGCAGCGAGGGCAGCGGCGGTTGGAGCGACTATCTGTTTTTACGTTGGATAGGGCATCGGTTAATTTTCCCTGGGGTGTTCCTTCCAATTCTCCCATTAATTCCAATTCACCGGAATCGAGCCAGGTACCACTGCATTCCATGCAGTGGTCGATTTCGATACCGTCGAATTCAAAAATCACCATTGCTTCACCACAGTGTGGACACATGTTTCTTAACCTTTTGCGTAGTGTTTTCAGGTGGACATTTCCACTCTTCAATCTAAAACGAAACGAAGTGTAAATGATAACGATTATACAAAAATCTTTAAATGATTAAATTCCATCGATAAACACTATTAAATGTATGGGTTTTACTTAAAAAAGGCAATGGCATGGACATCCTTTTTCTCCATCTCAAAATCATGGGATACTTATTCATTCATTGTAGAAAAATATTACAAATCGGGTTGGCCTTTGGGTGTTATAGGAAGAGGAACTATAATAAAAGTTTATATTCATCAAAGAATTGAGTGTGACAAGGAGAGTGTAATAGAATGCAATGGTATAACAGCCCTCCAAGCCGGTGTTTTTATACGATTTTCTTTTTACTTATTAGCATTGTTTATTGGGCAGACGGGGTGATTGCTCAGCCAAATCAACCTCCCAAAGTGCGAGTAAAAGAGGTTAAGAGAGAAGTCATACAGGAACATATCAAAGTGACTGGAAGTTTAAAAGCGGTATCACGAGCCGAAGTGGCCAGCCAGGAACAGGGAAAGCTCTTATCAATAAATGTGCGAGAAGCGGCTTCTGTTGAAGAGGGCGATGTATTGGCACGAATTGATGACCGGCGGTTGGCCTTGCAACTAAAAGAGACGGAGGCGGATAAAAGGCGAATCGAAGCGGATATGGAAGTACGAAAAGCTGAATTTGAAAATGCCGAGTGGAATTTGAATCGTTTGAAACCATTGTTAAAAGATGGTCTGACAACTGAAAAAAATATAAAAGACGCTGAAACGGAAGTGGCCGTGGCACGATTTCAATTAAGGTCCAGTGAAAGAGCCTTGGAGCGTATAAGAAATAGTATCGAATTACTGGAAGTGCGATTGGAAGATACGGTTATTCGTGCCCCATTTAATGGCAGGGTGGTTGAGCGCCTTGTTGATCCGGGGGAATGGATTCAACCGGGGAACCCCATTGTGACTCTTATATCCACTGGTAGGATTGAAGCGTGGTTGGATGTGCCGGAACGGTATTCTTCAGATGTATCCGAGGGAACACAACCCATTGAAATTGAACTTGTGAGAAGAAATGTTGCGTTGAAATCAATTAAGACCAAAAAGATACCCCAGGTTGATCCTCGGGCACGAACCTTTTCACTGGTCGCTGAAATTGATGAGAGGGATTATTTTTTAGCCCCTGGTATGTCGGTTATTGCCTGGTTGCCTTTGGGAGTGTTAAAAGAGCATCTCACTCTGTCCAAGAATGCGGTTATGAGAAATGAAACAGGTTTTTATGTTTATGCAGCACGGCCCAATCAGGATCAGGGTTACATGGCCGTTCCCACACCGATTCAAATTCTCTTCCAAACTGAAGACAAAATGGTTGTGGATGAAGAAAGTATTAATGAGGGAAGCCTTGTTGTGGTGGAAGGGAATGAACGATTAATGCCAATGTCCCCCATTTCTTTAATTCAAGATCAATAAGAACTCTCCAGGTTAAGTTGGCTCAGGGGTTACCTTTAACAGCATAAAGGATTTGTCATGAAAATTGTTGAAATCGCGATAAAACAACCAATTACTGTGTCGGTAGGAGTAATACTGGCGGTGCTTTCCGGTATTGTGGCATTTGACCGGGTTCCGATTCAAATGACTCCGGAGGTGGAGGATACCGTTATTGCGGTGACAACCACCTGGGAAAATGCCAGCCCGCAAGAGGTCGAAACGGATGTGATTGATGAGCAGGAAGAACGGTTACAGAACGTTGAGAATCTTCGGTATATGACCAGTATCAGTCAGCGGGGACAGGGGCAAATCCGGCTGGAATTTCGAACAGGCACCAATAAGGAAATGGCATTGCGCGAGGTGAGTGACAAGCTGAGGGAAGTTCCCAGTTATCCCCTGAATGTGGATGAGCCTGTGATCACTGATTCAGATCCCGAAAGCCGCGATTTTATTGCATGGGTTACGTTAAGAACGACCGATCCGAAGTTTGATGTAAGAACCCTATATGATTATGTTGATAAACGGATAAAACCTCGATTTGATCGATTGCCGGGGATGGCAGAGGTGGGGATTTATGGTGGACGTGAACGAGAGGTTCAAATAAGAGTCGATCCTGTACTGCTTGCCCAACGAGGAATTACCCCTTCCCAGTTTATCTCAGTGATACAAGCGATGAATGGTAATTATTCCGGCGGTGCGTTAGCGGATGGGAAATCCGATATTCGTATTCGCGCTATTGGACGTTTTAGTGATGTCGTACAAGTGAAAAACACCATTATTACCCAGAGTGATGCAGGCCCGGTTTATATAGGGGATGTGGCTGAGGTTGTGGAAACGTATAAAGAACCCACCTCATTTGTGCGAAATACTGGTGTGCCCGTTATTGCCATGAGTTTTCAGCGTGAGGTGGGATCGAATGTAATTGAAGTGATGAAGGAATTGCAAGCTGAACTTAGCTATATTCGCCAGCCGGGGGGATTGCTTGAAAATATTGCCGAACATGCCGGCGTGAATGGTGAAATCGTGATTGAACAGGTTTATGACCAGACCAAGTATATTGATCAGGCTCTCAACCTGGTACAGAACAATATTTATTTGGGTGGGACGATTGCGACAATCACCTTGTTGCTTTTTCTTAGGTCTTTACGGTCGATTGGTATTATTGCCATTGCTATTCCAATATCTGTAATCAGTGCGATTACGGTATTGGTTGCCTTGGGGCGAACTATGAATGTGGTAAGTCTGGCAGGGATGGCGTTTGCCATTGGCCTGGTGGTGGATAATTCGATCGTGGTGCTGGAAAATATATACCGGCATTTGGAAATGGGGAAAAAGGTTGCCAGGGCCGCATATGACGGCGCTTCTGAAGTGGCAGGGGCGGTGATGGCGTCTACCTTAACCACATTAATTGTATTTATTCCCATTCTGTTAATTGAAGAATCCGCTGGCCAGTTGTTTCGGGATATCGCATTGGCCATATGTGCGTCGGTGGGGATTAGTTTTATTGTTGCAATTACTGTGATCCCTTCCGCATCCTCTTTGTTGATGCGCTCCTACGATAAATCAATGAACAAGTTCTCAGGGAATAAGAAAAAACGAGTATCCAAGTTTATTGGTAATATAATCCGAGGGCTTTCGAAAAGTTATGTTCTACGGTTTTTAGTGGTTGCTTTTTTCATTATATTAACCGTAGGTGGAACCATTTTATTAATGCCTCCCATTGATTATCTCCCCATGGGAAATCGAAATATTGTATTCGGGATATTAAACCCACCGCCTGGTTATAACCTTGATCAATTGCTGGAAATCGGAAATCGTATTGAAAAACGTATGCGGCCTGCCTGGGAAGCGGGGAGGCGGGCTCATGATGAAGACGGGAATTTAATCCCCTTTGAAGAACTTGAAGTTAATATTCCTACCTTGGAATCCAGGACGGAGGAGACGGTTGAAAGAGTCCCCGCTCCACCATTGGAACACTATTTTATGGTTGGTACGGTTGGCCGTATGTTTCATGGGGGATTGTGTTCGTATGCTGACCGTGTGATTGACCTGGTTCCTCTTTTTCAATATGCCACAGCAGAAGAAGTTACTCCGGGTATACGATCGTTTGCTTTTCAAATGCCGGTTTTTCGAATTGCCGGACGAACCGGTTCGGCGGTGAATATCGACTTGGTTGGGCCGGATTTGAGTCTTGTTACTCAATCGGCGAATATTATGTTTGGTAAATTGACGGAAAAATATGGTGTATTCAGTGTTCAACCCGAACCGGATAATTTTAATATTCCTGCTCCGGAATTGAATGTACTGCCTGATTATTTGGCTTTAACCGATTTGGGATTAACCGTGCGGGATTTGGGTTTAACCGTTCAGGTCAATAGTGATGGTGCATTTGTGGGGGATTATGATATCAACGGTGAAATGGTTGATCTTAAGGTGATTGCGGATGATGCTGTAAATCAAACCTCAATCGATGGATTAAAAAGCATTCCCATTGCAGGGCCTGATGGCAAAATTGTTACCTTGGAGTCTGTGGGGGATTTGGTTCGAACAACAGAACCAGAACAAATTAAACGGGTTGGACGTCAAAGAGCAGTTACCCTTCAATTCACCCCTCCACGAAGTATGCCCTTGCAGGAAGCCATAGAGGAGGTTAACCATACGATAACAGACTTGAAACAAAAACGGCAGATTGATCCCAGTGTCGAAGCCCAACTATCAGGTTCCGCCAGTAAATTGGACGCCATGCAAACGGCATTATTAGGCGATGGGACATTAAGCGGTTTTTTAGCCAGTTCCTTGTTTTTGGCTTTACTGGTGGTTTATTTGTTGATGTGTGTATTATTTCAGAGTTGGATTTATCCCTTTGTTATCATGATGAGTGTGCCATTGGCCACATTCGGGGGATTTTTGGCATTAGCGATTGTTCACCAGTGGAGTGTGATTGACCGGTATATGCCCATTCAAAACCTGGATGTGTTAACCATCCTGGGTTTTGTTATCCTGGCTGGCGTGGTGGTAAACAACGCAATTCTAATCGTTCACCAGACGTTGAATTTTCTTTCTGGCCGATCTCAGATGGATGTTCCTGCGGATATTAGCGCCCCACAAGAAGCCATTGCCCAGTCGGTAGAAAGCCGGGTGCGTCCCATATTGATGAGTACGTTAACTTCAGTGGGTGGAATGATGCCGCTTGTATTGATGCCCGGTTCAGGATCGGAATTATATCGTGGCTTGGGCAGTGTGATGGTAGGTGGTCTGCTGGTTTCAACATTCTTCACTCTGTTTTTAGTGCCAGTGTTGTTGAGCCTTATGTTTAATTTTGTAAAAGAGATTCAAACTGAAGTGGATATTTAACATCAGAAAGATTGACCTTTCAATTTATTGAAATTACAAAATGCGGGGGGAGATTATTTTTCTCCCCCCGCATTTTGTTCATACGTGCATGCCAATTTACCCTTTATCGAAACGTTCCTGAACCGATCCGATCATCTTTGGGTAGCACATCTCCATAGCCTTTTTCAGCCAGGTAGAGATCACCACGGCTAATTACACCATTGGAACTATTGTAGCGAGTATAGCCCTGATACGAATTATCCGGTCCAACGGATAGAAATCGCCAGCTCCCGAAAACATCGAGATCGGCGGGTGTTGCGGGAATATCACGTACATCATTATCCTCAACCAGCCGTTTGATGTTATGATAGCGATAACGGGGAAAAAGGCTGGGATCGCTGATAATACCAAATGGATCCTCTTTGCCTTGGAAAGGATCAACCGGCAAAGAAGATAGATAAGCCACTGGTGTAGTAAGAAAACTGGGAAGCCGGTAATGCCGTGTACCAACGCCATAGTCTTGCATAGGAGGCAACGCGTTGTGATCCAATCGATACGTTGAAAGAGTTCCTTCCATCGATTTGAATTCTGAATAGACCTTTGCTACTTTGGCCCGGACCTGGGCATTCACAAAATTGGGTACGGCGATGGCAGCCAGGATGCCGATAATAGCCACCACAATAAGTAACTCGATTAGAGTAAATCCTCTTATTAGTTTCAATGAGCTATGCAAGATTAACCTCCCGTCGTGGTTTGGTTATCGAGCTTGTTCCACTGATCAATTTTTGCGGATTGATTAGGGGTTCCGTCGAATACCACTGGGTTGGGATGAAAAGCAGCCCAGGCGAACCAAAAGGCAATGATGCCATCGGGCCGCTGTTTTAGTTTTTCACCCTCCAGTGGTCCGGCAATGGCTTCACCCATAATCGTCCATGTCGAACCGGTTTCATTGTCCATTAAGGCAAAAGGAGAGGTGTTTTTTCGGTCATATTTGGAAAAGGTCAATATACGGCCATCTTCAATCCGGCGTTCAAAGGCAACTGCCATGCGGGATTTGTGATGGTGGACAATAAGTAGAGGCTGACCCTCAAACACATCGTTAACCACTTCGTTATGCTCAAGGATATCAAATGGATAGGCTTTCGTATTATATTTGCCAACAATACCCAATACCCGAAGTTTGGGGGGAAAACTGCGATCAAGGTATTTTTCCCGGATGGACCACATAAATGGTGGTGCATCAAGCGATTCATAGTTACCATAAGGGTAGCGTGAGTAATCACGTGCATAGCCGGTAAATTTACTCTGCACTTTGGTATCTGGATACAGTTCCCGCCATGTTTCCCAACGGGTTTCAACAACAGGTAGTTGTTCCAATTCTTGTCCCATCATCGGGCCGGTAATTGCCTTGGCTTTCATTTGACTCCACCATGATTCAGGTCCGGAACGGTTGTAGAGTATGAGATTACTGTTCCATAATCTGCCGGAGACTCCAAAATCGGACTTTGTGCCACCCGCTTTTCCGTCGAAATGCATTCCTGTACCGGTTAAGGGGCAATATGTTATGATACTACGCTCACCACCGAGGGTATCATTGACAATCTCGTGCCAGAAAAATATGCGGAGTGGATAAGCACATGCTTCTCCCTTGCGGACAATCCCAAGAACCACATCCTCATCATTCAACCATACGGCTTCTTCTGCGCTGATTTTCTCTGGATCTGAGATAGCCGGAATGCCATCTTTTGGCGGTCCTCCCGAAACGATTTCATCACATGGCACCAAACAATCCGCTTTTGGATCACTATTTTGAGCATTTCCATAAAAGGCGAGGCTACTTACAACAATGAACAGAGCAATAGGATAAATATACCTTTTCATTCGTACGTCCAATTCTCCTCATCAATTAGATTTCATTTGAACGATTAGCGTTCTGTTTTCTATTGTATCGATAAAGTTGACTAAATTACAAAAAATTATCGAGTTTATTTATGGGATATAGAAAAGATTGGATTCCTCCTTATGCTGTTCTCTTGCCAGCCCCTTTCGTTTTCATATATAGTGGAAAATCACTTATTTGTGTTTATGCAACGAATTTCAAGAGGAGTGAACTCATGTCCAAGCAAATAAACGGTTTTAACCGCCGTGGTTTTTTAGGGCGGTTGGGAAAAATAACAGCGGGGGCTTTTTGTTTCCCTTCCATATGGACGTCACGGAGTTTTTCTGCGGATCCATTTGCTGATCAAAAGATCAAAGTGGCATTAGCCGGTTGTGGCGGTATGGGGAATTATCATCTCGATGCGCTTACAAAGCGTAATGATATCGAAATTATTGCGGTCTGTGATGTGTATACCCCCCGGTATGAAGCGGCTCGAAAGAAAGTCGGTGGCCGATGTGAGGGATATCAGGATTACCGTCGGCTTTTGGATATAAAGGAAGTTGATGCGGTTTTTTTTGCCACCCCAGATCATTGGCATGCATTGAATGCCATTCATGCCTGCCAGGCGTGGAAAGATGTGTATGTGGAAAAGCCACTATCCACCACCATCCATGAAGGCCGGCAAATCGTGGAAAATGCACGCCGTTATGAACGTGTGGTGCAAGTGGGCTTGCAACAGCGCTCGTTGGATATATTCCAGCAAGCGGTTGATTTGGTTCATAAAGGAAAACTGGGGCGGATTACCTCAACGGGAGCATGGATCGGACCAAACGGAATACTCGGATATGAAACACCGGGTGAGCCGCCTGAAGGGTTGGATTGGGATTTATGGCTTGGACCCGCACCGTGGGTGCCGTATAGTCCTCAGCGTTTTCATGGTTTTCGCGCGTTTCATGATTATGCGGGTGGTGAATTGACCAACTGGGGGCCGCATTTGATCGATATCGTGCACTGGGGAATAAAAAAAGACTACCCGCTAAACGTAAGCGCTGTGGGTGGGAGTTTCCGCCAACTTTCGGGTTCTGATGATTACGAAACCGTAGATATCGTGTATGAATATGAAGGCTGCACAATGACATGGAAACAGGCACATAATCTTGAACACCACGGCAAAACCTATGGTACGAAGTTTTTGGGTACGGCAGGCAAGCTGTTTATTGATCGCAACAGTTTTATCGTTAAACCTGATTCGCTTGGTATTCCGGAAACCAAACCCGGGGACTACAACTGGATTGATATAAAAACCCATCACGATAATTTCTTTGAATGCGTTCGTTCCCGCCAAACTCCACATTCGGATGTCGAAATCGGCCATCGTTCCACCAGCGCCTGCTTATTAGGAAATATTGCCCTGAATTGCCGGCGCAAACTGCGGTGGGATGGCGAAGCGGAACGCTTTATCGATGATGAACAAGCCAATCGTTATCTCTATCGTCCTTATCGAGCCCCCTGGCATTTATAGGAGAAAAGATCATGACCATGCGAAATACAATTATTATAACAGCCATTCTTCTCTTACTTATTCCAATTATTACGAATGCTGATGAAGAACAAACCATCGATCAGTTGGTTAACGACTTGAGTGGTGATGACCAACAATCACGAGTTCATGCAAGGCAGATGTTACCTCTCAAAGGCGTGGATGCGATTCCGAAGTTATTCCCCCTGATGCAGCATCCGGACTATGCCGTGCGTAAAGCGGCTAATGATGTAATATTTTCGTTAATAAACGAAGCCAGCGCTCCAGGCCGTGAAGAACAACGCGAAAAAGCCAGTGATTATTTGTTTCAACTGATTGAGCCAGATCAGGATGTTTCTCTTCAAATGGCGGGAATAAAGTTATTAGCCCTTGTTATCCCCCCAGAGCATAGCGTGAAATCAATAGGCTACTTCCTTAAAGATCCCAAACTGCGTGAAACCGCCCGCTTTGCATTGGAGCGAATTGCCAGTAAAAAAGCACGTGAATCATTAAGGGAATCGTTAAGATTTTATCGCCAGCAGGAAAATGAAACCGAGTTTACCTGTGCGTTAATTCATTCGCTTGGTGAACTCCAGGATAGAAAAAGTGTGAATACATTCGCCAGTTTGATGAAGGATGATCGTGTCGAAGTCCAAGCAGCTGCCGCCCATGCCTTGTCCTGGTGTGGTGATCCAAAACATACAGAGCGAATGTGGCATGTGGTTGAGAACACCGAAGACGACGAAAAGCATCATCCGGTTGCCCTGGATGCACTCATCCGTTTTGCCCGGGCCATGGGAAAACGAGAAGAGAATGGATCCCAGATTGTTGACATTTATAAAAAGGTGTTGGAACTAACACGAGGCGCTCATACCAGTGCTGCCTTGGCTGGACTGGGGCGGGTTGGCGATGTCGAGTGTGTGTATCCCATGTTGAATACGCTGCTGAGTGATAATACTAATGTAAAATTCAGCGCCGCGAATGCACTGGCTGTTATGGGAGATGAAATAGTCACACAACGTTTGATTGAAGAATGTAAACGCGCACCATTTGAAATGAAAATTTATTTGTTGGCTATTTTGGGAGGGCGCAGAGATTCACAAGCACTGGATGTCATCAAACAGGCGGCTCAATCAGACGAATGGGCGATTCGCCATACCGCGATGGAGGCATTAGCAGAACTGGGCCATCCGGATGCTGTGTCTGTTCTTACACATGAGCGTTACCAGAATAAATCAGATCGTGCCGTGTTGCTTGATTCATTGAAGCGAGCAGCTGAAGTTTTACATGAATGCGAATACAAGAAAGCCGCGGGGAAAGCCTATGCCTCACTTTTATCCATGAGCAATGATCTCGCAACCCAAAAACAGGCGTTGGAAGGACTTGCCGCATGTCCTGTCGTGGAGGGCTATGAAGTGGTTTTAAATGCAGCGGAAAACGAAGACTTAAAACAAGCCTGCCTGGCTCCCCTGGCTGCTGTTGCCAACCGGTTGGCCGAAGCTGGTGAATCAGAAAAGACATTGACGCTGTTCAATAAACTGGCCGCCTTAAAACCATCCATTGAAACCATGTCAAAACTGGCCGAACGCTTGAATACCCTCGGTGTGGAAGTGGATACGGTTTCCATGCTCGGGTTTATCAAGCAATGGCATCTGCTTGGCCCCTTTCACATGAAAGAAGGCAAGGGCTGGGATGTTGAATACATCAATGAGCCTGAAGTGGATTTGGATGCGGAATATTCTTCAGGAGACGGCACGATCGTTTGGAAGCAAGTTCAAGCCAATCCTGAAACGGGAATCGTCGATATCAAATCCAACCTGCCGGTGTGTGACCAATGTATCGCGTATGCCTATACTGAAATCGAAGTGCAGGACGAAAGCGATGCCATTCTGTTGCTTGGTGTCGATGACAGTGAAAAAATATGGGTGAATGGTGAACTTGTTTTTCAGCATTTTATCGCGCGTCCCATTCAAGTGGACCAGGATCGTGTGCCAGTCAAGTTCAAAAAGGGAAAGAACACTATCCTATTGAAAATCTATCAAAACAACCTCGGCTGGGAATTTTGCGTTCGGGTAACCACAACTCAAGGAACGATCTTGCCATTTATTCAAACTCAATAATCGTCAATGGCGGGTTTGTTTCAAGTGGCATGAAGGAAACGCATACGAGGTTGAAATTACAGACTACCACTAAATGAAGGACAAAAGTATGGAAATGAAAAAAATTCCCCCTATCCATCCTGGAGAAATTTTGCTGGAAGAATTTCTAAAACCAATGAACATTAGCCAGTATAAATTGGCAAAGGATATCAGTGTTTCTGCTCGGCGTATTAATGAGATTGTTCAAGGTAAGCGCAGTATCACTGCCAATACAGCTCTTCGATTGGGACGCTATTTTAGCATATCTCCCCAATTCTGGACTAATCTTCAAACTCATTATGATCTCGAAGTTGAGTCAGATAAATTAGCCGGTCAGTTAGAGCAAGAAGTATGCATCCATGCGAATACCGTTCAGTAATGGCTCTCTCAATATTTCACCGTTCATATGGTTGATTTCTGGAATCCTTTATCTGTGGATGAGAATATTCTAAACTATCCCAACTTAATACTCCGGTTCCCAACCGGTAAAAACTCCAATTAAAGGAAAGGGAAAGACATTATGAAGTTGGCATCATATGTACTGTCCGCACTTCTTTTGATTTGCGGAATCACCATGGTTCAGGCAGCGGAAGAAGAATCTTCCATTAAAGCATTGATTGTCACAGGTGATGACGTTGCGCCTTATCATGATTGGCGGGAAAACACGGAAGCATCACGTGAGGTGTTAGAGCAATCCGGACGTTTTGCTGAAGTGCGTGTGTGTGAAGATCCATTGATTTTTGAGTCTGCAAAAGCATTGGAGCGCTATGATGTGATTATTCTGATCATGTATAATAGCAAATTGCCTACCCTTACGGATCAGGCCAAAGAGAATCTGCTTAACTTTGTGAAAAGCGGGAAAGGTTTTGTCACCACTCATCTATCCAGCGCCTCGTTTAAGGAGTGGGATGAATTTGGAAAATTGGTTGGCCGTAAATGGGTGATGGGCACCTCGGGTCATGGTCCACGTGGTGTTTTTGAAGCCAATGTGGTCAAAAAGGATCATCCCATAACCAAGGGCTTGAAGGATTTCAGAATATTTGACGAACTCTATGCCAAATTGCAGGGTGATGAACCTATCGAAGTTCTTGTATCCGCTGATTCTGATTGGAGTGAAAATACCGAACCGCTTGCTTTTGTTCTCAACTATGGCAAAGGGCGTGTTTTTCATGATGCGTTTGGCCATGATCGCAAGGCCATTTTGAATCCCACTCATCAGATTCTCTTTGCTCGTGGTTGCGAATGGGCGGCGACAGGAAAAGTCAGTAATAAATAGGAATCCATATAATATATAACCAAAAAAAAGAGGGCTGAGGTGATTTTCACTTCAGCCCTTTTATGGAGACAAGGGATGTTGTTTCGTCGTTTTAATAAGTTACGCTTACCGCTTTAAGTTCACCACTTCTGTAAGGATTTGATCACCAGTGGTGATAACCCGTGTGTTGGCCTGATAGGCTCGTTGGGCAACGATAAGGTTGGTGAACTCACGTGCTATGTCAACATTGGAAAGTTCCAGAGAACCTGAGCTAATCGTGCTGTTTGCCACTTCCGCCGTGCTGATTTGGATATCACCTGAATTGGCGCCTTGTTTGAAATAGGATGATCCTTCCTGGGTTAAACCACCAGGATTCACGACATCGCCCATCGCAATTTGCCCCATGGTTTGAACATCACCATTGGTGAATGATCCCCATATCTTTCCATCTGTCCCAATGCTAACGTCATCCAGGTTTCCGCTCATGCGGCCATCCTGGGTTTTAAATTCCGCTGTATTTTTATTACCGGTGTAAGTTATATCACTCATATCCAGTTCGAATGAAATTTCATTGACTCCATCGAAGCGTGGATCGCCGTTATCCGGATCGAAGATGATTCGAGGGATATTGGAAGTATCTCCATAATTTGCGAAATCACCGCTGGGATCAAAGACCAATTCTCCTGTTCCACCTTGTGGTTCGGTACGAAAGTCATTGGGAGCCACCACTTGATAATTCACGGTGTTTTGGGTTAATTTTTCGATATGGATTGAGTTGGTTTGGAAAGCGCTGCCGCCTTGTTCAGCTACAATGCCGTGAGGGATGTTGGAAATTC
The DNA here is from genome assembly GCA_964517495.1 of uncultured bacterium. Classification (GTDB taxonomy): domain Bacteria; phylum Hinthialibacterota; class Hinthialibacteria; order Hinthialibacterales; family Hinthialibacteraceae; genus CAZFER01. The sequence continues at coordinate 62,578 of CAZFER010000026.1, read as the reverse complement.
GATCCAATCCACCATCTCCATCTGCATCCCTGGCGATGCCATAACCCCGTTGGTTAAAGAGAGCACGCATGGCGGTGGTTTCCGGTTCGAACGCTTTTACTCCGGCAAAATTTTGATCGGTTAGATTTGTCGTTGTTCCGAATGTACCTGAATTTAGTGAGACAAGATGCACACCGGAATCATCAATACCGGTTGGGGGATCAGCGGTGGGATCACCTGTAGTATCTGTAACTGTATCAAAGTCGGTATTACCAATTGTAAAGGCGGGATTCCCGGCGGCAAACAAGTCATCAACAAACGGATCGAGTGTTTTCACAAAACCCGTTATCCTGCCACCATCGGTTGTGTCTCTATCAACTTGATTGTCTGGGAAAAGTTCGTTGCCCTGTTGATCCACCGTGCTTACTCGAACTGAACGGGTTTTGGCAGCGAGATCGAGCATTAATCCGAGTTGATCTTCTCCTCCAGCATTAGCAATTAAAGATTGATTGATGGTTTCATCTTCCGAAACAGGTGCCCCCAAACTGCCACCTGAGGCAGAAAAGGTTAAGGTTCCTTCCGGGGTGATGTTGACTTGAATTTGCGGAACGCTTGCTGGAGCTGAGAATTCAGAGGCGCTCCCAATGGCGAGGTTGGTGGTGGCGGCCTGAATGTTACCGACATTACTGGCTAATTGGTCCAGCGATTGGTTGATGCGATCTTCAATGTTCTGGCGAATATCTTCTAGTGTTGTGGTTTCAGAAAAACCTTCATTTCCCATTAAACCTCCAAGGTTATTGTCACTCGGGACATTCAATGAATCTGTGACATTTATGCCTGCTGTGGTAAATTCGGCAGCGTTTGCACCGGTGGGATCTTCAAATGCTTCTCCATTGAATGAAACATGTCCATCTGATAAACGCAAAGCGATCAGATTCCCTGATCCATCTTCAAATGTGAAAAGACCTTGAGTCGCGACAATATTATTAATTTTAGTCGCAGTAAAGGTAGCGGTGTTTGTGTCCGAATCGATTTTCGGTTCACTGAAAGTGGTTTTAGCTGGAATAATTCCACCTGGGATCAGAAAGCGTCCCTCGCTATCTTTTAATTCGGATATATTTGTTTCTGAGGCTGTTTCACTTGTAACGGCAGGCCGTGATGTATCCGCCGCAAGACCTAATGTTACTGTATGTGAAACACCTTGCGAATCAAATACATCGATATGACTGGCTGTATCTGCACGCCGGATAGTGTTGGTTTTTACAACTGAATCAGACATGATATCGAGTGATTTAGTAAAATTGGGATCGCCTTCGGTTACGAATAATTCCCCCATAAGGCGATTGGCTTCAGCCGGAGGAGATGTTGAATCTTCCCGTGGGGCTATTCCCAGTCTTAAGCCGGTAAAATCATCACTCCCGTTATTTGAAAATAGGAATTGCCCCGAATTGGAATCATAAGTTACTGTGACATTACTTGTTGTTCCAGGTTTACCCGTGGAGGCGGCTGCATTAAGAAAATCTTGAAGTGAAGCCCGAAGATCTTCCACCGTAGTGGTGGAAGAAACTTCCATGATTACTCCTTCTCGATTCTCAATGGCTTCGACTTGGGTTAAATCAATGGGATTGGGATTATCTTGGGGTGGTTTGGCATATCTCAAGAAGCCGGTTTCAACGCGAATTTGATCACCATTGACCAATCCAAAAGGTGCCCCATGTTTATCAAACAAGCCTTGTAATGATGTACTTGCGAGTGCCTTGGATACGCCGCTGCCCCCATCTTCTTCACCAATGCGGGCATCAAAATTTCCAGCGGCAGTGACGTTTTCTGTGGCTTTGGCTTTTGATGTGCGATTGAAATCAATGGCTAACGCTTCCGCTGTTGTTCCGGTATTGAGGTCACCCTCATCGCTGGCATTCCAGCCCATCAGTCGATAACCCGTTCCCGGATCGACGATCATGCCTTCCTGATCCAAAGAAAAATTGCCTGCCCGGCTTAAGAAGGTTTGACCATTTCGCCCTTCTGTCACGAAGAAGCCTTTCCCTTCAATCGCCAAATCAAGCAAACGGCCGGTGGTTTGCATGCTTCCCTGGGTAAAGATGGTGTCGATACTTCCTAGTTTGGCACCCAAGCCGATTTGTTGGGGATTGATTCCACCTCGTTCCCCTGAGGCGCCAACCCCGGAGAATAGTGTTTGGTAAAAAATATCATCGAAACTGGCTCGTGAGCCTCGAAAGCCGGTGGTGTTAACATTGGATATATTGTTACCAATGACATCGATGCTATGTCCCATGGCATTAAGGCCTGATAAGCCTACAAATAATGAGCGTACTGTCATGACGAAATGACCTCCCTGTCCTTCTGTCTGATTGTTTAGGATTCCATCCTTGGTAAATCCATTAAATGCAACCGCTTCAGTCGATTCGCGGTTTGCGGGCTTCCTCACTGAGGTCCAGCCCTTTTGGGGGTGCTGTCATAAATCAAATTATTTCAAAACAACAGCGCTGTCGATTTGAGTAAACATTCGCTCAAACGCACTGGTGTTGTCAAATGCTGTTACAACCATTCGTTTGTCGACATTCACAACAAACGCTTTATCCTTCATGATCACCACGGAATCATGAGCACCTTTTTCCTGAGCCATATCCATGGCGTCATTCAACTGAGTGATGGTATCCTGATTCACATCGATATTCCTTAAAGCCATACGTTCTTGGGCGTGCATTGAAAATCGCACGTTGGGTGAATCTTCAGGTAATTTATCCGATAAAATTTCTGCGAATGTTGAACCAATTGATTTGGATTGATTGGGTGAATCAACAGGAGAACGGACAAAATCCATGATATGCCCTGGTTTCATCATTCCGGAACTGGGGACATTAAACGCACTCATTTTTTTACTCCATCAAACATGATTTGATATACGATTATTCCATGTTATAAATTGATTCGACCGATGAGAGTGGCATGGGCTGGCCATTTACGATCAAGACCGGTGATCCATCATAAAAAGTAACCCCTTCCACACCACCTTGCATATAAACCGGCAGTTCACTCTGATTGCCTTCTGAATCGGTCGCTCCACCGATACGAAGATTGTAAACACCAGGTGGCAAGTTTAGACCTTGCTGGTTTTCTCCATCAAAGGTATAGGTGTATTTTCCTGGACCGGGTAAATCCATGTTCTCTGTAAAGACGACCTGGCCGGAATCAGTGCTTACTTGAACCTGAACAGGCCCGCTGTGTTCACTGACAAAATCAAAATCGATTTCATCCCCAGGGGTAAAATTGAAACGGCTTTCCGCTAACGACACTTTTTTCCCTATCATATCAAGGGCTTGTGAAATCGAAGATGAATCCTGCTCTTCCACCAGTTTCTCTAGCAATTTGGTTTGGTTGGTTTGTTGCTCAAGAGAACTAAAGGTGGCCAATTCAGAAACGAATTCCTGATTTTCCATTGGATTCAGAGGATCCTGGTTTTGCAACTGAGCGATCAGCAGTTTAAGAAAATCCTCACGATTGACAATATCCGATCCTAATTGAGTGGAGGTGACAGGATTTGAGGATTGTCCCTGAATTTGCGAAATGGGTGATGAAACCATGGTAAACTCCAATTATCTCTTGATATCTCTGTGTTTATGCTAAATAGGTTTTCTCATTCAAAATATCTTGCCAATTGAAATGAGGATTATATTGACGTCTATTTGATTCACCTTGTTGGTTCCCTGAACGGCCTCCTGCATCTTGTTTTGAACGTGATGAGCGATCATGCGCCTCGTCTTTGCCTTGATCCTGGCTTCGGCTTTCTGAGGTTTCCCGGGTGACCACCAGGCGATCCACTTTTATCCCTTGATCTTCAAACGATGTTTTTAACTGGTTCAGGTTTTGTTCCAGCATGGTGCGGGTTTGAGTTTTTATCGCGGTTAATTGAGCGGTTAACATTCCATTTTCGATCTTCATTTGAATATGGACTTTGCCCAAATGTTGTGGTTCCAACTGCAATCGGATATGGCTTCGCTCTGAACCGACTGAACCCTGAACGGATTTAACGATTTGTTGATTGACTGATTCCTGAAGTTTAGCGATCTGCTCACTAAATGATTTCGACATGGAAGTTTGAGTAGTTTCTGAACTTCCCTGGCTCATGGACGTTGTTTGAGTTGATGTACCTGATTGAGAGGTTTGATGACTGGCAGAAGAATTTGCTTCTGCCGAAACAGGTTTGGAACTGGTGGAGGCTGTTTGGCTTTCACTCCAGTTTTCAATGATGGTACGTTCCATTTGTTGCTTGAACTGCTGTTTGGTTCCTTCCATGCTCTTTTCAGGATTTTTATCGGATGATTTTTGATTCTGATCGGAGTGCCTGGTTGTTGATTCTTCTGATTTTATGGTAGATTGATTTATCCTGGAATTTGTTTCTTTATTTACATTTTTAGTTTCAGAATCGTCTGCCTTTGATAAAGAATTGAGGAACTTGGGATTCGTATCTTTCCCTTTTTGATTTACCTCAGGTTCAGATTGTCTTTTATCCATCATGGAAATAATCTGCTTTTTTAAAGAAGGTTGATCCTGTTCTTTGTCATGGGAATTATTCTTCGTATTTTCACCTGACGGTTTTTCGGTAATTTTTGATTCCTTGCCTTCGATTGTTGGTTTATCCAATTTTTCTTGAATCTCTTTTTCCAACTTCGCAATTTTATTCTCGAAGGTATTTGTTGGAGTTATTTTTCCCTCATGAACGAGGGATTTTTGTAATTCCTTTTTCGCTTCGAAGATAGATTTTTGTGGAGTGGACATCTCATTTTCTTTATTGGGTGTTATCTTGGCATGGGTTGTTTTTTGTTCGGTTTCAACGTTGTATGGCTTATTATCCGAGACCAACACAGAGTGAATGTTTTCTTTTGAGATTTTTGCTTCCTTCATTTCAGGCTTGGGATTATCTGATTTTACTGGAAATTGAATTTCTTCTTGCTTGGGAACTTTATCTTCTGAATTCTTTAGTATTGATTGATTATCAATTTTAACAGAAGGTTCTTTTTCATTAGGTGTATGATTGATTTTAATTTCTATTGAGCCAGCTTTTTCAATTAAGGATTTAAGAGATGCTGGTAATTGATCTTCATTAATCTGAATTTTCCCATCTTTGGAAATGCTCAAACTTTCTTTAGGTAAAGATATTAATTGTTGATCCCCCGCTTCCAGGCTGGCCTTCTCGTTCCCAGTGATCATATCTTTTTCAGGGTGAGATATAAATTGTGTTATCTTTTCCTCTGTTTTATCACTGTCCATTTCAATTTTAAGTTGAATATTGATTTGATCTAAAATAGAAACCTCTGAATCTTTTGTTTCTCCATCTTTTTGCTCAATTGTGAGGTCAAGTTTATCCTTAATATTTTTTAATGAAAATTGATTATTCAATCGATCGATTAGAGAGAGTGCTGATTCTTTGGCTTCTTTTGATTTGGAGGGATTTAATAGTTTCTGGAAGATAGCGTCAAATTTGGCGCCATCTACAGCTTTCGCCTTTGCGTTTTTGGTAACACTCCCCGTTTCCAACGAGGCTGTTTTTTGTATCAATAAATCTGGCACAAGAAAGGCTTTTCCCATCTTACCATCCGTGGTTTAGGAAAACCATGCCCTTTCACAATAGAATTCTTAATTTAATATCCACCAAAATATGCTTTAGATTCATGCAAAGCAGGTGCCAAAGATCAAAATTCTCCGCAAATGTTTAAAATTCCTCAAAAAAAGACTAAAGTTTGACTCAAAATGGCCGATATGGATTCCTCATAAATTGACTGAAAGGGGCAAAACTTGCCGTGTTGGTATGGACTTTTGGGTAGTATGTGTATCACATCATTCTTAATAATATGCTATAAATAAATAGAAAGGCTGTTATTTCAAACTAATGTGATACAAGCGTGATATTACCGAGGCATTATAAAATCATATATATTTTATTGTTATGAACATTTTGGATTCAACTTCTCAAATGAAAAACGAAACGAAAACCTCAGACGGATTGGATACTCCAATTCAGTTTTGCCCTGGTGTCGGACCAGGCAGGGCGGGGGTTTTAAAGAAATTAAATATTGAAACAGTCCGTGATTTGTTTTGGCACTTGCCTAGAGGATACGAAGATTACCACAATGTGGTACCCATCGCACATCTTCGATCCGGCCAAACCGTTTCTGTCCTGGGAACGGTAACCTCCTTGAAAGAAAGAACCCCAAAGTTCAAAAGCAAAGTGCGTTATATTTTACAGGCTCAGATCCAGGATCGTTCTGGAGCATTATTGGCGATATGGTTCAACCAACCTTTTTTGATGGACAAAATTCATGAAGGAACACGATTAATTCTTCATGGTAAAGTTGATTTATATGATGGCATGATTCAAATGTCATCACCAAAGTTTCAAGTTGTGGATGCAGAACAAGGGAGTGGCAGTGGAATTGTTCCCATTTATTCTCTCAGTGAGGGATTAACGCAGGGAGTAATGCGTTTGATTGTGCAAAAAGCATTTGAGCGTTTTGCGAGCCAGTGTTGGGAAATATTTCCACAGACCATACTGGAGGAGTACAGCTTTCCACAACGATTTGAAGCGTTTCGAATCCTTCATTTTCCCAAACCGCATGAGGGGGCACCATCTGATACAATTGACTTACAAGGAGAACTTTTTGAACAGGATAATAAGTCAGATGAATCATTTGCATTACGAATAGCCGCGGGTGAACCAAATTCAATATGGGAAAAAGCACGCCAGCGATTGGTGTTCGAAGAATTTTTCCTTCATCAGTTTATACTTCGCCGGTTTAAAGGTCATGTTGAAAAGCAAACGGGGATTGACCATCCAGCCCCAAAACCGGAGCCGTGGGAAGAGCATGCAGGAGATTTGCCGGCGAATGATCCCCTTGCTTTGCCAGCACTGTTTATTAAACAGTTACCTTTTTCGATGACGAATGATCAAAAGAAAGTGTGCCGTGAAATTGAAAAAGATATGGTTTCAAGCACTCCTATGAATCGCCTGTTGCAGGGAGATGTCGGTTCCGGAAAAACGGTGGTTTCTTTTTATGCCATGATGCTGGCAGCGGCTGGCGGACGGCAAGCCGCAATGATGGCTCCCACTGAATTGTTGGCTCAACAACATCTTGCCTCGCTCAGGGAATATACCCAGCAAATGCCTCATTTAACAACAGTTATATTGACAGGAAGTGCCAAGACGAAAGAACGTAAAGAAGCATTAGAAGCCATAGCTAGTGGACAGGCATCATTTATTATCGGAACCCATGCCCTTTTTCAGGAACAGGTCCGGTTTGCCAATTTAGGACTGGTGGTTGTCGATGAACAACACAAATTTGGTGTTGATCAACGCCAGAAATTAATTGACAAAGGCCTTTATCCCGACCTGTTGGTCGCAACGGCAACCCCTATTCCTCGTACATTGTCCCTCACCCTATTTGGAGATATGGATGTCTCGGTTATTGCCTCGCTACCTCCAAACCGCCCTCCTCTCAAAACCCGTTGGACCCAATGGGATAAAGAAGATAAAGTGTGGCAGTTTGTGGATGAAGCGATAGAGCGTGGAGAACAAGCTTATGTTGTATGCCCAATAATCGAACCGTCAGAGAATTCACCCCATCTCCCATCAACTGAACAGGCCTTTGAGCGGCTTGTGAAAGAATTTTTACCTCATCGCAGGATAGTTTTGCTTCATGGGAAGCATGGATCAGAGTTGAAAAATGAGCTGATGGATAAACTCCGCAGGGGAGAGGTGGATATTGTTGTCGCCACCACCGTGATTGAGGTTGGAGTGGATCTTCCCAATGCCACCATTATGGTCATTTTGGGAGCGGATCGATTTGGCTTGGCTCAATTGCATCAATTGCGGGGAAGGGTTGGACGAGGACGTTTGAAATCATATTGTATATTAGTTACCTCGAAAAAGATTTCAATTACGGCGAAAGAGCGAATGAAAGTGATGGAAAAAACCCGGGATGGATTCGAAATCGCGGATAAGGATCTCGAATTCCGGGGACCAGGAGATCAATTTGGAAGACGCCAGAGTGGTCATCTTAAATTTCGCTTGGCTGATCCTGCTCATGATAACCATATCTTGCAACAAGCCCATGAATTCTCACTGAAAATCTATGAACAGGATCCCGATTTGCAGCTTCGTGATTACAAAAATATGAAAAATGAAATCAAAAGTGCATTTGATTACTTTGAATTCCGCCGTCCTTCTTGAATTATTCTATCCTGTGAAAGGTCTATGACTTGGATTCCATGAATGATTTTATTATCATTGCTTTTGATTCGATGCGAGAAGAGGATATACTGAAAATAATAGAATGAATCTATTGGTATTTTTATTAAATTGAACTCATTATGGATGCTGTTAATCTTTTTAATCAATTAAAAGAGTCTGTATTAGCGGGAAACATCGATCATGCCCAATTTCTCGTTAATTCAATGGATTGCCAGTCATTATTGGCGGAAGCGGAAAAGCGCGCCGCAGAAATTTCAGACAAGTATGACCGATTAAAAGAGGCTGAACAACTCCGTATTGAATTTCTTGCCACCATTTCTCATGAGCTCAGAACCCCCCTTAATTCCATCATTGGATATAATTCATTACTTGAAGAAGGTGTTTATGGTGGTTTGAACGAGAAGCAGATTCGAGCCATTCAACGTGTTGACCGCAATGCCACACGGCTTTTAACCCTTATAAATCAATTACTTGATCTTTCGCGGCTGGAAGCGGGGATGATTTCAGTATTTCATGAAAAAGCGGATTTGGTAACGTTGGTAAAGGAAATACTGGAAGATTATCATGCCGTGGCTGAGGAAAAGGGAATTGGGATTGAACTTACTCATCCATTCAAAGGGGTGGAAGTCGAAACAGATGCATCCAAATTACGTGAATTAATCCGCCAGCTTATTTCCAATGCATTAAAATTCACCTACGAAGGTAAGGTAAAGATTGATATTCAAGCGGATGAGAATGGTGGGCAGATCACTATTTCTGACACAGGCCCCGGTATTGAAGAAGAGAAACGTGAGCAAATATTTGAACTTTTCCGACAGGGAGAAGCGTATTTGTCCCGAAGGCATCAAGGGGCTGGCCTTGGGCTAGCCATTGTCAGAAAATTAGCGGACCTTTTGCACATTCAGATCGAATTGCAAAGTCAACCAAATCAAGGTTCTACATTCTTTTTATCAATTCCTGATTTATCCCACCAGGAGAAGAAACGTGATGAACAGGCTGAATTAAAGGGAGATTCCTCAATTCCGTTAACTATCAATAAAGACTCTGACGATAAACAGACTGAATCCATTGCATTTAACGCCAATCAAAGCGTATTAATTGTGGATGATGATCCTTATACTGTAGAGATTTTGACAGAATTTCTTGAAAATCGGGGGCACTATCGGGTGATCAAAGCGTACAGCGGCATGCATGCAATGATCAATCTTGCCCAATCCTGTCCCGATTATCTGCTTGTTGATTTATTAATGCCCCAGATTAATGGTGAAAGAGTGGTGCAATATTGCCGCGAACTATGGGGAGAGAAAGTAAAAATTGTAGTCATAACCGGAAAAGATTTGTCCCCCAGGGACGTCGAATTATTGGAAAATCAGGGAGCCACGATTATACGAAAAGGGGATTACACCACCCAAAATTTAACCCAATCTCTTGAATCGGTCATTCCTATCCCTTGTCTAATTCAAGCCCATCACGCATAATATCAATCGTTGATCTTTAGAATGCTCTTGTTATCTAAGTTTATGTATTTTAGGTACTAACGTATCGTTTTTTTGTTGTGGTTTCGATTTTGGTGTAAAATTTTTTTGCTCAAATTCTTTGATTACAAGAGTTAGATAATACTTTAAGCATTAATATAACCAATCAATTATAGCTATATGAGGGTTGATCTTATTCAAACTTCTCAAATTTGATGTATGGTAATAAAATTTTACTTATTGACTGTCATACGTCGTCAAAATATGCATTAATTCGTTCCATATGCATAGTATATTACAATACCAAATAATTTTTATTTGGTATTATTTCCCATAAAGAAGAAAATGCTTATTGCCGATAAAAGTGAATATATTCGAAGAGAAATTGACTTTTTATTCATCTAACCGATGAAAAAAATATTAAAAATTTAATGAAAGCTCTTTACTTTATACGAGTAGCGTAGTAAGATGGCCTCATAATAGACCATATTTATGATGTAAATAAAATAGGGCGATTCTCGATGCAGGAAACCTACAAAATTTCATTGCAAAAATACCGGGTAATGGTAAAATATTGTTATATAATGCTATCCAGGTCAGGGGCCACTCATTTTTGCTGGGAAGAGGGATTAACATGAAACCTTTTGCACTAGTAATTGATGATGATCCATTTGTTCGATCTTTTGTGGTTGATGTGCTTCAATCACAGAATTTTGAAACCATTGAAGCTGAATCGGAAGACGAGGCTTGGAGTATCTTTTTGGAACGCGAAAACGATATCGATTATATCTTCTCCGATATAAATTTACGCAATGATTTCGGCTGGAAAATCTTCCGGAAAATTCGTGAACGGTCTCCCATGATTCCTTTTGTGGTTTCCAGCTCGTTTCCTGCAGAAAATTATACAGAGTTTGATAAAGATCCTAACGCAAAATTTTTACGCAAACCGTTTCCTCTGCAAGCTCTGATTGATTCCACTCGCATGATTCACAATCACGCAGAAGAAACAACCATAAACTTATAGTTTTGGCGTACTTATAGAGGATTATCTGAATTTAAGCAAACCTGTAAACCTTCACGTAATTCCACGTGAGATATGCCGGGTTCTATATCTGTCTCCCACCAAATACAATTCCCTGGAACTTATACGGACATTGTAATGTTCTTATAATGCCTTCCAAAACAATTTTTCATTATTCTATTGATTCTATCTAACGGATTTTTAAAGATATGAAGAAAGAACATCTTCTTTGGATTGCTTGTTTTGCGATCGGAGTGATGATTTCATCGCTTTTTTGGATGATTGGTACTCAACGTCCAAACGAAAACATCTCAAAAAAGGACACGGCTGATACCCCACAACGGATTATTTGTGCAGCGCCATCTATTGTAGAAGTTGTGTTTGCATTGGATCAGGGAGACAAAGTCGTAGGTGTGAGTGATTTTACCACCTATCCCCCAGAAGCCGCGCGCATTGAAGAAATAGGGGGGATCATTAATCCAAATTTAGAACGTATCGTAACCTTAAAGCCTGATTTAATTATAGTTTTGGGTGAAATGGAGGCAGTAACCACGTTATGCAAACAAAAGAATATTCCTTATTTGCGGGTTGATATGGCGAATCTTGAGAGTGTCTTTAATGATATTATTAAAATTGGTGATGTTTTAAATTGCCAGGAAAAAGCAGTTAAACTCATGCAGAATATTAATGACCAACTTGGTAAAATCAATAAACTATCTCAAGAAAAAGAAGTTACCCCCAACGTTTTTCTATGTATTGGCCGCCGAGGAGGATCTCTGACGGGTTTATATACTATTAATAATGATACATTTTTAAATGATTTGCTGGAAATTGCTGGAGGACGGAATATTTATGAAGATATTGAGGGAGCCTATCCTCAAGTTTCGAAGGAGTCACTTTTGAAACGCGTCCCGGATGTTATTATTGAATTATTCCCCAATAACGCGTCAATGTCAGGATCGATAGAGCAGAATTTATCGGATTGGCAAGCGATGCCCAACCTGCCTGCCGTTGCCAATGGCCGTGTATACTCCGTGACAAATGATTATATAATGATTCCTGGACCTCGAATGGGTTTAACTGCGCAACGATTTTACGAGCTAATCCATGCAAAAAGACCATAAGCCTTTTGATTGCTTAACCTTATCAAATATAAAACACTCCTATCTTGATTCTTATTGGCAACTGAATGTAAGTCATTTTTGTCTATTTCCGGGCGAAATTGTTGCCGTTATCGGATTGAATGGTTCAGGAAAGAGCACTTTTTTACGTATTGCTGCAGGTGTACTTTCTCCATTAGGTGGTGAGGTTAAATTAGGTGAAAGCAACATCAACCGAATTCAACGGAGAAAAATTGCGCAGGTTTTGGGTTATCTTCCTCAAAATGCTTCGTGCGAATTTGATATGTCTGTCCTGAATATTGTGGCCATGGGGCGTTATCCTCATTTGAATAGTGGTGGTTTTTTAACGGATCATGATATAGAGGTCGTAAAAGAGAGCATGGTTTTGACTGAAATTGATTGTTTTGAACAGCGTCGAATATCCCATCTCTCAGGTGGGGAACGGCAACGTGTCTTTCTTGCGTCGGTGCTGGCTCAGGAACCTTCTATATTATTGTTGGACGAACCCACCTCATCATTGGATTTACATCATCAGGTTCGGTTCTTTGATTTGCTTAAAGACCTGGTTTCCAGAGAAATTGGAGTCATCGTGGTAACCCATGACGTCAATTTGGCGTCAATTTATGGGTGTCAGCTTTTGTTATTTGATCAAGGTCGCATTATAAAAGAAGGCAAACCGGAAGAAGTATTAACCCCGGAAACAATTCATCGCATTTATGGGGAGCGTGTTTTACTGTCAACCCATCCGGTTAATGGATATCCGATGTTGGTTCCGAACACGAAAGGATTAGGTTGAGTGAGTAAAACATTGACCTCTCATACATATCGTGTTTATCTCGTTTTCTTTTTATTACCATTTCTTTTGGTGGTTTTTCTCGCACCTTTTATCGGGGGGGAATCCATCAATATAAAATCAGCATTCCTGACCTTTTATAACGGCGATCCTGATGTGAATGCGGATATCCTGATTTATCAGCGAATTCCCAGGGTATTATTGGCGGCGTTTGTTGGTGGAACTTTGGCTGTGGTTGGAGCGTGTTTTCAGATTGTTTTACACAATCCATTGGCAGAGCCTTATACGTTGGGGGTAACAGGCGGGGCATCAGTGGGGGCTGTGACGGCGATTGTTATTCCTGGCTTTTTGCAGTCCTGGGGACCGTTTTCGACGGTTCAGTTGTTTTCCTTACTGGGAGCTTCTGCTTCTCTATCGTTTTTATATGCCATCTCACGCCGTCCTCAAGGATTGGCTGTACATACCCTTTTGTTGGCTGGTATCACCATTTCCATCATTTCAGCGGGTTTTATTCTGTGTTTGCAATATGTTGCCAGCCCGCATTATCTGGTTTTAATGAGCCGTTGGCTAATGGGGGGGCTTGAGGTGGATGGATATAATCAACTTTCCATGTTATTCCCGCTCTTATTACCCGGACTGGCCATGATGTTTTCCTGTATGCTGGAGATGAACCATCTCTCAATGGGTGAAGAATTGGCCGCAGGGCATGGCGTTGATGTTGGTTCGGTACAGCGGCGAGTGTTCTTCGGTGGAGGTTTATCGACTGCTGCCGTGGTTTCTTTATCTGGCCCAATAGGATTTGTGGGCTTAATTGTCCCCCATGCGGTTCGGCGGTTGGTTGGTTTTGATCAGCGTATTGTCTTGCCAGGATGTTTTTTCCTTGGTGGCGCCTTTTTGGTAATTTGCGATACCTTCGCCCGAACTCTTCTTTCTCCCCGGGAGATGCCGGTTGGAATCATAACGGCTCTGGTTGGAGGACCTATTTTCATTAGAATCCTCTTGAAAAAAACATAATAAAATAATGTCTATAAATATATAAGAAACAAATTTATCTTGACACGAGACCAATTTACTATAGGGTAAAATAAGATTACGTGTCAGCCATAGAAAGTGGAAAGAAAAAGAAAGTGTAAACTTATAAACGGACGCACTATTTCTCCTCCAAAGAAATGGTGGAAGTTTGGAGGAGGTTTAAGGATTTTGCTCACCGTTTTCTTATCAACCCTCCCCTAGCCCCTTCCAGTCTTGGTGGGGGAATGGGGCTTCAAATGGCTGACCACTTACACAAAGAGGACTTTCTGGAGGTAAATGTTATCAGTGTTATTCAGCATAAATAAAGAGGCTTTTACTTTGATTGAATTACTCATCGTTGTCGCCATCATTGGTATTCTTGCGGCTATCGCGGTGCCCAATTTTTTGAATGCCCAATTGCGGGCCAAGATTGCGGCGACCGAAGGTGATATGAAGGCTATCGGAACAGCATTGGAGATGTATGCCATTGATCATGGAACATACCCCAATACCTATTGGCCAAGCACAAATACATTTATTAATCCTCGACAATATCGATTTCTGCGACTGACCACACCCGTTGCTTATATGACGGCAAGCGTTCGCGATGCTTTTAATAAAACTGATCCACTTCCAAACGCCGTCTATCCATTTTGGGGACCAGACACCATGGACCATCGCCGACAGGGAACCTGGTTTGATAATCCCAACATGTCTCATATCAAAAACAGCAAAGGCGGATGGGCGATCATGAGTTATGGACCTGACCAGGATTTCGAATCGACGCAAAAGCAATATCTCGTCTGGTTTGATGCATCAAACGGGTTACGCAGTGACGGTGATATCTATCGCTTTGGTCCATAAATTATCAAATAGCAAGTATTTACAAGCCATTCTATTCTTTATTCTTGAAAGGAGAGGAAAATGTTGAAGACCAAAATTGGAATTTGGTTAGCATTACTGGGTGTGTGTATATGCACAATTGCGGTAAGCAGCCAGGCGCAGTTGGATGAATCGTTGTTAAGTTGGAAGCCGGAAAGAGGTATTACTCTGAATGGGATCACTGAATATTATGAAGTAACGGATGCAAGTGATTTCAATGTTGAACAGTTGACGGTTGAAGCATGGTTTAATCTTCGTGACAACTCCGGACGTCAACAGATCGCTGGACGTGGATCCGCTGGTCAATATTTCACGTTCTATGCAGATAACGGCAATGGACGATTTCTGATTGAAGATGTGGATGTCGGTCACGAATCAGCCATTAGTGATGTTCCTCCAGCCAATACGTGGGTGCATATGGCGGGGGTTTATGATGGCGAGTTTGTCAGACTTTATTACAACGGCATCTTGGTCGCAGAAACGGAGTGGGCTGCCACCATGCGTCAAGGAGAGGATCCCTTACGAATCGGGGCATTGTCAGCAGGTGAACGCCATGTGAATGGTATGATAGAAAATCTTCGTATATGGAAACGTGGTTTGTCGGCGGATGAGCTTGAAGATTTACTAGCAACCGAACCTGAAAATGAAAATCTCGATGAAATGAAAGCCAATGGACTTATCTCTTATTGGGCTTCACGTTCATTGGATGGAAAGACGTTACAGGATTTAGCGGGGGATAATGATGCAACCTATCAAAAGTTTACCCTCGATCAAAGCAATCTAAACTTTATGCCAGAAGAAGGGATTTCCTTTGATGGCCAAAGCACGTATGTTGAAATTGAAGATGGCACACCTTTTAACCTTCATGCCTTCTCGTTAGAAACATGGGTCAGATTTGACCGAACTCATGAAAACCAGGTTTTCATGAATCGCGGTGGTGCTCCCCAAGATTTTACCTTTTACCTCTTTGATCGCATTCGTTTTCTTGTTCAGGATGTCAGCAGTTACAGCCATGCCAATGGTCCTGTTCCTCCCGCCAATGAATGGGTTCATATTGTCGGAACTCATGGGGAGGATGGAACAAAGCGATTGTATTACAACGGCATATTGCAGATGGAAACAACGGTTCCTTCTCAACCGCTTGATAGTAATAATCCACTCTATCTCGGTGCCCTCGAACCCGGCAGCCGTCATTTGGATGGGGTGATGGAAAATATGCGTATATGGAATAAGGAACTGAGCGAGGAAGAAATTCTCGATTTGCTTGAAACCAAACCGGCAGAAGAAGATATAGAAGAGATGAAGAAAAACGGTTTGATTGCCTACTGGGCCTCTCGTTCTATCGAGGGTGATCAACTCATTGACTTGACTGGTAATGGCAATGATGGTGTATTTGGTGCATTTGAAGTTGACGAATCCCATCTGGCCTTCAAACCTGAAGAGGGTCTTTTGTTTGATGGTGCTTCAACCTTCGCTTCGTTTGATAATCCGGCATTATTTGAAATTGATTTTATTACCCTTGAAGCGTGGGTTTATCTTGATCCCATCTTCCATGATCGTACCCTGAGTGCCCGTGGAATTGTTGGACGCGGTGGTACGGATGAATATTTCGGTTTGGATGGGGATTCCCATTTTGGAAACCGAATTCACATGAGAATAGGAGAGTTTGGTGATGCAGCTGCTCCCATGCCTCCCGCAGAACAATGGGTTCATGTTTGTGGTACGTTTGATTTTGACAAAGGTATTATAAATCTCTACTACAATGGAGTCCTCGTTGATTCTGATCAGGATGCGCTGGGCGTTATTCCCTGGGGAGATGCTCCTTTACATGTTGGTTCGTTGTCACCGGAGGGGGGCTTTTTCCAGGGCGCCATGGAAAATGTCCGAATTTGGAATCGGGCTTTGGAAGAACAAGAAATTCGTGAGTTGCTCGCCACACCACCCGCCGAGGAGAATGTTGATCAGATGGTACAAGATGGCCTCCTCATTTATTACACCTCAGGAGCTGTTGAGGATGGAACTCTGATTGATTATAGTGGAAACGGATATGATGCCGAATATTCTGGTTCCGCTGGTCCTGTTCGTGTGAGCGAATGGAGTTTGTATTAATCACCAATGACTTTATCGAACGGCCCGTTGTCTTACTCAACGGGCCGGTTTGTGTACAAAAGAGGAGATTATGTCTATTTTAACATCTAAACAATCTATTTTATTTTCGTTGCTCACCTTTGTCTTTGTTTCGATTTCCTATTCTCAACCGGACGACCGGTTTGTGAGTTGGACACCTGAGTCCGGGATCGAATTTGATGGTCAAACTCAATATATACATGTTGAAAATGGTGACGCTTTTAATCTTCAGGAATTGACATTAGAGGCTTGGATAAAATTTGATGATTTGTCCGGAAATCAAATTTTCCTCAATCGTGGTGAGCCTAGTGCGGACTTTACCTTTTATGCTTATTCCGGTGAAATACGCATGCTCGTTCAGGATCAATCCGGTTATTCCCATGCTCATGCTTCGTTGCCTCCGGCAGGCCAATGGTTCCATTGTGTGGGAACTTTCAACCGTCAAGGTGAAAAGAAACTTTATTATAATGGGCAACTGGTTAACCAATACACTCTTTCCTCTTCATCCAATTACCGGCCCATTCAAAGTGACGAATCATTATTGATCGGTGCGTTGAAAGAAACCCTCTTAGGGACCCTGGAACGTCCCTTTGATGGCGAAATGGAAAATATTCGTGTCTGGAATCGTGAATTATCCAGCTCGGAATTACGAGCACTGTTAGCCACTCAACCACAAGATGAAAATATTGATCAACTCAAAGAGGATGGTTTAATTGCCTATTGGGCAAAGCGATCCGTAGAAGGTGAAACTGTAAATGATTTGACCGGCAATGGCCATACGGGTGAATGGATTGAAATCGAGGAAAAACCTGTGGTGATTGGTACACCCCGTACTGATGGTTATCATGGCATTTGGTACAGCAACCAGCGTTCCGATGATAAATACCGTTATAAATACAGCGGTGGCCTGGGTACGTACTGTGCCAAACACCGCCACCATGCCCAATATGCTCCTGAAGTGGATCGTACGTTCTTTGTCTATGGGGGAACAAAAGGCGTGAATGAATCTCAACCCTTGTTGATCATGATTTCTTATTATGATCATAAAACAGGCACTGTTCCCAAACCTGCCATCGTCATGGAGAAGGGAACCGGGGATGCCCATCACAATCCTACCTTAAGCATTGATCAGGATGGCCATCTGTGGGTTTTTGCCAGTGCGCATGGGGGATCGGATGGCTTCATCTGGAAGAGTTCCGAACCTTATTCCATCGATGAGTTTGAATTGGTCATGAAGCGGGAATTCACTTACCCACAACCACGCTATGTTGAGGGATTCGGTTTCGTGTTTCTCTTCACTAAATATACCGCTGGCAGGGAATGCTATGTCAGTGTCAGCCCGGATGGGTATGAATGGACACCGGATAAAAAAATCGCTGGATTCGACGGCCATTATCAAATCAGCTCTCAATCCGGCAAGAAGCGCGGCACCGCATTGAATTGGCATCCAGCGGGAACTGGGGTTAATTCACGCACCAACCTTTATTATTTGGAAACCCGTGATTTTGGCCAAACCTGGACGAATGTCGAGGGGGATGAGCTGGAATTACCCTTACGTTCACACCAGAATGATGCTCTGGTACACAATTACCAAAACGATGGAGATTTGGTTTACCTGAAGGACATCACCTATGATCATGATGATAACCCAGTCATCCTGGTGGTGCTGAGCAAAGGTTATGAATCAGGTCCTGAAAACGGACCACGTATTTGGAGCATCGCCCATTGGTCGGGAAGTGAGTGGCAGTTAAAAAAAGTGACGGAATCGGATCATAACTACGATATGGGTTCGCTCTATATCGAAGAGGATGGCACTTGGCGTATTATCGCTCCCACGGAAAATGGTCCACAAGAATATTGCACAGGTGGTGAAGTGGCAATCTGGGTTAGCGAAGATCAAGGCAATACATGGCGAATGAGCCGCCAGCTGACCAGTGAAAGTGAATTGAACCACACCTATGTGCGCCGGGTATTAAATGCCAATCCAGAATTTTATGCCTTTTGGGCGGATGGTAACGCGCTTGAACCTTCTGAATCGTCCCTTTATTTCTGCAATAAGGATGGTTCGAAAGTTTGGATGCTGCCCCGTGAAATAAAAACTGAAACCACTAAACCCATTCTTCTTTCCAAAACGAAAGTGCAAAATCGAATTGACCGGTAATCGTATGATAAGGGCGGTCCAATGAATTGGACCGCCCTTTGGTTTCTTTCTCCCAAAATACTCTCTCTTGTAATTGATTCCAAATAATGAATATGCATAAATTTAAACATACATCATGTATGTAGAGGATTTGTATGAAAAATAGAGCCTTTACTCTCATTGAATTACTCATTGTGGTTGCCATTATTGGGATTCTCGCCGCCATTGCGGTTCCCAATTTTCTTAACGCTCAGGTAAGAGCTAAAGTAGCCCGTGCCCAGAGTGATCAACGCAGTCTCGATTCCGCGATTCGGATGTATATGGTGGATCAGAATATCTATCCACTACGAGGTGGATTGATGCATGAACGTTATATTCCTTTAACCACACCAATCTCTTATATGTCATCCATCCCTCTGGATCCGTTTAATCCCAACCCCTTGGATACGACCAGTGGACCAAAGGATGGTAATAACCGTTTGGGGAATTATGATTATTGGACCCGCATGTGGGCGAGTGGCAGCAGCTCACGGGGGGCATCAGGGTATTGGCGGCAATGTACGGCGTTTCCAGCGAACAAATATGAATGGCAATTAAGAGGATTTGGTCCTACATCAAAATGGGTTGCCAACCTGGTTTATCCATCCGGACATCCCTTGGCAGGACAATATATCAGTTACGATATGAGCAATGGCCTCTATAGCGAAGGCAACATCAATCGTTATGGACCATGATTTATGGAAATGTAAAAACTCTTAATAATCCCTCTGGGAGGGCGGCGCTCCCGCGGAGCCGGTTTTTTCTCTAAATACATAATGTACAAGATTTATATATAAAAGGAAAATGAATCATGTTTAAAACACAACGCTACTTGATCATCATAAGTATAACCGCCGGTTTAATCGGCTTGAGTTTAGGAAATCTGTTCGCTGATTCCATCCCACGGCCTGAGCATCCCATACCGCAGATGGAACGCTCAGAGTGGTTGAATCTGAATGGCCAATGGGATTTTGCCGAGACGGACGACAATGAAGATGAATCCTACTTAACAAAAGAGTCCTACCCCGATCAAATCATTGTTCCCTTTTGCCGGGAGAGTAAACTCTCCGGTTTGGAACAGAAGGGTTTTGTAAAGAATGTATGGTATCGCAGAACGTTTCAAGTTCCACAGGATTGGCAATCGGAACGGATTCGACTCCATATTGGTGCATGTGACTGGTTGACGCGTGTTTGGATCAACGGTGTATTTGTAGGACGCCATGAAGGTGGTTTTTGCGATTTTGCTTTTGATATTACTGAAGAGTTGAATCGCAAAGGTGAAAATACAGTAGTGATTCATGCTTTTGATGATACACCAAGTGGGCTTCAACCATTGGGGAAGCAATCAAACCGTGAAAGAAGCTATGGAATTTTTTATACGAGGACCACAGGGATTTGGCAAACGGTCTGGCTGGAAGGAGTCGGCTCCAGCTTTATTAAAGATGTCCGCATGACGCCCGATCCTGATCATTCCCGCATCTTAATGCAATTCACAGTGGATGGCCCCAGCCACGGCCTTTCGGTTCATGCCACTGCAAGAGCCGATGGGGAGATCGTTGGACATGCGGTGAGTAGTGCGGATTGGCGAAATACCTATTTGACGCTTGAACTGGATGATAAACACCTTTGGTCCGTTGATGATCCCTTTTTATATGACTTGAAACTGGAATTGAAAAATGGGAACCAGGTTATGGATCGAATCGATAGTTATGCAGGATTGCGTAAGGTAACCATTGAAGGCAGGGCGATCTTAATCAACGATAAACCTGTATTTCAACGCACCGTGCTTGATCAAGGATTTTATCCTGATGGGATATGGACCGCTCCCACTGATGAAGCCTTGAAGAAGGATATTGAATTGGCCAAGTCGGTTGGTTTTAACGGTGCAAGGCTTCATCAAAAAGTATTCGAGCCCCGTTTTTTCTATTGGGCGGATAAACTGGGCTATTTGCTTTGGGGAGAATTCGCCAGTTTTGGCGCCAATTACAGCAATCCTGAAGTGAATCGCCCCATCATCGATCATTGGGTGGAGATCGTTCGACGTGACCGGAATCATCCCTCAATCATAGGATGGTGCCCATTTAATGAAACGCCCGAATCAGCCGGGGAATTGCAGAATACCACCGTTCGGATGACTCGCCTATTGGATTCTACCCGGCCCATACTCGATACCAGCGGCTGGACACACAGCATCCCTGACCCGGAAGTAATGGACGCTCATGATTACAATCAAAATCCAGAGACATTCAAGGAACGCTGGGAAAATTATTTTAGATTGGGATCGTTGCCTGACCGTTATGGTGGAGAGCAATCTCATATTGTTCCATTTTTTGTGAGCGAATTCGGGGGAATTGGCTGGTTTGAACGAAAAGGAAATGACGCTTGGGGTTATGGCAATATGCCCGAAAGCGAAGATGAGTTCTTCGAACGGTTCAGAGGTTTAATCGAAGCACAATTGAATAACCGCAATCTGTTTGGATATTGTTATACCCAATTGACAGATATCGAACAAGAGCAAAATGGCGTGTTTTATTATGACCGGAGCCCCAAATTCGCCGCGGAAAAATTTCATGCCATTCAAACCCAACAAGCGGCTTATGAAAAAAATCCACCTACTGAAGTCGAAGAAAAACCTGCCTCATACAAGGTTTTATTAGGTGGCACGCCCGATGGAATGGCCCAAAACATCTGGAAATATACCATGAAAAGACCTGAAGAAGGATGGATTGATCCTGGATTTGATGATTCAATCTGGAAACAAGGTCAAGGTGGTTTTGGCCAAAAAGAAGGATGGGGAAAGTGGACTGGTACAGAATGGAATACCAGTGATATATGGCTGAGAAGAACGTTTGAATACGATGGTTCGTCATTCAACTCTGCCTTGTTGGTGATCCATTATGATAATGAAACCACAGTCCACATAAACGGTGAACAAATCTGGAATCGCGGACGATGGAATGATCGCTATGATGGGTTTGATATAACCGATAAATTGAAATCAGTCCTAAAAGAAGGTGAGAACACCATAGCCATCCATTGCCATCAGGATGAGGGCGGCCAGTTTATTGATACCGCCATTTTGTTGCAAACGGATGAATAGCCCATTGTATTTAGGGATAAATACCTTATATAAAAGATGTAGGATGGGCCATGTTTTTCGACCCATCAATCACTCGATGGGTTAAACAACCCAACCCATCCTACGTTTTTAGTTATAATTCCTTGATACGAATATTCCGATAAGCCACATAATGGCCATGATCGGTCAGGCGGAGAAAACCGTCGCGCAGGCGGTATTTCAATTCTTCATAGTCATCAAAGTTAATATCCTGAATTTTATGGCCATTCATGGTGACCTGAACATGGGGGCCATCGCAGACTAATTCAACCTCGTTCCATTCACCCGCTGGTTTGGAGGGATTCATGGTTGGCGCCACAACGGAGTAGATGGAGCCGGTTGAACTTTTTGAAGCGGGACGGCCATGATCACCTAAAAATTGAAGTTCAAACCCAATTTTGGATGCCCGGTTACTGCGTGGCGCACGGACATGGATGCCGCTATTTCCGTTATTGGCAATTTTGTATTCAATACGGAGAATAAAATCATCATAACGCTTGCATGTTTGAAGCGCCCCTCCACCTCGTTCGATCCATTCGATATTGCCATTTTTCACAGCAAAACCATCTTTATTGCCGCCAAGGATGATCCAGCCGTTCAATGTCTTTCCATCAAAGAGCGATATAAATCCCTCTTTTCGTTCTTCATCGGATAGTACGGAATTGTCAGGTTCCCAAGGCTCTTTTTCGCAGGGCAGGGCATATTGTTCATCCAGGTATTGGTAATCTTCGGGGTGGCCTTTGAGAATATAACCGGCGCTGGAATCAGCTGGATGCCCGAAGATAATGGTTGGTTTTGATTTATTATACTCCTTGCTTTCTTTAATGACATTAACATCGGCTCCAGGAGCAGCTACTACAAGTTTTGGGGCTAGTTTCTGGAATTCTTTGGCGAGTTTCCTGGCATTCGGCCCATCGATCCAACAAAGAAGCTGAACATGATCCTTTAAAGCACGGGCTGCGGATTTGACTGCGTTAAGGCGTCCTTTTTCATCTTTTGGAGCATCAGGCCCCAGTATGCGGCACATGGCTTCCACGTCACTGTAAACAAGCCGCCTGACAATATCACGGATAAATGTGGAGCATTCATTAGAGAGTTTGCTTCCATCCTCGTTAAAGCCATAAAGATCAAACACCAATGTGTTACAACCGACTTTGGAAATATCACTTATGGCTTGATACATGGCGCCGGGTGCCTGGCTTAAATCCCCCGCTTCCGGAATATATATTGAACGCAGCCGGTAGGGAGACCGTTCGACGCATAATCGATCATTAAGTATCCGAAATTGTCCTTCCTGATAAAGATCAAGAATGGTTCCATCTTCAGCGATAAGCATATCGATATCAACGGTGTAACGATCCCGTCCTTCGATATCATAGACGGTTTGACCATCTTGTGTTCGTTTCGTTACACGGTTAATTCTAAATTCCGTACCTTCAATTTCACTTTCAACAATGTCTTTAATTTTTTGAGGAAGTTCTTGAAAAGGGATGCGTTGAGCAAAACTAAACGAAGCGAAAGAACAAAAAGGAATAATGAAACATAAACCAACAATAAACCAACGAAATTTCATGGATATTACCTCGATTTCTGGATTTTAAATTGACTTCTTGTTATTTTCCAAAAACACAGACCTAAAGTCAATAAACATGAAGGATCAATACAGTTCAAAGTCGGGTATAGAGGTATCTCCTCCAATAATCATATGGGCAGTTACGGTTTCACCGTTCAATTTGCCATCTGAGGGGGTGACCTCGCAGATTAAACGATCTCCATTCTGAGTGAGGTTGCGTGCCAAAATATCTGATCGAACGGCATTGGTGACATCGCGTATCGTTTGGCCATTCATTTTCCAATGAAAACGATAGCGAACAATATCATAGTCAGGATCATCGGCGAGGGTGAAATCGGTCACCCGGCAGGTGATTATTTGATCAGACTCGGCAATTGGTGGGTCGAATTCAACTTCGATAGGATTGGGGGGGCGGTTTATCATCTCATCTTCACTAGTAACCACGTCAAACGGCAATTTGGCCATAACACGATCATTGAGTAAAAATTCGATGTGCCATGTTCCGGTCACATTAAAATTCATTGACCACCTAAACCACCACCAGGCTGAAAGGTATTCTTTATTATTATTATTATTTCGGGGGCCACTATTAAAACTACGCTGGCCATCCGGGCGGAAAAAACGAACTTGATGCGTACTGTCAGCAGGTAAATGACGGATACGTATCCAAAAATAAAAGCGCCGTTGACCTCTTAAAATATACCCAGTAGAAGATGTGGGGTAGGGAACTCCCTGCCATTGCGTGAGATCATCTGATGTAATGGTGAAATCGGCCAGGCTGGTGTCGAGAAGATTGGGAGGTTGATTCAACCACATACTTGTATTGGACTGACATTGCCCTTGAAAAGGTTCGATAACTTTGCCATTGATTCGTGTTTCGAAATGGAGGTGTGGGCCAGTACTGATACCACTACTGGCTGTCAATCCAATTTGTTGTCCCGCACGAACACGGTCGTTTTTGTTCACTGAAACTGATCTACGCTTTAGATGGTAATAATAAGTGACAAGGCTATTGCCATGATCGATAACAACGTAGTTCGATGGCTGATTATCCCAGGTTGTATTGCGGTCATAATAGCCATCCACTGCGTTTATAATCCGGCCATCCAACACCGCATAGACAGGAACACCAATATCCTGCGATTCAAATGTTCCGATTTCCGTGTCCACACCATTATGGCCATTGTATGTGAATTGATTACAATCGAAAGAAAGTAATCCATTTCTCGGATCGAGATCAACATAATTGGTTGGCAATACATCCCCTCCCCATAATCCAGCATGGGGATAGAAGGGATAAAGAAGATCATCAGACGAAGTGTTTGCTTTTGTATGAAAGCCATCATCATTAGCATAATATTCATCGATTGTTGCTTTGATCTCGGCTTTTTGCCATTGAGGGATAAAATTAGGCCCACAAGACGGCGCTGGCCCTATTCCACTTTCAAGCATCTCTTCAGCCTGAACCATTAAACCTGAAATAAAAAATATTATGAGTATGAATGAGGGTAGCGGCCATTTTGTGGCACGGAATAAGGACATACTAAGAACCTCAATTCATTGGAGTGATTAATATTCACAAAAGCTTGTCAAATTTAAAAGCATTTCGTTTTGAATGGAAGGGGATATGAGATCAAAAAGAAATTTCTGGGAGGGAGTCACGTTCCTTCCGTTGATAAAATTTCATAAACCTTTTCCAGCAATATATTAGGAAGAAATGGTTTCTGCAAAAAATATATCCCTTCCTCCAGCACACCATGGTGAACAATGGCATCATCGGTATATCCGGATATGTATAAGACTTTCGTTGCCGGACGTGTTTTTAAAATTTCCAAGGCAAGATCTTTTCCACTCATTTGGGGAAGCACAACATCGGTGATCAATAAGTCTATAGAATTTTGGAGGCCCGATAAACTTTGTAATGCTTCCTCACCATAAGAAGCACTAATAACACTGTATCCCTGCGCTGAAAGTACAGTCTCAACAAGATTTCGAACTAACTCTTCATCTTCAACCAATAATATCGTCTCGTTCCCTTGAGGGAGATCATCCAATACCGTTTCTTGCGATTGAGGTTTTTGGGGTACGCTTGTTTCGGCCTGTGGTAAATAAATTTTAAATGTCGTTCCCTGGTTTAGTTCACTTTCAACTGCAATATAACCACCACTTTGTTGGATGATTCCATGAACAGTCGAAAGTCCCAGCCCGGTCCCTTTCCCTTTTTCTTTGGTGGTGAAAAATGGCTCAAAAATTTTGTCTAAGATGGCGGGTTTAATTCCCAGACCGGTGTCCGTTATTGAAACCAAAACATAACTACCAGCTGGTATGCCGTAATCACGCCGAGAATGATTAGAATCCACAATGACGTTCTGTGTTTCGATGATTAATTTTCCACCCTGGGGCATGGCATCCCGGGCGTTGACAGCCAAATTAATGATAACTTGTTCTACCTGTCCCGGATCGGCCTTAACCAATGATAAGTTTTTCCCGGGAATGATGATGAATTCTATATCTTCACCAATAATGCGCCGCAACATTTTATCGATGTTTACGATCAATTCATTTAAATCCAAGGGGATGGGTTGCATGATTTGTTTTCGGCTGAATGCAAGAAGCTGGCGTGTAAGTCCCATGGCTCGTTCAGCGGATTTCTTGATTTCGCCCATCTCGTTCAGTAACGGATCATTCTGTGAAAGCCGAATCATGATTAAGTCGCTGTAACCTAAAATGGCCGTTAAGAGATTATTGAAATCGTGGGCGATCCCACCCGCTAATTGGCCAACCGCTTCCATCTTTTGTGAATGTATGAGTTGGGCCTCAAGTTTCTTTTGCTCAGTTACATCGCGGGCAACTGCAAAAATTAACTCTTCATTTTTGTCATGAGTACTGTTCCATGACAACCACCGCCAAGAGCCATCTTTGCATCGATAGCGATTTTCAAAATTGATGGTTGTTTTACCCTCGTTGATTAATTGATGGCCTGTTCGAATCGTCTCTTCCACATCGTCGGGATGGACAAAATCAATCCACGGTTTGCTTAGAAATTCATCTTTACTCCAACCCAGTGTTTTTTCCCACGCGGGATTTAATTCTTGAAAATAACCGTTTGGTGTTGCAATGCAAAACATATCCACGGAAAGTTTAAATAAACGGTTACGCACTTCTTCCGCTTGCTTGAGATTGGTTAAGTCCTGAACAGTAAATATATGTCCGGCTGAAATATCCTCAAAATCCAATGGGGTAATACTTATCACCACAGTAATCAAATGGCCATTCCTATGCTTGAACTTTAATTCTGCGAATGATGTGTGGCTTGTTTGAGGTTTTTTGTAAATGATTTGCCCTACCCGTAGAAATTCTTCTTCCGTCGGGTAAAGAATCCGTGTGGATTGGTTATAAAGCTCATCTTTCGTATATCCTACAAGCTCCTGGAAAAATTCATTCGTCCACCCAAGAATGCGGTCTCTCACATAACCAATACCGATCGGTGCAGCACGAAAGATGCTTTGTAATGTCATTTCTCGTTCACGGAGTTCGTTCTCTATTTTGATTTGGTCGGTTATATCGTTAAAAATGACGATAAAATGATCATCAATTCGTGTACCGCTAATATTAAATGTTCGATCAACACCGTCTTTACAATGAATTGTGAATATTTTCCCTTTAAAATCGACATGATGGACTTTTGCTTCCTGGATATCCATTTCCCATGATTGCCTGGCTTTTTCACGATAAGATGACTCCGGATAGGCTTTATCCCACCAATCATCCAAGGTGGCTAATTCATCAAGGGTATAACCCATGGTATGAACAAATTCCTGGTTTATATAAGTAATATTGCCTTCCATATCGGAAACTCCAATCGCAACCGGAGAATGTTCGATCAGATGCTTGAAGCGTTTTTCACTCTCTTTTAACGCCTTGTTAAGTTTTTCCCGCTCTGTAACATCCATGAAAAAAACAGCCATATGGTTGGGAACTGTTTGGAAAGCATTAACCTCGAAAACTCCCTCTAATTGATCATCTTTGGATGATAGATAGTCTGAATGCCATACATTTCCATAACGGCAAATCTGTTTATAGTGTTTAGAAATAGCCGTATGTTGATGAAATGGAAACAAATGTTCAATAGTTTTTCCTATTAATGGCTGATGCTCGATACCCAAAATATGATCTGCCGCAGGATTGGCTCCAGTGAATATCAGATTATCGTTTTCATCCAGTCGATAAAGATGTATTCCCATTGGGGAAGATTCGAGTATATTTCGAATACTTTTTTCACTCTGAACCAGTTCCTTTTCTTTTTGAATCTGTTCGGTGATGTCTTCAACAGAAAAAACCACACTATCCAACTGATTATTCTCATTTAATAAAGGGGCGCCATTGATAGAGAGATGGATTACTTTCCCATTGGGCGATTTAATGGAATGCCGGATATCATAGACAGGTGTTTTGGATCGTATGACTTTCTGGAATGGAAGGTTTTCATCTGGAAATGGATTTCCATCAATATCGGTAATTTGCCATTGGGACGAGTTATATGATCGAAGTGACAAATCATCGATGGTTAAACCTAAGATATCCTCCGCTTTTTGATTTGCGAATGAAATTTGACCATCCTGTTTAACGACAACAACACCAATTGGAATAGTCTCATTGATTTTTTCGAGTAAATTTCGTTCCGCTTGTAATGACTTTAGAATCTCCTTATTTTTCTTCAATGTAAGAAAGATTAACTCAGATGACATTGAGACTGCTGCCAGGATCACGATTGCCGTGACGGTTGATGAAAGCGGATGGTAGGCGACAAAATAAAGAACTACGGATGAAACAATTCCAATAATGATTGTTAAAGGAATATAAATACGTGTTTGTCCATAAAACGCAGAGATGAGAATCGGGATAACCAGGAAAACTAATAGTTCATCAGATATTGGATTTTTAAAATAGATCAGTAACACACCATAAAGTAAAGCAAAAAAAGCAAAAAGAATGACCACGTGGTGATCTTTTTTCAAAGACGGCAATAACATTGAGTGAACCCTATTAATCGATGTAATGTCCTGTGCTGATCCCTAAATATCACAACTCATTAACTATAATCAACTCATAACTATTTGATTATCCCAAAAATAAGCCTATTCTTATTTAATAATGAAAGAAAGGCACCTTTATTGTATCTCTTTTTCCGGGATATTTCGATTCTGTTAGACTTTATTTAAGAATATTATCAATTATTTACATGATGAGATTTGCTGATTTCTTATGTAGGTATATGGCTTGGTTAATGTTACGATAACTGAAAACCGCTATATCTTTTGGTATTTTTTTGATATTTTTAATCGGCTTTAAAATACATAGAACATGATAAAGAATGGATTAACAGGCGATGGCCTATAAGAACTTAATAGAATTTGCCCAACGATTGCAACATGAAGGTGAATTGGTTGAAATAGATTACCCCATCTCTCCATGTTTGGAGATGACCGAGATCACCGATAGGGTCTCCAAGTCAAAAGGGCCTGCATTGTTATTTAATCAACCAGAAGGATTTGACATTCCCGTATTGATCAATGCGTTTGGTTCAGAAAAACGTATGGCTCTTGCATTGGGAGTGAATGATCTAAGCGAAATTGCGGATCGTATACGAGCATTGATCACTCAAAAACCACCCGGCAGTTTATCTGAAAAACTGGGTGTATTGATGCAACTTAAAGAAATTGGCGGATTTATGCCCCAAAAGGTATATAATGGACGTTGCAAAGAATTAATCTTTACCGGGAATGAAGCCTCTTTGGATCGGCTTCCTATCATGACCTGCTGGCCCAAGGATGGCGGGCCGTACATTACGCTACCTCAAGTATTTACACGAGATCCCATAACAGGTATTCGTAATGTGGGACTTTATCGTGTCCAAAAATTTGACGCTAAAACCACCGGTATGCATTGGCAGATACACAAAGTAGGGGCGTCCCATTTTCGGGAATATGTCAAAGGAAACCGGCGGATGGATGTAGCCATTGCACTGGGGGGAGATCCCGCCCTCTTATACGCAGCCTCAGCACCCTTGCCCCCCAATATCGATGAACTTCTATTTACTGGTTTTCTACGCCAGGCTCCCGTTGATTTGGTACGATGTGAAACAATTGATGTTGATGTTCCTGCTGATGCAGAAATCATCATTGAAGGCTATATTGATCCTATGGAACGTCGCCTGGAAGGTCCATTTGGAGATCACACGGGTTATTACTCTCCCGCAGATAACTTTCCTGTGTTCCATGTCACCTGTATAACGATGGCCAGGGATGCTATCTATCCCTCCACGATCGTTGGGATACCTCCGATGGAGGATGCCTATATTGGCAAAGCGACAGAACGTATCTTTTTACCATTAATTCAAATGATGCACCCTGAAATCGTTGATATGAACTTGCCCGTGGAAGGTGGTTTCCATAGTTTGGCGATGGTTTCGATCAAAAAGGCTTATCCTGGACATGCTTTTAAAGTCGCTCATGCCTTTTGGGGAACAGGTTTGCTTTCTCTATCAAAGAATATCATTATTGTGGATGAACAGGTGAATGTCCAAAATCCGGGTGAAGTTCTTTGGCGTGTTGCCAATAATGTCGCTCCGGAACGGGATGTGCAATTCGTTAAAGGCCCAGTGGACGAATTGGATAATTCATCAGAAGCACCTCGTTTTGGTTCCAAAATGGTAATCGACGCCACTCGTAAACTTCCCGAGGAGGGATTCACTCGGGAATGGCCACCTGATATTGCAATGAGTAAAAGTGTTAAAACCAAAATCGATCAAATTTGGGAACACCTTGATTTGCCGATTTCCCTGGAAGAATCCAAACGAAAACAATTCACCATAAGGCCGGAAGACGAAGTTTAAATTGATGAGTCAAGAACAAATATTTGTTGTACCACGATCCAAATTCAGTTCATTCCTTGATTTTAAAGGATTTAAAACAAGTGAAGGAATATCACTGAAGGAATGGGTGGATGCAGGAACATATAAACCACGTGCAATGATGGAAGAGGATCCATCTTATAAACAACTGATTCCTTACATTATTTTACGGAATAATCAACTCGTTTTTCGCTACTGGAGGACAAAACGGGCAGGGGAAAGCCGGCTTCATCATCTTTATTCAATCGGTATTGGTGGCCATATTAATCCCGTGGATGACAACCTGTTTCCTGATACCTCCGAACTATTGCATGAAGCAGCACTAAGAGAGTTGCACGAAGAGATTGAAGTAGAATCAAATGTAGATTTACACCATATCGGTTTCATCAATGATGATGATTCAGAGGTCGGGAAAGTTCATCTTGGAATTGTTTTCGAGTGTTGGCTTCCAGATCAGAATGTAAAACTCCGTGAAAGCGCTTTGGGTCGTGGAGAGTGGATCGAAGTAAACAACCTTTATGACGATGTGGAGTATGAAACCTGGTCTGATTTTCTTATAAAAGATTACTTGTCAAACAATAATGAGTAATCTATTGTGGATTGAATAACCTTATCCTAGCTATTTATTTATAGGCCGAACATCTTGTATATCTCCTTCCTATGATTTATTAGCCTTAAGAGTCTAAAACTTGTAATGAGAAGAGGATACTGTATGAGTACAATAAAGAATTATCCAAGGATTTCTCGATTTAAAACAACTGAAGCTTTTAAAGAACGCATGGCTGAATTAAATATAGATTTACCTGTTGATGAGAAAATATTAACCGCAGAAGAAAACTCTCCTATGGCTGCTCCCATTGAGATTTTTGGGAAAACCGTCGGCAATCGATGGTGTATCCACCCTATGGAAGGATGGGATGGCAAAGCGGATGGTATGCCCTCAGAGCACACCCTTCGGCGCTGGCGCCGGTTTGGCGGATCGGGCGCTAAATTGATCTTTGGTGGTGAAGCAGCAGCGGTTTGCCATGAAGGGCGCGCTAATCCACGCCAAATTATGTCTGTACCAGAAAATAAAAGTGGTTTCGAAAACCTCTTAAATGAGTTAAAAACCCAGCATCAATTTGATTACGGAACAACAGAGGATTTGCTAGTCGGCCTCCAACTCACCCATTCCGGACGTTATTGTAAACCAA
Source organism: uncultured bacterium (assembly GCA_964517495.1). Classification (GTDB taxonomy): domain Bacteria; phylum Hinthialibacterota; class Hinthialibacteria; order Hinthialibacterales; family Hinthialibacteraceae; genus CAZFER01. The sequence goes on along the minus strand of CAZFER010000026.1, from coordinate 30,927 downwards.
ACCGGGATGATAAGCCTGAAGCACGCATCATTTATCACCATCCAATATTGGATCAACGCCATGGGATTACCCCGGATGATGATTCGTGTGTTATGAGTGATGATGATCTCGACCGGTTGATTGATCTCTATGTTAATGCAGCAAAAATGGCTCATGATGTTGGATTTGAGTTTGTTGACTTAAAGCATTGTCACGGGTATTTAGGACATGAATTATTAAGCGCTTACACCCGGGAAGGGAAATATGGCGGGAGTTTTGAAAACCGTACCCGCTTTTTAAGAACATTAGTGGATCGAATTCGTTCGGAAATACCAGGATTGAATCTAGCTGTTCGTGTCAGTGCATTCGATTTTATTCCCTTTCATCCAGACGAAGCTACCAGCGATGGGAAACACAAAGGCTATGGAATACCCGAATCGTTCGAAAATATCTTGCCTTATCGCTATGGATTTGGCGTAAATCAAAATGATCCAGTAAAGTATGATCTTTCAGAAACCTGCCAATTTCTTGCCTTGTTGCAGGAATTGGATATAGAATTGGTAAACATCACATGCGGCAGTCCTTATTATAATCCGCATATTCAAAGACCGGCTCTATTTCCACCCTCTGATGGGTATCGGCCACCGGAAGATCCATTGGCCGGTGTGGCACGCCAAATCGAAGTGGTTCGGCAACTAAAGGAAAAATTCCCCGATTTGATTATGATTGGCACGGGGTATACCTACCTTCAAGAATTCTTACCCCAAGTAGCACAGGCCGTGGTAAGGCAGGGATGGGCAGACATGGTTGGAATTGGCAGGATGACACTAATTTATCCCACTTTGCCCGCTGATAGTTTGTATAAAGGAGAATTGGATTCAAAACATATTTGCCGGACATTTTCCGATTGTACCACAGCGCCCCGGCATGGTATGATCTCAGGATGTTACCCTTTGGATGACTATTACAAAGCCCTTCCTGAGGCCGAAAAAGTGAAAACTGTTAAAAAAGGCTTATAATTTCTGCGGTGATTTTGCAACTATGAGCCGTCATACCAAGTGGATCATTGAATTTGTTGTTGTATCGATCGTTATCATATTATTGTTAATGATTGGTGTGCCAAAATTCCTTCGCTCTCAAAGACAAGCTCGTATTTCTTATTTGTCGTCTGATCTGGAATATCTAATGAAGGGTATTAAAACCTATTATCTTGATTACAAGCAGTTACCTTATCTGTTTTATCCAGGCAACAATAAGAATGTTCAACCACCGGCTCACTCCGCTTATATTTTAGTGGAAAATGTATCCGCCACTTCCTTGTTTCAGTTTAAAGAAATGGAATTTGAATTGTATCAAACTCCATTAATCAAGTTTCTTGATCATTTAGACCATATTGGGATTATTGATGAAAATCCCACGTTCTTAATGGAGTTAGATGATATAACTCCTTCAAATTCTTTCACTTATTATTTCCACGCTTTATCAATTTCAACTGAATCAAAACAAACAATTAATTGGGGAATGGCTATCGTATGGCCTTATGCTTCTATGGACAATAAAAGCGTTTTTGAAAGGATGTACTTGAAAAGACCCATGAATTTTTATATTCATCCTGGATATACAAAACGTTACATCGAATTCGATCCCTCTCTTTCTATTAATAATTCGAATGACATTCCACCGTTGATTCAACCGGATGTTTTCTATGCTCCCAGCAATGGATTGCAAAGTGCTGGGTTTGTTTATTTGGATCTATATGGAAACCGCTCACCTATAGCGGATTAAGCAGAGAGTATGTGGCAAAAAATGAAATTAATAGCGACTGATCGTACTGATATTTACTTGTGCTTGTTTTTGCTTGGTTTTCTGGCTCTTTGCTTCACGGGTTTTGGCACATCCGTCGATGAAAACCTCATCGTACAAACGGGAGAATCCCTTGCCACCAAGGGGGAGTTGACTGTTGAGCGTATGTACCAGGCCCTTGAGGGACCAGATGGTCAGTATTACAGCCGCTATGGAATCGCGTTCCCGCTTTTGATGCTACCCTTTTATTATGTTGGGATGATATTTGATATGTTATTTCCGGAATCCATTGTGTTTTTTAAAAACCCCTATTTTTTCACGATGTTATGGGGAAATTTGCTCATCACAGTGTTCACGGGTTGGGGGATGTATCGTCTATGCTTGGCAGTGGGGGGGAATAAAAAAGGAGCGGTGGCTTTATCACTTGGGCTAATCATTGCAACCCCTTTTTGGCTATATGCCCAGACGTTATACCGTCTTACTGCTGCTACTGCTGTCTTGATCTTTGTTCTTATCGCAGTTTTAACCCACATGAAATCTCATTCAAAAAGCTCGCTGATTTTTTTGATCCTGTTGGTAGCCGCTGGTCTTAATTTACGTGAGGATTTAGTTATCGCTTTCGCATTCATGGGGCTATATTCCATGGCTTTTGGGAGGAGCAAAGAACGATTGGAACGTTTTATGGCATTTTTTTTAGGGGGGTTGCTGGGATTTTTACTTTGGGGATTTCATAATTACATTCGATTTGGGGCATTTTTTATCGAAAACTATGCGGATTTGAATTTCAATTATCCATTAATTGTCAGTTTACCCGGCTTATTAATAGGAGAACGAACCGGTTTAATAACCTATGCGCCTTTATCATTGCTTTTGTTTATTGCTTTGCCAACCGTTCGAAGAAACAAGCAATGGTCCTTATGGGTGATGTGTTTTATGATTCTAGGCAGTTATTTTCTGCTCTATGGCAAATCGGATTTCTGGCATGGCGGACAGTGTTGGGGACCCAGGCATATGTATTTTCTCTTGCCTTTTGCCATGTTGCCTGGAATTTGGATGTTTGAACAATATAAATCCTGGTTTATTGGATTGTTTGCCATTCTTTTTTGTGGAGGGGTTTTTATGAACTGGCCGGGGATCTATGCGCATCACGGCAAATATATATCCTTTTTTTCCAGCCCATCCTTCTTTGAATTGTTATGGAAGCCCATTGTTCATCCCGAATATGTCACATTTGATGAGATGGACTTATGGTGGATTCGCCAAATAAAGATGTTTGGGGGATGGTGGTATTTTGGATTTACTCTGCTGGTAGTGTTCTGCGGTAATTGGGGATATGGTTTATACTCAAGCCTGAACGTGTATCGTGATATAAATAATGAAACAAATGCACAATCGAATCAATAAAGTCAATCCATTAAAAACTTTCTATATGTTGGTGTTCCGTTTGGCATTTTTAAAAATGCGGAATCATATTCGTTCGATATCCGTCGATAAAGTGCTCAAATTCCTGGTGCTTTCTGGATTTGCAATAGGTGTTGGATGGGCGGAATATGCCTTATTTGAACGTTTTATGGAGCTGTTAGGAAAGATTCCTTTTGGATTTTCTATTATTCTATCCAAATTGTTATCGGTGTTTGGTTCATTTCTATTTGCTTTCCTAACTTATTCCAGCATTTTGACCGCCTTATCCGCCATGTATCAAGCCCATGACATGAATCTCCTTATGTCTATGCCGCTTCGGCGAAACATAATCTTGACCTCAAAATGGATTGAAACGGGTGTACGTAGTGGAGCCACATTGGTGTTATTGGCATTACCTCCTGCTTTGGCTTTGGGACTATTTTTGGAATTAAGTTGGCCGTTTTATCTCATTTATATGATTTCCGTTCTTTCCCTTAGTGTCATAGCGGTCAGTTTAGGTTCATGTTGTGCCATGGTTTTAATGCGTTTCTTTCCTGCCCGCCGCTTGTATCAAAGTGTTGCCATCATTGGGTTATGCCTGGCCGCATTACTGATTACAGGATTAAGGTTTTTGCATCTGGAAACCCTATGGGGAAATGAATCTTTATCCAATCCGCTGATCGTTTTTTTGCAAAATGATTCCGGGGGATTAATGGATTATGCCCCGGGTCAATTATTCGCAAATATGATTATCCCCTTTGTATTGGGCCAGGAAGAGGGTTGGTTTTGGATCATGGCTGGTATTTTAGCCAGTATCTCTTCCTATCTATTAATACTTATCTTCGGTTATTTATTCTTTTTTAGAGGATGGTTGAGAAATCAGGAATCCAATGATCCATCCGTCCTTGGTTATTTCAAGAGTGATAAAGAAATAGGCCGGACTTTGTCCTCTAATAGTTTATTCAAAGTAATGATGTGGAAGGATTGGACTATTTTACGTAGGGATGCATCTATCTGGACGCAGTTATTCATGATGATTCCCTTGGCAGGTTTATATCTGATTAATTTGACCTTTTTACCCACCCAACAGAGTGAGTATAAAATCTTGTTTGCCATCGCGAATCTGGGATTGATTGGTTTAATCGTATCGGCAGTGGGAGCCAGATTTTTATTTCCAACCGCTAGCCGTGAAGGGCGTGCGGTTTGGATTACAAAAGTATCCCCGGTGAGTGCAACGAAATATTTTGTACAAAAGGTTTTATTCTCTATCCCACCTGTATTATTTATGAGCCTTATTTTATTTATATTCTCCGGCTTGATTTTAAAACTCGATGTTTGGCTTTACGTTTGGAATCTTGCGATTGGGATTATTTTAATTGTGGAATTATCTCTCTTGGCGGTCAGTTTGGGATTTTGTTTTCCCCATTATCGATATCGTCATTTACTTGAACTTTCGCTTGGTCGTGGAGCTTTTTTTTATATGATTTTGGCTCTGTTACAAACAGGGAGCTTAATCTATTTATGTTATGACGCCATGGATCAATTTCAAAATGGTATTGCTTTCTGGGCAGATTCTCGGTTGTTCATTTGGTTTGCTATATGGACGGCAGTGAATTTCATTTTTATGTTTTGGGGGATCCGCCGATCGACTTTACCGCGTTATATTTGACAGCGAGGTTTGATTTAAACCAATGTTTTGTGGTAGGATAATGGCATTAATTCCAGAACACGCCAGCGGCATAACGGCGTGAAAATTTAAATAAAATAATGGAGGAAACATGATGTTCAAAAGTCGATATTTGGTAATGGCTTGTGCGTTGATCTTTGGATTAACCATCTTTACTACCAGCAGTTTTGGTGAGGATAAACCGATTCGGGTGCTTTATTTAACCAAATCGTCTGGATTCGAACATTCCGTTGTTCGAAGGGATAATGGGGCATTAAGCCACTCAGAGAAAATCATGCTTGACTTGGCCGAAAAAAACAACATGCAATTGGTTGCCACAAAAGATGCCAGCATGATCAATAAGGAACAACTTCAGCATTTTGACGTTGTTCAATTCTATACCACCGGTCAACTGACCAAACCCAGTAAAGATGGTGGTATGCCAATGAGTGAACAAGGTTTGAAGGACTTCATTGAATGGGTCAAAAATGGGGGTGGTTTTGCAGCTATGCATACAGGGAGTGATAATTTTCACAATCCTGATTTTGAACCCTACAACAAACTGGTTGGTGGAATTTTCAAAACCCATGGAAGGCAAGAAAAAGCCAAGATGACGGTGAAAGAACATCCCATTACCTCTCATTTGGATTCTGAATGGGAATTATTGGATGAGTATTATATCTTCAGAAATGTGACTAATACGTTTAAACCATTGTTGATTCTTGAAACCAAAAGCATGGAGCAGGATGTTTATAATCAGTTGGAACCCTATGCTATTACCTGGATTGAAGAAGTGGGCAAGGGAAGAGTATTCAGCACGGCATTAGGTCATCGTGAAGATGTTTGGACCAATCCTGACTTTCAAAAATTAGTGGTTAAAGGTATTCAATGGGCTGCTAACCGTTTGAAATAACGAATGGGGTTGAATCATTTCGATTTTAATATGTATGAGGCGGTTTATTTGACCGCCTCATATTGTTTTTGAAGAGGAAATATGGATAAAATGAAAATCCGTAGAATAAATCAGGCATGAGCCTGGTTGGGGGCTTCTTGTTTTTGTGCTGTTTCTCGAGCATTTAGTTTGGCATTGAGGTAAGAAATCCCTTTATTAAGAATAGATCGTAATTTAGTGAGATTTTCTTTATCGGTTTTTGATTTAGGTTGGATGGAATCAGGTGTAAAGAAACAAGCCAGAAAAACTTTCTCTTTTGGATCATCGGTTTCCGTTTTGATTAATCCCGCAGCTTTTAGGAAAAGTCCAACGCTTTTACGAGGATTCTTTTTAATAGGATCAGTCACTTCCTCGTTTTCCAATAACAAGGCTTGCAAATGGCGTAAAAGCCCATTTTTTGTTCCATGCACTCCATTTATGGGTTTTACGCTATCAGCAGGCAAGTCATCCTCCAATTCGAACTTCTTGGCAATTTCCTCCACTTTCATTATTCGTTCGGTTGCTTTACCAAACATGCTCGCTTTTATTTTTAGGACAGGCATTTTACCCGCATTTTTTTGCTTCACCCGGTCTTTAAAAATATCCATCATGGAGCGGGCTTCCATTTCAAGGCGGGCACTTTTCAACCATTTGACCAACGTAACTATTTTAGAATTGTGAAAGTATCTTGACTTTAATTCTCTACAAAAATATACTTCACTAACTTTTTCAAGGAACTCAGATAAAACCTTACATGTATCTTTATATACTTGTTCATCGGATTGCCCAACGCCGCTTAAACTTTCCAGAGGAATTGCTTCAGAACTTGACTCTGTAAAAGTTAGAGGCGAGGTTTCCATATCCTTCCGAATCTTTTTCAACTCATCGGAAGCACTTGCCATTTCCAGGCGTTTTTGAATATCTTCCTGGGTTATGGTTGACTTAGAATTTTGTTTGTTTTTCATTATCCCAGTATCGAATCAATTTTAATTTCAAATTCAATCTAAATTAATTTTACATATCAACCCCGCTATAGTAAGATAATAAAGCATTATTGGCAATAGGATATTACAGTTTCCGCTCAAATATTATAACTGTTACGAAGTACATTTTAAAGAAGTATCGACCAGAATGTCTTTGTTTTTAGAGATAATATTGTATATTTTTTAACTTATGCAATGATAAGCCGATAAATATAACGTTTAAATTTGAGTTGAGGTGAAGTTTTCATGAGTAAAAAACCTGCTATTTTAAGCGGAAAAACCGATATTTCCCCCAAGATTCCCTTTGTCCGGCCCGAGTTACCTCAGCTTAATGAAATTGAAACTGAATTTGACGAAATTCTAACAAATGGGATGGTAACCACAGGTCCTTACGCCGAACAACTTGGTGAAAAAATGGCAATCTATCTCGGTGTTAAGCATGCTATTGCTGTATCAAGTTGCACCATGGGGTTGATTTTAGCTATAAAAGTATTGGATTTACCTGAAAATTCAGAAGTCATATTGCCAAGTTTTACCTTTATCGCCACTGGCTTAGGGCCTATATGGAATCGATTGAAATTGCGGTTTGTGGATATCGATCCTCATACCATGAATATTGATCCGGAGGCTGTAAAAGAAGCGATTAATCCATCCACTTCAGCTGTTATTGCTGTTCACCAGTTTGGAAATCCTGCCCCTATGGAGCGATTGGAAGAAATTTGCAGTGATAAGGGGATTCGCCTGATTTTTGATTCCGCTCATGGTTTAGGTTCATTACATCATGGAAAACCCCTTGGTGGATATGGTGAGTTTGAAGTATTTAGCCTTTCTCCCACGAAATTGATGATCGCGGGCGAAGGGGGGATTGTCACAACGAACGACGATAGGATAGCGGAAAAAGTTAAACTGGGTAGAAATTATGGAAATCCAGGTAATTATGATTGCTTGTTTCCAGGGTTTAATTGCAGAATGAGTGAATTGCATGCCATCCTGGCGTTAAAATCCCTTGACCGGCTGGAATCTGCGGCAAAGAACCGAAATCGCTCCGTTTCCCAATATAAGGAAAGATTGTCTCAAATTCCAGGTATTTCGTTTCAAACAGTCCATAAGGACGATCGATCATCGTACAAAGATTTTACCATCGTGATCGATGAGAGCGAATTTGGAATGGATCAAAATGGCTTGAAAAATGCTCTCGAGGCAGAAGGGATTGGCACAAGGATTTATTACTCGCCGGTTTTACATCAAATGGAAGCCTACCGGCACTATATTGAACCTGATTTTGAGGAAAAATTGAAACATACCATATATATGCAAACGCATGCCCTTAGTTTACCTCTATATTCAAACATGACTGAACAGGATATGAATGTTGTATGTGAAGCGATATATCGTATCCATAATTATTCGAGTAAGATGAAGAACTCATATAATGTTTTGAGGTCATCGCGTTCTGCATAGGAAACATTGCTTTCCACTTACCTTTTTGAGTAAAAGATTAAAAAAATGTGGTTTGAAGCGCATTTAAATCCCCTTTAATCTTGCATAAACGGTTAATGTTACGTATTATTAGCCTTGAAACTTTTTCCAAAAATCTGGAAAATAAGCTTAAAAAGAATGTCCAATATACGGAGGATGACATGAGAAATTCACGCATTTTGGTTGTAATGATTTGTGGGTTAATGTGTATTGCCGCTGTTGGTTGCGCTAATAAGGATATCGCAAAAATTGACGATCAAACCATCGCAGATTCTATCAAAAGCCAGCTGGAATCAGCCACCGGTCCAGGAGGTCCGTTTGGTATTGATGTTTTTGTTAAAGGTGGTGAAGTAACATTGGATGGAGAAGTAACAACCAGCGCTGCCAAGGAAAAAGCCATGGATATCGCCCTGAACACAGAAGGTGTTAAGGACGTGAAAAGCTGGATTGAGGTTAAATAAGGCGGATAATGAATGCCAAAACCCTTGTGTTGGTGCAAGGGGAATATCACCAGAACAATCCGGCGCTATTGTTAATACCGCCAACCAATCCTTGCTAGGGGTGGTGGTGTTGATGGGTTGATTTACCGCGCTGGTGGGCCTGCTATACAGGAAGTATGTAAAAAACTGGGTGGTTACCAAACCGGGGATGCTAAAATAACCTCCGGTGGTAATTTACTCGCCAAGTTTGTTATTCATACTGTGGGGCCGGTCTATCGAGGCGGTCCGGGATTGCGGGGAAAACAGTTGGTGATTTTTAAAACAGGATCCATCGCTCAAGATTGTACGTTTTGTGTTGTTCAATGAGCCAATACATAACGCTCATGTTAAAGCGATGGAAAAATTATTTGATTAGGTTATTTATCAACAAATCAAATTGAAATTGATTTCCGTTTAAAAGGGGCGGTTATAATCGCCCCTTTTGTCTTTGGACATCATTAAAAAAAATCCTTCATGAATACCGTCGTCATTATTCCTGCTTATAATGAGGAAGCCTCGATTAAGAAAGTAATCGAGGCTATTGAAAAAAAATATGTCAGCCGGATTATTGTGGTTGATAATGCATCGACTGATGGTACAGCTGAATGTGCACGGCAAGCGGGGGCAGAGGTTTTTTATGAACCCAAGCGTGGGTACGGTCAGGCTTGTTTGCGGGGTATTCAAGAATCAGGAAATGCAGAGATTCTTGTTTTTTTGGATGCCGATTTCAGCGATGATCCCCGATTATTGGTTTATCTCTTGGAACCAATCATAAAAGATGACATTGATTTAGTCATAGGTTCACGTGTTTTGGGAAAACGTGAACCCGGGGCGTTGCCTCCACATGCACTGTTTGGGAACCATCTCGCATGTTTTTTAATCCGCTTGTTATATGGGTATCGCTTTACTGATCTGGGGCCATTCAGAGCGGTGAAGAAGAGCGCATTGGACTATCTTGGTATGAGAGATACAAATTATGGCTGGACGGTGGAGATGCAAGTTAAAGCGGCTAAGTGTGGTTTACGTTGCACGGAATTAGCCGTACCTTACAGAAAGCGAATTGGCCGTTCAAAAATTTCAGGCACACTTTTGGGAAGCGCAAAAGCAGGATACAAGATATTGTGGACCATTTTTAGAGTGTGGCTTGAAAAGTGAATCGAATCTTTTTTCTTTGAGGTAATCATGGAACAACATCCCATTGGCAAGCGTTATGGGGTAATTATTTTGGCAGCTGGGATGTCTACCCGTATGGGTGAATTTAAGCCTCTTTTGAAACTGGGTGATAAAACATTTATTGAATGGGTATTGTCCAATCAATTTCTTTCAAATACAGGCATCGAAACCATTGTGGTTACAGGTCATGAAAGGGATCGTTTGTCCGCTTTGGTCCCTGAAGGAGTAAAAGTTGCCACTAACACAGTTTATAAGTCCGGCCGAACTGGAAGCGTTCAATGTGGTTTGAAAGCGTTGACTAAGGATAATATGGAAGGAGCATATATCTTGCCCGTGGATTGTCCATTGATTCCTTGTGAGGTTTTTGAATTATTGAAAAATTCACATGAGGGAAGTGGTTTGATTTGTATTCCTTCTTACAATCACAAACGCGGTCATCCACCATTAATAGGGGCACATTTTTTTGATGTCATTCTGAATATGGGGGAGGATGAACCTCTACGGAATTTGTATCGTGAATATGAAAATGCCATAATTCATGTTGAGGTGGACACTGAGACTGTTTTGCATAACATAAATACTCCAAGTGACTTTGATCGCTTGAAAACTTATTATGATAACAGATATTAATCCGACATAATTGATGAAAATGAAGATTGAAAAATCGGAAAAGGAGAAAAAAGGTGTTTCCCGTCTTTAAACGCGCACAAGAGTTAATGGATGAAGGAAAACCAGCTGCCTTGGCGACTGTAATTGAAACGCAAGGATCAACACCCAGGAAACCAGGCTCACGGATGATTATTTATCCTGATCGGAAGATCGAAGGTACCGTTGGTGGGGGGGCTTTGGAAAATAAAGTCATTGATATGGCTGTAAAGGTGATTGAAGAGGGAAATCCAGAATTGGTTCATATCGATTTACAGGACGATCAACCTCATAGTGTTGGTGGTGTTTGTGGTGGAAAACTGACTGTTTTTGTTGAGAAAATAGGATATGCGTCGCGTTTGCTGATTTTTGGGGCAGGGCATGTCGGGCAAACGCTTGCGAGAATGGCTGCTGAACTTGAGATTGAAATAATGGTGTATGATGATCGCGAACAGTTTGCGGTTCCGGATTTATTTCCCGAAGGTGTGAAAGTATGCCACGGGCCATTTGATAGGGCCATGGAGACTCTTCAACCAAAGCAAAGTGATTACATCGTTATCATGACATATAAACATATGAATGACCGTCAGGTTGTTAAAGAGGCATTAAAAACACCCGCAAAATATATCGGTATGATTGGCAGCGAACTGAAGGTCATGCGAGTGATGGATGACCTGAAAAAAGAAGGTGTAACGGAAGAACAACTCAACCGGGTCATTGCTCCCATTGGTTTAAATATCGGGGCACATACACCCGCAGAAGTTGCAGTAAGTATTTTAGCCCAGGTTATTCGAGTGATGAACGGGTTACCCACTCATTAGTTTTTACTTAAGCGGTATAAGTTAATAAATTGAATTAGATCATTTTTTTCGTTCACTCCGGTATGATTGAAATCGACTTTTGGATCATTGGTTGCGAAACGCAAGGCATAATGGTAGATATCTTCTGCATCAACCTTGCCATTTCCATTAATGTCCACGGTTAGAGGCATGGGGGTTGGAGTGGGATATATATCCGACCCAACTTGAAAGGAAAATCGTTTTCCCATGGACCCTGTATGACCTAAATCATCGACGGCGCTGACATCCCACTGATATATTTTGACAATTGGGAAGGTAAACGCCTCATTATATTGAGGATTTTGAAGAGTTTTTTGGACTACGGGTTGATTATCCCGATAGACGGTGAGGTTATAGGATGCGGCACCCGTTACAGGTTGCCATTTAAACTCGATTCCTTGAAGGCCTTCTAAGGCTGAAATGATTGCCCCATCCTGGGGGATAAGTTTTTTTGGAGGTGGAAGAAATGTGGGAGTGGAGGTTGGAAGTGGGGTGGGTTGAGGGGTAATTCCAGGAATAGGGGTCCCCTGGTTTTGGGTGAAGTGGAATCGGAATATGGGGCTGATGGGGCCAAAAATTGAGTCGGTGGTTGCTCGAACGCTCCAATGGACTGTGGCGAGACTATCACGTGCGGATAGATTCAAGTTCAATTGGATGGCAGTGGCGCTGGTGGTGGTTTTGGCTGCAGGGCGATTTCCGACCACAACATTGATTTGATATAATGTTGCTTGATCGACTTCCCGCCAGGCAAATGGTATTAGCGCCTGAGGACCAGGAAATTGAAATTGAGCATGGTTGGGTGGAAATAGCAATTCAGGCGAAGCAATGGTTGTTTGGGAATAAACTGGAGGTTCTGAGAGAAATGCTATGGCTATTAACCAAAAGCAATGTATTGAATGATGAAATAAAAGGGGCCTTAATGAAGGAAGAAGACGTTTTAATGTATGCATCATGGTTAAAAATCGTACCTGTTTTTTAATATTCGTTAAATATCCACGACCGGGCCAAGTAAAAACTCGATTAGGATCGCATATAGGATATCAGCAGGCAGCACAGTTATACAAGGAATTTGTTGAACTTTGTCTGTGCCGATACCGTCAAATCCCCGAGGTTGATTTTACAATTTATTATTCTCCGGACAAAGAGATTGTTTCGATCCGGAGTTGGTTAGGAAAGGAAGTGGACTATCTTGCCCAACCTGAGGGTGATTTGGGAGATCGATTAATATATGGATTTGAAAATCGATTGAAAGAATATCAACAGGTGATCGCTTTGGGAACGGATAGCCCATCTTTGCCGATTGGATACATCCAGAAAGCCTGTGATGAATTATGCACTCATGATGTGGTTATCGGACCAACGATGGATGGGGGGTATTATTTGATCGGTTTGTCGCGTTTTTTGCCGTATTTGTTCAGTGATATCTCCTGGTCAAGTGAGCAAGTTTTTCAGCAAACCAAAAAAAATGCCGCCACAATAAATGCAACGGCCAAAGTGCTCCCTACATGGTATGACATCGATACATCGGAAGATCTCGAATATTTGAAAACATCCGAAGATCCAACGATAATCTCTTTTATTCAAAGGAATTCAGAATTATTTCCATGAAAATTGAATAATCATTGTGGGGAAACTTACCTCCTTGTAAGTTTTTTTGTATTTCATTAAAAACGAAGAAATTCGATTTAAAGATGTGAATTTTTTAAGTTGTCAATGGCGTTTATGTGATCCATTTGAGAACCATTATCGTCATATTTATCCAAACTTTTATAGAAAAAACAAGAATTTATTGAAAGAGGTGAATGTTATTCCATATATTAAAGTTTTTTGTGAGATAAAGAGTGACAGGAAATTTTTGCAAAGTAACTGATTTTTCAGTGTTTCTGTTATCATTTCAAACATCATGGGGTAGGATATTCACATCCTCAGCGATCATAATATGAGACCACAGCGGGAGAATTAAATATATGGCAGAAAATGAACTTTTAATGGGATTTTATGGTGATGATTTTACCGGCTCCACCGATGCGATGGATGCATTGACGAGGGCGGGTTTGCGAACCGTGTGTTTTGTCACTCCTCCAACGCAAGAGATTATGAAACAGTATGTTGGCCTGGGTGCATTTGGGGTGGCGGGCATCAGCCGTGCGCTTAACACCTCGGAAATGGCCACTGAATTACAACCGGCCTTTAAAGCCATGATGAATCTCCAGATTCCGCTGGTTCACTATAAAACATGCTCGACGTTTGATTCATCGCCAGAAATTGGAAGTATTGGCAAAGCGATTGATATTGGGTGTGATATTTTTTCTCCACCGTATGTTCCGGTGATGGTTGGTGCTCCCCCTTTGGGCCGTTATTGCGTGTTTGGGAATCTGTTTGCCCGTTCGGGAGCGGATACCGAACCATTTCGTTTGGATCGTCATCCGACTATGAGCCGGCACCCCATTACGCTGATGGATGAAAGTGATCTTCGTTTACACCTGGGAAAACAAACGAAAAAGCGGCTGTCACTCTTCAATGTGCTCGAGTTATATAAACCTATTGAAGACGCTGAACAATCTCTGAGCCAATTATTAACCGAGAATCCCGATATTGTGGTTTTTGATACACTTTATGAGGATCAACTCGTGAAATTAGGTAGATTGATCTCTTCCCATCAGGAAAGCGAAAATCCACTTTTTGTTGTGGGTTCATCCGGGGTGGAATCGGCCCTTACTGCTTATTGGCAATCACAAGGTCTTATTTCACCAAAGCCTTTTGCCGATCCAGGAAAAGTTGATCAACTTTTAGTGCTATCTGGAAGTTGTTCTCCTGTAACTGAGCGCCAGATTGAATGGGGGTTGGAAAATGGGGCAGTGGAAATTCCCGTTCAGACTGAACGAATCATTATGGAAGATCAGAAGGTGGAGGAATGTGAACATACCGCAAAAAAGGCGCTGGACTTATTGGATCAAGGGCACAATGTAATCGTGCATACTGCCCGTGGTCCCAAGGATCCCCGAATTGAAGCAACCAGCCAACGGTTGAAGGATCAAGGATTCAGCGATACGGATTTGAAGCTCAAAAGCGGGAAATTTTTTGGTGAAGCATTAGCAGAAATTTTCAAAAGAATTTTCGAAAAAAAGAATGTACGCCGTGCTGCGATTTTTGGGGGGGATACGTGTGGATATTTTGCACGATCGATGGATATTGAAGCGATTGAGATGATTGGTCCCTTAGCACCCGGTGCACCTTTATGCCGTGTTCACAAGCCGGGTTCCCCGTTGGAAAACGTGGAGATCCTATTCAAAGGTGGGCAATTAGGAAACACTGAGATTGTATTTACTACCCAACAAGGCAAACCGTAATTTTATCATTGCATGAATTAAATGTTGAATTGGCGGATTTCCGTGTCGAATTGGCTCAATATTATATTTTCCCGTTCTCTTACCTCCTGATAATACTGTATTTAAAAATTGGCATCTATTTTGTTAATATGAATATGTAAATTATTAAATTCTTTGAAACGTGTCAGCCATATGAAGTAGAAAGGGAATGAAACCAATAATTTGGAGGATTTAGGATTTAGCGTGCAAAACCTGACGGATGAATATGCCCAGCGATTTGGTTATGAAGGTGAAGAGGGAGTCTTGGTGACCAAAAAGGACGCATTCTTCTCTTGATTCGAGAAGGGGATTCTTCCCGATATGTGGCTTTCACACTTGAGGACTAAGGTAAACTATTAGTAAAGCCTTAGGTGATGAATGAAAGCGAGGGATTGGATGCGTAATCATGAGTAACAATAATGATGAGAGGAAAAATCAACCATATAGGCACAACGACCTGCGTTATACATTCATGTATTTTTTGGCGGCGTTGGTATTCATTCAGCTGATTCAATGGGCTTTTTTGAGCCAGCAGATAAAAGAATTGACTTACAGTGAATTCAAAGCGACTGTGAAAGAAGGCCGTATCATTGAAGTGGCTCTGCATACCGATTGGATGGAGGGGGTTATGAAACCCCCTCCATCCAAAGATGGGGGAAAACAAACCTCAGAAGACTCAGAAACCACACCTCCAAAGGGAACCAGTGAGACGGGAGAGGATTCTAAAGAGGAGGAACTTGTTCCATTTCAAACCGCGCGTGTGGAGGATGAAAACCTGCTTTCTCTATTGGATGAACACGGCGTCACTTATCGGCGAGTGGTTGAAAGCAAGATAGCGGAAATATTTTGGACGTGGATTTTACCCTTTGGTATTATAATCGGTCTTTGGTACTTTTTAATGAAGCGTATGGGGCAAGGCGCCAGCAACATGATGTCATTCGGCAAATCGAAGGCGAAAATTTACGGTGAAAAAGATACAGGGGTGACGTTTAATGATGTGGCTGGCTGTGAGGAGGCCAAAGAAGAACTGCAGGAAGTGATTCATTTTTTACGTAACCCCCAAAAATTCACTTCTGTTGGAGCCAATATCCCCAAAGGGGTATTGCTAACCGGACCACCAGGGACAGGGAAAACGCTATTGGGGAAAGCGATCGCAGGAGAGGCGCGTGTGCCCTTTTATTACATAAGTGGGTCTGATTTTGTTGAAATGTTCGTTGGAGTGGGGGCTTCAAAAGTTCGTGATTTGTTTAAACAGGCGAAAGAGAATTCTCCTTGCATCGTCTTTATTGATGAACTCGATGCCGTGGGCCGCCATCGTGGTGCCGGACTTGGCGGAGGCCATGATGAACGTGAACAAACCTTAAATCAGCTTTTGGTCGAAATGGATGGATTTGAAACCAACAAAGGAGTGATCATTTTGGGCGCTACCAATCGTTCGGATGTGTTGGATCCGGCATTATTACGTCCTGGCCGATTTGATCGGCGAGTCACCATCGATAGTGTAAGTGCAAAAGCGCGGGAAGAGATTTTAAGCGTCCATGCAAAAGATCGGCCGATGGCTAAGGACGTTGATCTTTCAGTCATCGCCAGACGGACCCCGGGATTTTCCGGGGCGGATTTGGCAAATGTGATTAACGAAGGCGCTTTGCAAGCGGCACGTAAAAATAAGACTCGAATTGATATGCAGGATTTGGAGGAAGCGATTGATCGTGTGATCGCTGGTCCGCAAACCAAATCCCGGATTATTACGGAAAAGGAACGGAGAATAGTGGCTTTCCATGAATCCGGGCATGCACTGATTGGGATGAAGTGTGAGAATACCGATCCTGTTCACAAGGTATCCATTGTTCCGAGAGGTCAATCAGCGCTTGGTTTTACTATGCAGCTGCCGGAAGAAGAAAAATTCCTGGCGTCAAAAGAAGAATTGCTTGATCGCATTTGTGTGTTATTGGGTGGCCGTGCCACAGAGGAAATTTTTATGGGTAGTGTCTCAACAGGCGCACACGATGATCTCGAAAAAGCAACTCAGATCGCCCGTGCCATGGTTTGCGAATATGGCATGAGCGAAGAGTTGGGCCATGTTCGTTATGGCCGCCGGCAGGCTGAAATATTCCTGGCACGGCAAGTTTCTGAAGAAAAGAACTTCAGTGAGGCAACGGCTGAAAAAATCGATCGGGAAATTCGCCACATCATTGATCGAGCCTATATGCGAGCCAAAGAGATGATTAAAACGCATCGCGACCGTTTGGAACAACTGGCGAATAAGTTGCTCGAAGATGAAGTTTTGGAACACAAAGATGTTCAAAAAATTCTGGAAACAGAAGAACAACCAGAACAACGCTCTCAGGAGGATGAACCGGAAGAAGAAGCGCCTGCGATGGCATAAACCTAAATTTCCCGGATTCGAATATTTTTGAATTTTACTACAGCTCGCTCATCATGATTTTGCAGGCCAATATATCCTTCAAGACGGCGGTCTCCAACATGATCGACTATGAGTTCGCCGTTCAACTCAATCATAATGTGATGGCCTTGGGTGGTAATGACGGCATGGTTCCACTCTCCGGCAGGTTTCGCCATATTTTGGGTTGGACCTACGACATCATATATTCCGGCATTGTATTTTGATACGTCTTTTCCGTAACAATCGGTAATTTGCATTTCATACCCCGTAAAAGCGGGGTTTTTTTCTTTGGCCGCTCGAATAAACACACCACTGTTGCCCTTTTCACTGATGGCATAATCCAATTCGAGAACGAAGTCGTCATACATTTGGCGAGTACGAAGCCATGAGCCAGTTTTCTCAGGGTTGGTGCTCCAATTTTTTCCATTGCGTCCAATCAAAACACCATCTTCGATGATCCAATCTCCACCTTCAACGACCACCCAGTGGTGCAGGCTATGGCCATCAAAAAGTTGAGTCCAATAATAATCAGACTTATCGCTTGTTTGTGTGGAAGCACAGGATAATAACAAAATCGCTGGTAGGGTTAGCAAAAAGGTAAAGAATATCGAATGTTGTTTATGCATTTTGCAGGCTCCTTCGATTAAACAAAATGTTAAGAGTAAATGTTATTCAATTCGGTATTTGGTTAGAACCTCATCGGTTAATTTACATCCCAGCCCCGGTTGTTCGGGTAAGGTGTAGTAGCCATCGACCACGGATAGTGGATCCTCCCAAATGGTGGCCAGAGATTCATAACAATATTCGACCATGGGCACATTGGGGGTGGCGGCGGCAAGTTGGACATGCAGTTTTTGTTGAACATTGGTGTGGGGAATCACTTCCAGATCATGCATTCGGGCTAATGCAGCGACCTCGAGCCATTCATCGATTCCCAATAGTTTAGTGGCATCCGCTTGAACGATATCAACCGCGTGCATATCGATATAATCGCGAAAGTCGTATTTGGTGTAGATTGTTTCACCCACGGCAATGGGGATATCGAGAGACTGCGCCAGCTGGGCATGCGCTGGTTTATCAAAGGGATTCATGGGTTCTTCAAGCCAGCTGATATTGTATTCTTCCAACTGGCGTCCCCATTTTGTCGCGGTTTTTAGATCCCAAACGGTGTTGGCGTCGACCATGATATCGACATAGGTTCCCAGGGCGTTACGGACTGCTTTTACTCGTTTAATATCTTCCCTTGGATCGGGGCGTCCTATTTTCATTTTAACAGCATCGAATCCTCGATCGATAATTGCTTTCATGTCATTGATCAATTCATCCGTCGACCATGAAAGCCAGCCGCCATCCGTATTGTAGGCCTTTACCCTATTGCGGCAGGGTCCAAGGTACTTCCAGAGTGGCAGGCCTACACTTTTTAACCGAATATCCCAAAGTGCCATATTTACGGCGCACAGAGCAACTCGGGTAATGCCCACTCGTCCTATAAAGTGGTTTTTGTAATATAATTCTTGCAGGATCTGCTTGTGCAATAGAGGATCGTTGCCGGGTAGAAAAGGGGCATAGGTGTCATCGATGATCACTTTTACTGCCCGTGTTCCCTTGGTGTAATTCCAGTTGAATCCCCAGCCGGAGAATCCATCATCGGTATCGATGCGAATTTGAACAAATTCCACTGAATCCACGTTGGATTGGGAATCGGTAATGGTGCGTTGCTGTAAGGGGACATCGATTAAATAGGTTTCCACATTGGTTATTTTCATGGATTATTAGTCTCCATTATTATCCCATCAACTTACCACCGACGATGGGAAAAGCATCACCGGTATGAAAGGAGGCTTCTTCACTGGCGAGATAAAGCGCCAGGTAAGCGACTTCTTCCGGTTTGCCCATCCGGCCGATTGGCTGGTATTCGGATAATTTTTGAAACATTTCTGTTTCCCGTCCAGGATAATTTTTACTCAAATAATCATCGACAAAAGGGGTATGAATACGTGTGGGGCAAATACAATTGCAACGAATGCCTTGGTCGACATAGTCGAGGGCAATGCTTTTGGTCATCATCAAAACCGCCCCTTTTGAAGCGCAATAAGCAAAGCGGTCTTTAACGCCAATGAATGAGGCGAGGGAAGCCATATTAATAATATTGCCTTGTTTTCGATCAAGCATGGTGGGTAGTACGATTTTGGTGACGTTGAATATACCTTTGACGTTGACATTCATTAATCGATCAAAGTCACTTTCGGGAGTATTCAATATGTTACCGACATGACCGACTCCAGCGTTATTGACAAGGATATCAATGTGTTGATGTTCTTTGGAAACCTGTTTAACCGCATCGTTTATGGTTTCAGGATTTGTTACATCGCAAAAGCAGTATGCGGCCTGGTGACCTTTGGAGAGAATCATTTCAACGGTTTCATTGCCATTTTCCTCGTTGATATCAGCTACCCATACTTTTGCCCCAGCATCTGAAAAGACTTGGGCAATGCTGCGTCCAATCCCAGAACCAGCGCCGGTGATGAAAGCAATTTTGTCTGTCAGTTGGAAATAATGATGACCCATGAATTAACCCCCCTAATCAATTTTTGAAATGGTTGAATAGATTACCCAGCCTGCCATGTAGGCAATGGATAGAATACTGATCCATAGCGCTCCATCGTACCATTTAGAAGGTTGCAATGACGGATCAGTATGCCGATAACGGAATATGATAGCTTGATAGGCGACGACGACTAAATAAAGGGAATTGCATACTCCCATAAAGATGACGAGTTCAAGTGGATTTGGATTAACCAGGTAGATAATGCCGCAAAGGATTGGGAAAGCCCAGGCTACAATAGAGATGGAGCGTGTTCGTTGGAGGATGTTTTTCCAATTGAGCCAACCGCAAATTCCAAAGAAATCGGTCCATAACCGAGAAAAAGCGGCAGTGTTGGCGAAAATGGTGGAAAAAAGAACGGTAAAAGCGCACAGCATAAAGATCGCGCGGGTGTTTTCTCCGAGTACATTGGTAAACATCGATGATAATTGAAAAATGAATTGAGCGCCATCCTGGAAGTTTTCTTCCGTGCTCAATACAGCAGCCCCCAAGATGTAAAATGCAATGGTAGCGGCGGTGTAGACAAACATTGATATGACGGCATCTATTGTCATGACGCGGATCCACCCCCGGGCGCGTGCTTGCCATTCGGGTGTATTCTCTTTGGGGCCGGTCCAAGCAGCATAGCCTTTCTCCATGCACCAATAGGGATACATGGTGATTTCTCCAGAAGCAACACCTGTTATACCAAAAGCGCCCAAAGCCAAAACAATGTATTCAGAAGGCAGATTGAATGAAAAACCTTTGAGCAGGTCAGATGATGTGAATGCATAAGGTGTATATTGAATTTGATAAACACAATAGAAGACAGCAATAATGAAGATAAAATTAAGGGCGGTGGCGATGATTTCGACGGGTTGGTATTTTCCATGAAAAACAAGAAGGGCAAGAATGAATACCAGGATAAACGTACTAAGGGCGATAGGGATGGCAGGGATTATATGAGTTACAACCTGTGCTGCTCCCCCCAGGACGCCTGCCTGCCCGGCCATATTTGCGAGCATATAGAAAAATCCTATATAAAGAGACCAATGAATACCCCACCATTTTACTTTTCCTACTTGATTCCATGCCTGAAAGGAGGGTAATCCGTGCTGGATACAATAACGTCCATATTCCAATTGGACGGCAACTTTCACCACACAGCCAAGCAGTACGATCCACATCAAGGTGAATCCTGTTTTGGCGCCCAACGTGGTGGTGGCGATCAGCTCCCCTGATCCCACGATGGCCGCTGAAAGAATTAACCCAGGCCCCATAAAACGCAGTGAGGTGAAAAAACCTTTTGGTGGTGTTCGAATGCCGTCCGTTTGATGATTCGCATTTTCCATCAATCCATTCTCCCCTTTATATACAAGTCATTGATCTAACTGCTAGTTGCGTGCAATAAAGTTCCACGAAATCCCATTCAAAAATATTTATGCAGTTTAAACTTATGGTTTGTGATTTTCCAGTAGATGGATTATGGCATCAGGATCATAGACACATCCACCCCAGGTTCCACCACCGACTTGTTGCAGAGCGGCCCAAAGACGTACGGCTTTGGGCAAGTCAGGATCAGGTCTTAGATTGGAGCGTAATGGACGTTTTTGAAGCAGTGCCTTTCCAGTATCAGAGTTCCATTGGCTTTCATCCGTTGAAGACTCACCGATTAGGTTGATTGAGCCGGTTAATTTGTTTCTATCCAAATGAATTTCGATGACATCTCCATCCAGAATTTTCCCGATTGGTCCACCAGCCAGTGCTTCTGGACCAATATGTCCAATGCAGGGGCCGCTGGTAAAGCCGGAAAATCTTCCATCGGTTAATAATGCGATATTCTTTAAGGCTTTGGTATATTTAAGGGCAATGGTGATTTGCGCGGTTTCCGGCATCCCGGCGCCGATTGGTCCCCGGCAGGTGAGTACGATTATATTGTTTTCATTGAGCCGGTTGTCGCCAGTTTCTTTCATGGCTTTGATGGCATCGACTTCGGTGTTGAAAACTCGGGCAATGCCTCGCTTGTAATAAATACCATTCGGGCATAGCGCTTCATCGATGGCCGTACTTTTAACCACTGAACCTTGTGGCATTAAATTCCCTTGGGGGAATATAACCGTGCTGGTTAAACCTTTTTGCCTGGCTTTGGAGGGTGCCATGATAACCTCGTCAGGATCAACACCATCTTTTGAGTTTAGAATCTCTTTAAATCGTTGGCGGCGCTCAGATTGTTCCCACCATTCCAGGTTTTGCTCGAGAGTTTGACCGGAGGCGGTTAGGCAAGATAAATCCAATAAATCCAAATCGCGCAGATGTAGCATAATTTCCGGCACACCACCAGCCAGGAAAAGTTGAACCGTTTTGAAATTTTGAGGTCCGTTGGGCAGCACATCCACAATCCGTGGAACACGGCGGTTAATGTCAATCCACTCTTCCACCTTTGGACGCTCAAGACCTGCATGAAAGGCGATAGCCGGTAAATGTAATAATAAGTTGGTTGAACCCCCCACAGCGGCATGAACGGTCATTGCATTTTTTACAGCGTTGGGTGTCAAAATCCGATTCATGCTAATCTTTTCATTGATTAACGTTTTAATGGCTAATGAAGATCGGTATGCCAATTCAAGCCAGACAGGTTCACCCGAAGGTGACAGGGCTGAATGGGGGAGGGACATCCCCAATGCTTCACAGATGACTTGAGAGGAAGCCGCGGTGCCTAAAAATTGGCAGCCGCCGCCAGGGCTTGCACAGGCGGAACAGCCCAACCGTGCTGCTTCTTCCAGGGTGATTTCCCCGTGAGAGTATCGGGCGCCAAGGGATTGTACAGCGCCCGCGTCTTCCCCTTCGACGGGAGGAAGCGTCACACCACCAGGAATCATGATCCCAGGATATTTATTTGCTTCAGCGAGCGCCATCATCATGGCAGGCAGGCCTTTGTCGCAGGTGGCAATACCAACAAGTGCTTTTCGTGTGGGGAGCGAGCGGATTAATCGGCCCAGTACCTCTGCTCCACTGTTGCGGTACGCCAGGCTGTCCATCATCCCGGTGGTGCCTTGAGTACGTCCATCACATGGATCAGAACAATACGCTGCAAAAGGAAGTCCGCCGGTTTCTTTGATAGTCTCGGCTGCTTTTTTAACCAGCAATCCCAATTCCCAATGTCCTGTGTGATAACCCAAGGCCAAGGCCGTACCATCCGCATGGCGGAAACCTCCCATCGTTGATAAAATCAACACATTATCCCGTAGCAATTGATTGGCATCCCAACCCATGCCTGCATTTTGCGAGTAAGCAAAGATATCGCCACTGGGGCTGTTTTTGAGCATCTCTTCATCAATAGGGATCGAACCGTCTGGACCTGGGGCTTTTGTGCGCACTTTAAATACTGCATCACTGGATTGTAGGCAATCTGGAATTGGCATGAGACGTTCTCCTTTAGGTAGGTCAAAATGGAAAATCATCTGAATCGTTCTGTCTAGAATAACAGATGACGATTGAACACATCAATGTTTTCAAACAATCAAGCAAATGAATAGATTTCTTACTCCCTTTTCAAGATGGGTGAAAAAATGGTAATGTTAGAGAAGAAAGTGTTCATTAATGAAAATAGAGAATGAAGGAGAGTTCCATGAAGAATCAAGAAGGATGTTCACGAAGGCATTTTCTGAAATCAACGGGTGGTGCAGCATCAATGCTTGGAACCCTTGCTGCTGGTGCACCCGCCGTTTTGAGTGCGAAATCCCCGAATGATACTATTGGGGTTGGTCAAATAGGCATAGGTGTTAGGGGAGGCACATTAATTACCCAAGTGGCTGGACGCCAGTTGGGAGGAGGGATTAAAGGCGCGAAAATTGTTGCGGTTTGCGATGTTTATAAGCCCCATATGCAAAAAGGGGTGGACCGCAGCATGAATCCCGATGTTAAAACTTATGTGGATTATAAAGATCTCCTGGCTGATCCGGATGTCGATGCGGTGATTATTGCGACTCCGGATCATTGGCATTCGCAGATTGTGATTGACGCCGCCAATGCGGGCAAGGACATTTATGTTGAAAAAGGATGGACTCGGACCATCGAAGAAGCCAAAGCCATGCGTAAAGCGGTGAAAGAGAATAATGTGATCATGCAATTGGGCCATCAAAGCCGGGGAAGGGTGTCTGGTGCTATCGCCGCTGATTTGATCAACGATGGAATTATTGGTCCAGTGACTTTGGTAAGAACTGGCCGTTTTGAGAATAATCCTATGGGGAAAAATATCTGGCGATGGTACGGTTGGTATAACTATTATGAACGCCCCAATCCCAAAGATGTGATTGAAAATCTGGATTGGAAACGCTGGTTAGGGCCTGCGAAAGATATTCCCTTCAACATGGAGCACTTTTGGCATTGGCGATGCTACTGGCCCTATGGCACAGGGGTAGCGGGTGATTTACTCTCACACGAGGTGGACTTTGTCCATTCAGTGCTTCGATTAGGAATACCCGATACCTGCATGACGTCGGGGCAGAACATTTTGCTTAAGGATGGCCGCCAGGTACCGGATACTTGGAATTCGGTGTTTCAATACAAGAAAAAAGAAACAACAGTCACCTTTGATTGCAGCATGAATAGCTCGTTTGTCCAGCCGCCAGAATTTCGAGGAAAAGAAGGAATGTTACGTTTTAATTCAATTGCCCAGGCTGTTAGCAGATTTGATGTATATCCCGATGCCAAATCTGCAAAGTATCAATCCAAATTAGATTCAGGAAAATTGAATTTCAATGAATCATTGTTGGATTATGAGTCTCTTGAAAAGCCTGAGTTTGCAGATCATATGCAAAACTTTTTCAATTGTATCCGCAGCCGCAAAAAAACAAGATGCGATGAGGATGAAGCCTTTATCGAAGCGGCAACCTTGGTGATGTCGGTTAAATCTCTTCAAGAAAAACGCCAGGTAAGCTGGGATGCGGATAATGAGGTTGTACTCTAATCTTTAAAGAGGCTCCCGCCGAGCCGTTTCCACGTATAACGGCTCGGCTGGAGCCTCGCCCTCCCTATTCAACGATCCAATTTGATCTTAACTTAATGACATTGGGGCACTCCCTAACATATTCTAGGGGCGAACCTTTGTGTTCGCCTTATGTTGTGGCTATAAGGTTTTATAACGAAACGAATAAAATGGATCAACATAATATAAGGTTTACCTATCATACCAAACGCATAGAACAAGTTCGATCTCCTGTTATTCCAATTATCGGTGAAATGGTTGCAAATCACCCTGGAACGATTTCTTTAGGCCAGGGAGTTGTTTATTATGGCCCACCTAAAGAATCTTTGGAACAAGTTGAATCCTTTTGGCAGAATCCAGCCAATCATAAATACCATTTGGTCAATGGGATTACGCCATTACGGCAAGTTTTGATTGAAAAATTGGAAAAGGAGAATGGCATTATCATCGATTCAAATAATGAAGAAGCCGGATACCGCTTATGTGTCACAGCGGGTGGAAACATGGCGTTTATGAATGCCATGCTTGCCATTACTGAGCCGGGAGATGAGGTGATTTTATTGACACCCTTCTACTTTAACCATGAAATGGCAATTCACCTCGCGGATTGCCATCCCGTTCCGGTGGATACGGATGAGGAATTTCAGCCGAATCTTTCTCGTATTCGTGAAGCCATAACGGATAGAACCAAAGCCGTTGTGAGTGTTTCACCGAATAATCCCTCGGGCGCTGTATATCCGGAAAAGACGCTTCGGGCTATTAACCAGTTGTGCAAGGAATGTGGTATATACCACATTAATGATGAGGCTTATGAATACTTCACCTATGATGATGCGTCTCATTTTTCTCCAGGCAGGATTTCAGATGCGGAACAATATACCATCTCGCTTTTCTCTCTTTCCAAATCCTATGGATTTGCGGGTTGGAGAATTGGCTACATGGTATTTCCTTCGCCTTTGGAGGTCGCGGTGAAGAAAATTCAGGATACCATACTGATTTGTCCGCCTACCATATCTCAATATGCGGCTTATGGGGCGTTGTTGGCTGGATGCGACTATTGCCGGGAGATGCAACAAGAGATTGTGGCTGTGCGTGAAATGATTTTGAATGAATTGGATGCCATCCGTGATATTTGCTATATCCCTCAAAGCAAAGGAGCATTTTATATCCTGCTAAAATTATGTAAAGATGAAAATCCCATGACTTTGGCTGAACGGTTGATTGGAGAACACGGTGTGGCGGTCATGCCGGGAGATTCGTTTGGAATGTCGAATGGGTGCTATTTTCGCATCGCCTATGGTGCTTTGCAAAAGCACACCGCCGAAGAAGGAATACAACGCTTGGTTCGTGGTCTAAGATCGCTCGTTGGGAGTCTATAATCAATGAAGGTTATCGGAATCCAATATGATATTGCGTGGGAACACAAATCCGCTAATTTTGATAAGATTAATTCAATGCTGGGGAATTGCGTGATTGATCCCGGGAATCTTATCGTTTTGCCAGAAATGTATGCC
Organism: uncultured bacterium; assembly: GCA_964517495.1. Taxonomy (GTDB): domain Bacteria; phylum Hinthialibacterota; class Hinthialibacteria; order Hinthialibacterales; family Hinthialibacteraceae; genus CAZFER01. The sequence goes on along the minus strand of CAZFER010000026.1, from coordinate 4,692 downwards.
ACTGGATTTAGCATGAATGTGGAGGGTATTCATGAAGGTGAAGAAAAGGCAAGTGAATCGTTTATGCAAGCAATGGCAAAACAATATAAGGTATATGTATTAGGTGGCGTGGTATGTAAAACCTCTTCTGGCCGGGGCCTTAACGAGGCGTGTCTTTTCTCTCCCAGAGGGGATTTGATGCTGCGTTATCCCAAAATCCATCCCTTTTCTTATGCTGGGGAGACAAATAATTACGATTCCGGAGTAGATATTAAATTATTTGATTGGGGGGATTTCAAATGTGTTCCTTTTATATGTTATGATCTTCGCTTTCCCGAAATATTCCGGCATGCCACCGTGCAAGGGGCAACTCTATTTCTTATTATTGCCAATTGGCCAGCAGCCCGGGAAGCGCATTGGATTACACTCTTGCAAGCACGGGCCATCGAAAACCAGACTTATGTTGTCGGGATTAACCGCTGTGGGAAAGATCCTAACCTTGCCTATTCAGGCCGAAGCATGGTCATCGACCCACGGGGGAATGTATTAATAGATGCAGGGAATGACGAAACGGTATTGGAATATGAGTTAGATGTCAATTCGCTAAAGGAGTATCGAGCCGCTTTTCCGGCTTTGTATGATATTCATTATAATTGGTTGGGATTAGAGAAGCCTTCGTGAAGATAAGAACGTTTGTAATTATTTTTATCTTGCTATATCATAGCGCCATAATATTAATAACTTCGATTACTTGTGGGAGGATAATCAATGAATTCTTCACGGCGTAACTTTATGAAAAAAGCCTGTGTTTTGAGTGCGATGACTGCCCTGCCAGTACAATCCGGTCAGAATACATTTGCCTTGGATTCAGAGAATGACTATCTTTATCATGGACGTGCGAATAAAAGCCTACCATCACCTGTGTTGAAGAAAAAAACAGGATTGAAAATAACCCGCTTGGAAACCTTTACCAGGGGGGGAACTTTGAGTTTCGTGCGTATGACAACTGATGATGGCTCGACCGGGATTGGGCAAATCTCTACCTATGACGCCGATATCTCCGCACAAGTATTTCACCGAAAAATCGCGCATCATGCTTTGGGGAATGATCCAGCGGATATAGATTCGATTGTGGATCGATGTATCGAAGCCAATTATAAATATCCCTGGTCATATGTATGCCGGGCTTTGTCGGGCTTGGATACCGCTATATGGGATTGGCTGGGGAAGCGTGAGAATAAAAGTGTTTGTGAGTTACTCGGGGGAAAACCACGTCCTCTTCCTGTTTATGGTTCAAGCATGAGCCGCTCCATTACTCCTGAAGATGAAGCCAAACGGTTGGTGCGTTTGCGTGATGAAAAAGGATACAAAGCATTCAAGATTCGGGTTGGTAAAGTTAATGGCCATGATGAAGATCAGTGGCCGGGACGAACAGAAAAAATTATCCCCGCGGTACGAAAAGCAGTGGGGGACGATATTGATTTGCTGGTTGATGGAAACAGTGGTTACACTCCACCCAAAGCGATTGAGGTTGGAAGAATCCTGGAAGAGCACAATTATTTTCATTTCGAAGAACCATGCCCGTATTGGGAATTGGAATGGACCGCAGAAGTGGCTAAAGCGTTAAATATCGCTGTCGCTGGTGGGGAACAAGACAATGATCCGGCCCAATGGCGTAGAATGATTGCCATGCGGGCCGTTGATATCGTTCAACCGGATATCCTGTATGTTGGCGGTATCTCTCGGGCACGACGGGTGGCTGCGATGGCGGAACAAGTCGGATTGCCTTGTGTTCCCCATTCCGCCAATCGAGCCATGGTAACTCTTTTTACGCTTCACTTGTTTGGAGCAATCCCTAACGCTGGAGCGCATGTTGAATACAGTATCGAATCAACTCCCTGGAGTGATAATCTCTTCGAACCAGAAATGAAAGTGGCCGATGGCAAAGTCGCTATACCAGATGGCCCTGGGTGGGGAGTTAGGTTGAATTCTGAATGGATGCAAAATGCTGATCGGGGAGTATCTGAAGTTTAGAACCATCAGATAGAAAAAACACCTAAATCTTTGGAAGAATTAAAGAAACCCTCATATTTCTTTATAAAGGTTTAACCGTTATAATGCACTGTAATTTCTTAAGATAAAGTTATACTGGCCATTATAATTGCGTTGGAAATTTAATATTTTCAGATACTTTCAATTTATACATAAGCGTATACAATAATGTGGTTAATACAAAAAACTATTACCCTTGAGAGTGAAAAACATTGGTAGAAATCCGGTCCATTGATCCTCCCGTCACCCGAATTGCACCTCCTAAAGGATGGATGTCGCTGAATCTGCGAGAGTTATGGCAGTATCGTGATTTATTGGTGATTTTAACCATCCGTGATGTGAAAGTAAAATACAAGCAAGCATTTCTTGGAATTGCATGGGCTGTTATTGTTCCAGTAATGACCATGGTTGTATTTGGTACTGTTTTTGGCAAGGTTGCCAACATGCCTTCAGATGGATTGGATCCTTATTTATTCTATTTGGCTGGTTTGGTTCCATGGCAATATTTAGCCAATTCATTGACCTTGGCTAGCAATTCAATGATTGGGCAAGTGAACCTTTTAACCAAGATATATATGCCACGCTTATTCATGCCCATGAGTGCTTGTCTGGCGAATATAGTGGATTTTTCCATTGCTTTTATTTTGTTGCTCATCATGATGCTTTATCAAAACATCATCCCAGCCTCGACAATTATCTTTATACCGTTGCTTGTCATCCTGCTTTTTATCATTGCGTTTAGCGTGAGTTTGTTTTTATCGGCTTTAAATGTGAAATACAGGGATATCAAATTTGTGGTACCTTTTCTGATACAAATTTGGATGTATTGTTCAGTCCTTCTGCCATTTAGTAAAATACCAAAAAGTCTGGGGATTTGGCGCTATTTATATGGATTGAATCCTATGGCTGGAGTCATTGAGGGATTTCGATGGTGCATGTTAAGGCATAAAATGTTTGTGACAGAAACAACTGAAACCGTTTTAACTGGATCCAGGATTCCAGAAAAAGTAGCTGAAAACCAAGAAATTATAGTCAATGTTTTAGAGGATCAGACCACTCAAATTGTTCTCCGGCAGATTGATTCAATACCAGTGGATCCGCCGTTTATTTTATTGGGGATGGGTTTATGTGTATCATTAGGCTTGTTGTTGTTTGGCCTGTATTATTTCAAACATCTGGAAAAAATGTTTGCTGATATAGCGTAATGATAAAAGGGATTTTGAATGAGTAATGAAATTTCCATTCGTATCGAAGGATTAGGCAAGCGTTACCAGCTGGGCTATGTGGTCGATTTTTCACGGACGTTTCGTGAGGCTCTTACTGATTTTTCTCAATATGCCAGTAAAAAATTTCTGTCTAAAGCACTTCCTTTAGGGAGAGCAAGTGAAGATGGAGCTGATCCTGATACCCCAAAAGGAACCTTTTGGGCGCTTAGAGATCTCAATTTGGAGATCAAAAAAGGTGAAGTCATTGGTATTATCGGGAAAAATGGGGCAGGGAAGTCCACTTTGCTTAAAATCCTGTCAAGAATAACAAACCCAACAGAGGGATATGCCGATATATATGGTCGTGTGGGTTCGTTATTGGAAGTTGGAACTGGTTTTCACCCCGAATTAACGGGCAGAGAGAATATCTATTTAAACGGGGCTGTCTTGGGAATGCGCAAGACTGAAATTGACCAGAAGTTTGATGAAATTGTTGCTTTCGCCGAAACCGACCAATTTCTAGATACTCCAGTCAAGCGCTATTCAAGCGGGATGAGAGTCCGCCTCGCTTTTTCTGTGGCCGCCCATTTAGAACCTGAAATTCTCATTGTTGACGAAGTGCTGGCGGTTGGTGATGCGGAATTTCAAAAAAAATGTTTAGGTAAAATGGAAAATGTATCCGGACAGGGACGAACGGTTCTTTTCGTCTCTCATAATTTACATGCGGTTAAACGCTTGTGTCAAACGGGAGTTCTGCTTGAGGGAGGGCGGATTGTCGAATATGGAGAGGCCGAAACTGTGGTTGATTCGTATCTATCTGGTGGACACCGTGAATTCAGCGAAGTGATAACTCCTGATATGCATCGAAAATACCCACCTGACCTTGAAATTTTCCGTATCCAAATTCTAAACAGCCGGAATGAACCATCCACGACTTTATTAATGGATGAAATCTTTCGCATTAGGATTCATTATACAATCAATAAACTGACGGAAAAATACCGTATCGGATTGTTATTCTTGACGTTGGATGGTTTGAAACTATCGGTTACCACCACCGAGAATGACTTGGGATGGCTGGAAGGAGAAGAAGGTAAAACATATATTTTAGAGGCAGTCATTAAAAATCCATACAATGCGGGGAACTATGGTTTTGTTGTCAATGTGAAAAACTCAGCGGGTGAATGGGTCGACCGGATCGAGGGATTTCGGCTAACGGTTGAGTCCGTCTCGGCCAAAAAAGAAGCCTATGAGGGGTATTGGTTGGTACGGATGGAATCAAGTTGGTCTAGCATCGAATGAAGGGATAAAACGTATTATGCTTATAGATGATAACTATTGCATAAAATCAGATTATACATGCAGAACCTCACTTTTAACAATTGAAACAGAAGGGCGAAAGTATTGGACGGAAGAAAGAATAAAAGATGCTGAAAAGTATCAATTCTATGTATAT
>CAZFER010000025.1:0-78242 GCA_964517495.1 uncultured bacterium | reverse complement strand
TATTTATGCGTTCTTGAAACTAAGTGAAAACCCGTCTCTTGGTGGACAAGAAGTTTTAAAGATGTTTGTAAATGAACATTATCCTAAAAGCGCATATCAGGCAGCTATCAATGTGTACAATTATTCATCGAAGTTTCAAAAGGTCATGTATTATATTGATGGAAAACACTATAATGCCGATCATGCAAGGGTTCAGGATGAAGATGCAAAAGGTGACCTGGAAGATGCTCAGGAGGATGGATTCTTAACCAGCCGTGAGGATTTCGAAATGCGTCGAAAAAGGATTAAGGATGCCTATACAAAAGCGATTGGTCTGGTAAGCCAACTGGGTGAGGATGTGCCTGCTGATTGGATTCAGGGACTAAAACATGGAGCACGTGTAGAACATTACGTTGCCCTTTCCAGCACAGATAAGATGGAAATGTATTTACTGATTCAAAAACAACAGGCTGGCGAATCTGTGGATTCCGCCATACAAGAAGTTAAAAAACGCATGGAAGAGCGTGTCAAGGAATGGAAAACATGGGATACGGATAGTTTTGATGATATGCAAGGGAATGATGTTTTTGATCATTGGATCGTAATGAGTCAGGAAGTCCGGCAAGCCCTGTTAAACGCCGTACAGCGTGAGTTTCCGGGCGCCAGAAATATTGAGATTGAAGCGGATGATGAAGTTTATGATGTGGATGGTGAGACCGACGATGATCGTGATTTCGATTTAGACATCACGCCGGACGGGGAAATCATTGAGCGGCATGTTGAAGTGGAATTATCAGAAATCCCAAACAAGGTACGAGTTGTTATTCAAAAAGAACTGGATGTTGGTGGGACTCTTGATAGTTTGATGCATTGCAAGGATAACGGAGTTGAATATTATGAGGTTGAAATCGATCGGGACGATGAAGAATTACAATTGAAGATTTCTACTGAAGGGAAAATTTTGGAACGTGAACGAGAGAAAACATGACTTTTTTTTGAAGCAGTTTTAATTTTCACGTGAGCATGCTTGTGTTTATTGATTGAAAAGGACTAACCAATATGCAACATTTCATTCCCGCGAATCTAAATAATCTAAAACAATTCGTGGTTTTTGGTGTGTGTGTTTTTTTAAATCACATCAAAGCGTAATCCTAACAAAAGCCCTTCTTTGGGTTTTTTAAGGGGATTTATAGGTTAGGTATGGACAAACCGATTTGATTGGTTGGATAATGTGTCAATGTTGATGGTGAACAGGATCGTATTTACATAGAGTAATTTTTAACAAAGAGAGGGAACGTAACCATGTTCATGCAAAAATGGCGAGACTATTGGGGACTCTCAGAGGACCCGTTTACCTGTGAGGATGCCGATAAGGATTTGATTTTGACCGAAGTGGATACGGCTGCTGTGCATTGGAGTTTCGACCGGATGTATGGCAATCCACGCATGCCAGCGCCAGCCATTGTGTTTGGCGAAAAGGGCAGCGGCAAGAGCGCCCTCCGTTTGATGATCAATCGCCGCTTGGATGAATTCAACGAAAAAAATCCGGAAGAAAAAGTCTTCAAGATCGAATACATCGATTTCAACACCTATATCGAGAATTTTCGCCGAACCATCGGCGTGCGCGGAGATTACGACCAGGCCGCCAAAGAAGCCATCAGCCGGTGGAAGATATCCGATCATATCGACAGTATTCTGTCTCTGGGCGTAACCAAACTGGTGGACGAAATCATCAATTCCAAAGATAAGCCCAAAAAATTGGGGCATAAAGAAAAACTCTATTTGTTGATATTGACGGCAATTTATTATCATTCCGAAAAACGAACCGCCAAAGAAGCCATTCAAAAATTAAAACGCCATTACGGGATGACGTCATTTCGTCCTTATTGGCGTTGGATATGGGTGATTTTGGGCACAGTGCTCAGTTTGGGCATTGGGGCGTTTCCATTTCTCAGCCATGTTTTAAATGTTCCTGAATCGTTGGTCTCGATGAACATGGTTTGGCATTTGGTTGGAATTACAGGCCTGGTGGCGGTGTGGGGAATATTTTTGTTTATCCAATCCTCCATTCGTGCACAGGCATCACGCGCTGACCGCTGTGTAAAGATACTCCAGCACGATACCATCAACCTGGCGAATGTTTTGAAAGGATTGTCACCCAAAGAACGGCGTGAGTTCATCCTCCCGCGTGGTTCGGATGCAGCCAGCCGCTATCAATTGCTGGATCAGTTTATAAGTATCCTGGATAACTTTGGTTATAAAGGTGTTTACGTGTTGCTGGATCGAATTGATGAACCCTCAATGTTGAGTTCCCGCATCGATTTAATGCGTCCATTCATCGAAACCTTAATGGATATCAAGTTTCTACAGTATCCCAAATTGGGATTGAAACTGTTTTTACCAATTGAATTGGATGAGATCTATCGCAATGCATCACCTGAACAATTGAAGCGTATGCGTTTGGATAAATCCAACCTGATCGGTGAGTTAAAGTGGAGCGGACAGGAATTATATGAGATAGCCAACCAGCGCATGCAATCGTGTGAAAAGGAGAACAGCCAGCAAAACCAACTGGCTGAACTGTTTGAAGAGGATTTCGACTTTCATATCTTGCGCGACACTCTCACCATGCTGGGAACACCGCGTTATGCGTTTGGATTTTTCTCCAGTTTGTTTACCGAGTATGTGAAGGATCTCCCCAATGATTTGCCGGAAAATGATCCACGCTGGCGGGTGACTCGCAGTTATTTTGAGGTGACCAAAGCGGCCTGGATTGATCGCTCAGGCGTGTTGCGCCGGGTGTTGAACTAAAAGGAGTTTATTCATGCCGCTCAGTCGTGATGATATTTTGCGACTATTGGATGAGATGATTGCCCACCAAAAGAAGAAGGTGCTCTCCATTGCTCATCGATTTGATCCTGGCTTGACCGAGGAGGATTTACGCAATCCCCACGATTTTGACTTCCTGGCATCTTCACAGCAGTTTAATTTTGAAGATGGTATCTTGGCCGGCTACGTGAGCGCACGGACCGCATTGATCGCGGAATTAAATCAAAAAGAGGATGATACGAAATAAAAATAAATAAGATATCTTCCATATGAAGTTTCATTCCCCTCCCAAGATTGGGAGGGGCTAGGGGAGGGTTGATAAGAAAAGCGAGAGAGTGTAATTTTTTAACCCCCTCTTAACCTCCGCCATTTCATTGGGGGAGGAATAACTTATCTCAAAACAGGGTTGACACGTAGGTCAACCCACCATGCCATCAAGTTAAGATATTTCCCCCCTAAATCCCCCCGTCAACGGAAGGACTTGGAGAGAATAAACGGCTTAAGTTAATGACATTGGGAGTGATTGATGGGTCGAAAACGTAACCATCCTACGAATTCCGGCTCGGTGGGAGCCTCGCCCTCCCTATTTTGTGATCCAGAGTGATCTTGGGCAAGTAGGATGGGTTGCGTTGTTTAACCCATCGAGAGTACATCGATGGGTCGAAAAACGCGACCCATCCTACGAAATTAGTTCTTAACAGGTTTCCTATTCATCCAAAATTTCTCTCACCTTTTTAAGTAATCCTTGTGTAGTGAATGGTTTTTGCAGGAATTCGATACCCCCATCCAGCATACCATGATGAACAATGGCGTTATCGGTATAACCGGATATAAACAGAACTTTAATATCCGTTCTTATTTCAGATAGTTGATTCGCCAGTTCTTTTCCACTCATTTTGGGCATGATGACATCGGTAATTAAAAGATGTATTTTACCCTCATAGTTTTCGGCAAGTTGGGACGCTTCAGAGGCATAGCCAGCGACCAGTGTTTGATAGCCTGATTTTTGCAAGGCTTTCTTGATTAACTTTCGTACCATTTCATCATCTTCAACCAGCAGAACGGTTTCGTTCCCAGTGTAAGTATCTGAAAAAAGTTTAATATTTTGTTTGTGATTTGTTTCTTCCCAAACACGCGGGAGGTAGATTTTAAAGGTTGTGCCTCTACCTAATTCACTGTAAACGTAAATATTTCCACCGCTTTGTTTGATAATACCATGCACGGTAGACAGGCCCAACCCTGTGCCCTTTTCACGTTCTTTCGTTGTGAAGAATGGTTCGAAAATCTGATCGAGGATGATGGGATCAATACCTGTGCCTGTATCAGTGATAGCCAGCATAACATATTCACCGGGTATGGCATCAGCATGGTTGTTGGTATAGTCTTCATCCAACTCCACATTTTTCGTTTCAATGGTTATTTTTCCGCCAAGGGGCATGGCATCACGAGCGTTAACAACCAGATTCGTCACCACCTGTTCGAGTTGGCCGGGATCCGCTTTGACTTTCCATAAGCCTTCACGAGGAATGGTGACATATTCAATGTCTTCTCCGATCAGGCGGCGCAGCATCTTGTCGATATTCAAGATCAGTTCATTGAGATTGATGATTTCCGGTTGCAGGATTTGCTTTCGGCTAAAGGCCAGCAACTGCCGGGTGAGTTTGATGGCTCGATTGGTCGAGTGTTTGATTTGGTTGAGGTCATCATAGAGGGGATTATCCTCTTCCAGGGTGGACATGGCGATTTCATTATACCCAAGTATCGCCATAAGAATGTTATTAAAATCGTGGGCTATTCCACCTGCCAGGCGGCCAATGGATTCCATCTTTTGCGATTGCCGAAGTTGGTGTTCCAATTCTTCTTCATGTGTGATATCTCGAGAAACAAAGACCACATCATGGATTTCCAGATTATGGTCGCGCACGGGTGAGACGGTTGATTCGGCGGTAAACTCTGAACCATTTTTTCGTTTGCATCGTATTTGGCCTTGCCATATATGACCTTCACGAATGGTTTGCCATATCTGTTGATGCAATGCAGAATCTTGAACACATTGCAGAATATTAATATCTTCCCCCAGAATTTCATCTCGTGAAAAACCGGTTAACACCTCAAATGCGGGATTAACGAAATGGGTTATTCCATTCATATCTGTAATGTAGATGCTTTCGGCTGCTTGATTGATAGCAGTGACAAGTCGAATGCGTTCCTCTTCCCGCTGTATTCGGTCAGTTATATCCTCCACCGTAAAGATAGCAACATTCTGTCTTTCCAGCATGATACATTCCATATCGATGCGCTTGTGTTGTTGATCTTCGGTTTGTATTTCAATGTTGTTCCATCGCAGGTTCGCTGGTTTATCCGGTGGGGGTTCGGTAAAGGTTTGATTCATAATCGATTGGCCAGTTTGTTGATTAACAAAAGCATGGCTGAAATATCGGTGGCGGTTGTTGAGTACATCATCATTCCAATCATGAATTTCAGCAAAGCGGCGGTTCATGAATTGGGTGTTTGGATGTTCCAAAGAATGAACAGCCACACCGATAGGGAGATTTTCCAAAATCAATTCAATAAATTCATTTCTTTCCTCTAATTCATGTTGACTGGCTTTTAAGGGGGACAAATCGATATCTATGCAAAATAGTTCGACTGAACCATGAGGGTTTTTCAAAAGTTCATGGCTGGAATAAATGGGAACAGGTGAACCATTTTTATGTTTTAGCATAAGTTCACCGGAAGGGATGGGCTGATCATTATGAATCCATTGTTCTATAGCCTGTATGACGTCTTCTCTCATCGTTTGGGGAATAATGAGGTCTTCAAGTTTCTGGCCCAGAGCCTCTTCTTCAGTATATCCATATAATGACTCACTTGCTTTGTTCCAAAAGACGACTTCTCGTTCTGATGAATATCCTTGGACAGCAATATTGGGAATGTTTTTAACGAGTTCCCGAAATTTGTGTTCGCTTTCTTGTAACGCGATTTCAATTTTCTTCCGTTCGGAAATATCCCGGCAAGTAAACAGGTAGGATCCATTTTTAATAGAGACTTTTTTAATGTTAATCAATAGGTTGTGAATCCGATTTTCTTTATCATGGGCTATGTATTCATAATTTCGGATTTCGTTTTGTTCTTGTAATTGAGAAATGAAATCATCAAAATCTGGCAATAGACTTTTTAGATTTTTTTTGTCATATACTTCGTCGTCGGTGTGACCAAAAATGATATCAACATTGGGGCATATATAAGTAAAGTCTCCCTTTTCGTTGGTTATAAACACGGCATCTGAAATACTGCTCAATACCACACGGTGGAGTTCTTCCGACTCACGAATCTGTTTCTCAATTTGTTTTCGCTCGGTAATATCGATGGCAATTGTGATAAAAAGCCGTTTTCCTTTATTATCTTCACCCAAAAGAGAAGTGCTAAATTCCCATACTCGTTCCTCTCCCGATTTCGTTTTAATGGTGTATTCACCCTCATTTTTGCGTTTATTTTGCGTATACATTTTTTCGATATTTTTTTTGATTTCAGAACCTTGCGTTCCATACGCTTTTGATAACCATGTGTCAATGGTGGGAAGCTCTTCCGGTGAGTAACCCGTAATATCTGTCCATATCTGGTTGATAAAACGGAATTCTCCCTCTTCAGAGTGAATAACAATAGGGTAGGGGGATTGGGTTAAAGCCGCTCGAAATTGTTCTTCATTGCGTATTAAGTAATGGAAGTTGTGTCTTATTAGAAAATAAAGCAGGATAGATGTGATTAAGATATAAAACGTTCCCTTGAAGGCCTGATAATAAAATTGCTGGCTGAGGTCAAAATTAAAGAACAGCATTAAATAATCACTTCCGAAAATCCACAATAAACCCAAAAAAAGATAAACAAGGGGAATAAATAAAATGGATTTCTTCTTATTGTTTTTAGTAAATTGGTGTCCATTCATCCCAGGTCTCCCGCTTTTTGATTTGTCAAGGATAGCCACTCTCTATTATGCCATAAAATGTGGCAAATATCCATAAAATATGTATATTCCATTGAAATTCCAAAAATTTTTGTAGGGATAGAATGTTTTCTTACCAGTGGGCAATATATTGGGAATGAGCCAGAGTGGCTAGGAATGAGTGTAAATAACCCTATCCTAATCGCGCGAAAAGCATTAATATTATTAGAGTTCTGTTTGTATTCTAGCGGTGCATGAATATTTTGATAGTGCAAAGTGAGAAATTAAATGGATGTACAATCATAACGGGTTTTTTATGAAATGGGATAGTCGATTCAAGGGAAATTCAAAAACCAATGAGAAATCTGAATTTCCAAAAACCAGACGGTCAAAGCGCTTTCGGATTCGGAGTAAGTCCAAACCACGAAAGAATATCAAACTTGTCCACTTATTGCCGAATGTCCTGACGTCCTTTAATGTTGCCTGTGGGGTCAGTTCGATTATTTTAAGCATTGAGGGCCGATTTGAATTGGCCGCTGTGTTGATTTTATTGGCGGCTTTTTTTGATTTAATTGACGGGAAAGTGGCGCGTTTTATCGGTGCATCCTCGCCCTTTGGGGTTCAACTGGATTCCCTCGCGGATGTGATTTCATTTGGAGTCGCCCCACCGGTGGTGATGCACACCCTCCTTTACCAACAATATGACCGTTTGGGTCTATCGCTGGTGCTGGTTTATACGCTTTGCACAACATTGCGCCTGGCCCGCTATAACGTCCAAGCCAACAATCAGCAAAAGCGCTCTTACTTCACTGGATTGCCATGTCCCGTACCGGCTTGTTTTTTAGCGTCTGTGGTGTTGATCTCCATGGAATATGGAGTAACGCTTTCGCATCCAATTTTACGAACAGGCTTGCATATCGTGATGATTGGATTGGCATGCTTGATGGTGAGTACGGTGAAGTATCCGGATTTATCCGCCCTGCATTTGGAAAAGAAAAACCTCTTTCAGCATAATGTTTTCATGGTGTTAATTTTGTGTGTGACGGTGTTGATTTTCAAAGTGGTCTTGTTCTTGTTAACCGTGGCGTTCATCATCTCCGGCCCCGCCAAGGTGCTCAATGAAATGTGGCAAAAACACTATGCCAAACGGCATGAATCCTCTGACCAAAGCGAACACGCCCCCCAACAACCCCTTATTGAACATAAATAAAGAACCTCTGTTTTTTATCCCAACTGATTTACCGATGATACGTACCTGGATTGGGATCGAAACAAGGGATTGCAAGTCCCTGTTTCCACTCAACTTAAACGATCCACGCAAAAGGGAATATTAAACTGCATTATAGTTATGGATTAGGAGATCAATAAAATGATTCAGATTCAAAGCACGAAATCACTCGAGTGCAACTATTTTACAAAAAAGGTAGGGTATATTATTACCCTGGTGAACATAAAAGGCACATAAGGACCGCTAACGTGATTTTATCACCCCAACCTTTCCACAATAATGAGCCAGTTGACACTGCGAACATTTTGGAGAGACCGGGGTGCATAAATTCTGGCCATAGGTCACCAATAGATCGTTAAAATCGATCCAATATTCCTGGGGCAATTTCTTGCGCAATGCCATTTCGCTTTGCTCAGGATTTTTGGTTTTGATATACCCCCAGCGGTTGGGTATACGGTGAACATGTGTGTCCACACATATTCCGGGCTTCTTATACCCAAGTGTAATAACCAGATTCGCGGTCTTTCGGCCTACTCCCTTGAGTTTAAGCAACTCATCGATGGTGTCAGGAACCTTCCCGTTGTAATCATTGATGATCTTATTGGCGATTTCGTGTAACGTTTTGGCCTTTTGGTTGTAAAAACCCACGGGATAAATGATTTTAGCGAGTTTATCCCGCGGGATTTTAAGCAGTCCTTTGGGAGTACGTGCACGCCGTTTCAGCCGGGTAAAGGCCGCCGCCGTGGTTTCGTCCTTGGTACGCAGGCTTAAAATACATGAAACCAGGACATGAAATGGATTACGTGATGCATCCGCCACAATGGTAACTGCCGGAGTCTTCCATTTCGATACCTCCTGCTTTAGGATACGAATGACGTCGTGAATGTCCTTTGATTTCAATGGATTACCTTTTAATTGCCATAAAAAGTTCGGCATCTGTTGCCCGGACAAAGAAGCCGTTTATTATGTAGGCTTTGAAAAGAAACAAATCAAGGGTTTAAATAAGGTTTACCCTGAAGATTTTGGAGTGAATATTGACATAATACTCTCTTTTTACTCCCCTTCAGGCGTTGGAGACCATGTAAAATACTCCGAAACAGGATATGTTATTTTGACTCAAAACGAATGAAATGGGTTGATAGGAATCAGAATGAATCCAGCCATTAAACGAATCTTATCCGCTTTTTTGTTGCTTATTATATTTGCCCTGGCATTATATCTACGCTTTTATGGGATCGATTGGGCCTTCAAGGATAACATCTGGACCCACCATCCCGATGAGATGCACTATCAAAGTTGCGCCTCCTTGATGAATCCCCAAGGACTCACCGAAGAAGAAAAGCAACTCCCCTTCAAAGAACAACTGAAACGCCTTTATGAAAAAAATCTGAATACCGATGCCATTCAACATGTCAACCGGCATAACCGGCAGCCCAACAGCCCCTTTATGCAAAACAAACCTGGTTTGGTGCCATCCAATTATAACTATGGGACCTTTCCCCTCCATCTCTATATGCTCTATCAACATTATTTGCAGAGCCATAGCGGTCCAGACCATGACTGGGTATTACTCGCCTTTCCTGATTATTTAAGCCTGATTGTCGTTGTCTTCGTCCTGGCGATTGGTTTGCGCCTTTTTGTCAACGTCAGCCAGGATTTACGCTTATCCCGCTATAAATTTATCCCCTGGCACAAAGATGATGAACGCTTGTCCTTATTCTTTCCCTCACTGATATTGCCAATTACCGGCTTGATTCTATTCATCTTCATGCCCTATTGGTTGATCGATTTTGCTCAATATGATCCTCATCGGACATCGATTCTGCTTCCTGGCCGCCTGGTTACCGCCTGGTTTGGCGCCTTGACAGTTTTAATGGCCTATTTGATCGGGTATGAAGCCTATAACCGCACAGCTGGATTGATCGCGGCCTTTATGCTCGCTGTCGCCATGCTGCACGTCCAAACCAGCCATTTCGCCACGGTGGATGGCATTTTGGGATTCTGGGCCACTGCGTCAGTATATTGCTTTTTGAAGGTCAGCAAAAAGCCTCGGTTTATTTGGTACGTTTTAGGAGCTATATGCACCGGTTTTGCAGTCAGCACAAAATGGAGTGGGATCACCTTGCCCGGCATCCTATGGATTGCCCATGCCATCGCCACCTGGGGCGATGAACGCCAGGGAAAACTAGGCCGCTGGATTCATACCGTTTGGCTGCTGATTGCTTTCGGTTTACTTCTCCACTTCTTTAAAGCGGCCAGAGCTTCTGGCTCAACCGTGGATAAAACCTTGGCTGCATTTCGTGACTTTTACCTCACCCATTACTGGTGGATGCTGATCCTGATAGGAATGGCCATCATCCTTTCCATAGCCTTCCTTATTGCTCGCCAGGTATTTTATGGGCGTGATCGAGGCTGGTGGCGGGCAACCTGGCAAATTTACCTCCCCTGGCTTTGGTTGGTCATCGCCATTCCAATCGGCGTGTTCGCGTTTTTGGTTGGCGAACCGATGGCTTATTTCGACAGCGCCGAATTTGGCCGCAACATGGCCGAACAAAGCGGGATCAACATGACCGGCGACCGGCCTGTTCCTTACACCCAACAGTTCAGGAACACGTACCCCATCTTTTATTCCCTGGATAATCTCTTCTATCCATCACTCGATTACATTACCGCCTTTTTTGTCATCGCAGGGTGTGGCTATGCATTCTTCCGAATTTTTGTACGGAAATGCTCATCTGACCTGCTATTAGCCTCATGGGTGATTCCCAGTTTTTTAATGTACAGCAGTTTTAGCAGCAAATTCCCCCGTTATTTGGTGGTAATCCTGCCGGTTATGATGGTCCTTGGAGGCCGTCTGTTGTCGGATCTCATCCGTATGCGCCCCACTATCTACATCCCCGAACTCCCTTGGCTCAGCATTGCCCAACGCAAAAACCTGCAGCGTTTGGGATGGGCGGGTTGCACATTGGCACTGCTGTGTGGATTGATATATGGATGTTCATACGTCGGCATTTATGATAAGCCCCATACCCTTGTAACCGCAGGCAATTGGCTGCAACAACATATAAACGAAGCCGGCCGTCCCAATGCCCGAATCGTTCAACAATCCTGGGATGAATCACTTAACACTATTCATGTGCATGGCAATATCTTCATTCACGATAAAGGATTGGAAGAAAGCAATCCCGTCGGACGCATAGACCAGCTGGTTGGAACCCTCCACGAATACGATTATATCGTTCTACAAAGCAAGCGTGGATATGGTTCAACCCTGCGTAATCCCGACCATTTTCCCATTACCAATAAGTTCTTAAAGGGATTGTTTGCCGAACAACTGGGCTTTGAAATGGTGAAGGTGGTCACCAATCCTCCGCAATTCATGGGCTGGAAATTCCGCGTGGATGAAGAGGATGAAACCGCCCGCATTTATGATCACCCCAAAATAGTTATTTTTGAAAAAGTCAAAAAATTTGACCGCGAACAACTAAAATCACTGGTGCTTAATCCCCCCGATTGGGTAAACGATATCACCGCCAAAGAGATTTACAGCGCCCGGGATGGTGATCCCGTCTACGCCCCCCATGTCGACCATCCCATCATCAGCTGGTGGCTGGTTGTTTTCGTCCTGGGCTGGATCGGCTTCATATTACTGTTCCCCTTATGCAGCGCATTGCCCGACCGAGGCTATGCCATAGGTAAAACGGCGGGGATTGCGTTGTTTAGTTGGTTATGCTGGTTTATCGCATCCGTCCGGATATTGCCATTCTCCAGGCTGCAAGCGTTTTGCATGCTCCTGCTATTAATTATTGCTGCCATCGCCATCTTCCAAAAATACAAACATACAATCATTCAGTTTTTAAAAGAAAAATGGACCATTATCGCCGGATTCGAAATCCTCTTTCTCGTTTTATGGGGGCTGTTTTTATGCATCCGCCTGTATAGCCCTGCTGCCTATGATGGCGAAAAGCCCATGAATCTGGCCTTCATGAATGCCACTTATCGGGCGGATACATTCCCACCCGAGGATCCCTGGATTTCCGATTATTGGGTTAATTATTACTATTACGGCCAGGCTGTCTTTTCAATTGTCGGAAAACTCGTTGATTTACCAGCAGCCTATGTTTTCAACCTTGCTGGTACCACCGTATCCGCATTGATCGGCTTAAGCATATTCGCCCTGGCCTATGCGTTAAGCCGAAAGAAATTTCTATCCTTCCTCGCCTTGTATTTGGCTCTCTTTTCAGGACACATTATCAGCTTCATCAATCTTGTGCGTAACGCCTTATTTGGTCATGATGGAACCACCATATGGTTCTCCAAAATCGGTGAAGCCGGCTTCTGGGACTGGCTGAAAGGGATCGGGATCGTCATCAAATGGATGTGGTTTTCATTGATGGCCTATGTGGGTTTAGCAACAGAAGGGATGATGCAAACCCTTCAAAACCTGAACTGGGATTTAGTCTTCTGGCAATCCCGCACAGATATCTTTCTAGGCAGTGTGGCCAGTGAGTTCCCCTATTGGACTCAGCTTTACATGGACCTCCACGCCCATTTATTGGTCGCCCCCTTCTCCCTGGCCTTTTTAGTGGTCCTCTATGCGTATTTTGCCGAACCACGGCGTGATTCCAGTTTCTTTAATATTAGTGGTAAAGTCCTGTGGCTGGGTTTGCTACTGGGAACCGTCATTTGTACCAACACCTGGGATATGCCAGGATTGATGTTGGGATTGCTATTTATTGTCGGTGTGAAATTCTGGCGTGAATCGGAACTTCTCAACAACCGTTTGGCTCGCCCACGATGGATGAGCGCGGAAACCTTGCAATCACTATTGCGCTTCCCCATCGGCCATTTTGCAACAGTCTTGATCGCAGCGGTCTTTCTCTACCTCCCCTTTCACTTCAACTTTGTTTCGCGTGTCAATGACATCAACCTGATGACCGAAGGCAATACACCCGTTAAAGTGTATTTAGGTTTCTGGGCGCATATTCTTTATCCCATTGTGGTTTCCGTTATCCTGCTGGCAGTGGCCAGGCGTAACGGTGGAATCTCCCTGATTCGCACCTTCTTATTTGCCATCTTTTACATGCTATGTGTGGCACTGGCCCTTTATGCCACTCGAACCAATCCCTTTGATTTCCCCGCACCCCATCCATTTCAAGGCGCGTATCAAGGCAAGATTTTGCCGATGGATTACCGCATTGTTGGTTTGTTTTTGCCATTTTTAATGGTGCTCTTCTTATTATTGTGGAACAAGAAAAACGATTCTCGCCGAACGTACGCCTATCTTCTCGGTGTATTGGGCTTGGGATTATCACTGGGCATCGAGATCTTTTATATTAATGAGAAAACCTGGGCCGAACCCACCCATCGCTGGAACACCGCCTTTAAATTCAATATCCAAGTGTGGCGCTATCTGGCGATCTTCGCCGCCTTGAGTATCGGCTATGCCTGGGATTCGTTAAAAACAATCGGCGCCAAAGTGAATAATGCGTTTATTGTCACGGCACGAACACTCTTCTTGATTCCTTTTATTTTATTATTACTAATATCCTTGCCCTTCACCATTATTGCCCCGGCAGTGGTGACTTTATCACATGGCGCCCGAGGCCACAGCGTAAAAGGGAACCCTCCCACCCTGAATGCCATTGAATGGATCAAGGCCGAGGATTACGACGACTATTGTGCGATTCTGTGGCTGAACCGATTTGTGGATGGAACCCCCAATATTGTGGAAGCGCATGGTTCCAGTTATTTCGGCTCGTCGCGTTTTTCAACCAATACCGGTTTGCCCGCCATGCTGGGGTGGGAACACCACGCTGGTGAGCGCATCCATTTCAATAACACTAAACACCTGCGCGTGCAGGCACTTAAAACCGTATTTCAATCACCAAATAAAGAGACTGTCTTGCGCGTGCTGGGACGCCACAGCAGCGAATACCTTACCTTCGGAACCCTGGAACGGCAAAAAGCGGGCAGCTCCTTAAAGCGGTTTGAAGAATGGGGGGATATCTTTAAACTCACCTTCCGTCACGGCCAAACATCCATATTTCATATTCAGAGGGATTTAAATTCAGCTTACGACATCTCCTCATCCGCCAAACAACCGGCTCTTCCTCCTGCCATGCAGCCAGAATCAACAGGTATTTCCATGTTTGAAGGAGGTCTCGGTTTTGGAAATGGTCAGTTCAATGAACCACGCGGGATCGAGCAAAACGTCAATGGCGATTTCCTGGTGGTGGATACCCTTAATCATCGCATTCAATGCTTTAAGCCGGATGGCTCCTATAAATGGCAGCTGGGTGAAGAGGGCGATAGCCAGAATGAATTCAAAGAACCCAACGACATTGCCATCGATCCCCAAAATGGAGACTTCTATATATCCGATACCTGGAACCAGCGAATTGTGCGCTTTGACAAAAACGGCACCTTCATCGGCGATGCCAAACTTGGGTTTTATGGCCCGCGAGGCATTGCGTTCCACCCCATGTGGCGTGTGTTGTATATTGCCGATACCGGCAACCATCAAATCAAAGTCATGACGCTGGATGGACAGTTAAACCAAACCTGGGGCGATGTCGGCGGCGGTAATTCAGATAACGCTTTCCGCGAACCGGTTGGGATTGACGTTATGCCCAATGGCAACGTCATCGTCTTGGATAGCCGAAATAAGCGCTTGAAAATCCACTCACCAAAAGGTGACTTGATCGAGATGTGGCCTATCCAAACCGAGTGGGATGGCAGTGTCGGATTTGAAGGCCATGTTACATGCAAACCGGATGGCACCGTTTACATGACCGATCCGGCCGAAGGCAGTGTCCATATCTATACACCCAAAGGTGAACTCTCCGGAAAAATCACGGCGGACTACTCCGGACAAAAATTAATGCGGCCTATTGGTATTACGTATACCAATGATGGAAGGATTTTAGTTACCGATCAGCACCATCGAAGAGTGGTGCGAATTCGATAAACTGAAAGCTGGTTATGGATTGAGCGTCGTCAACTGATCGAGCTTTTTGGGATCATCATGTGAACCAGGGATGAGTTGTATGGACACCCGTTCCGGAAGAACATCATCATAGCGCCGGTATTCTTCCCGAAGCAGAAAGAAGAATTCATCCTCCTTGTTCTCTGCAAGCGTATGAAAATCAATCTCAACCTGCATTTGCCCCAAAACCCGTATCGCTTTGATCTCCTTCCAAAGCCCATCCTCGTCTTTGGTTTTCTCTTTCAGCAGGATATCCAAATACCCACACAAGCGGTCAATCCCCTTCTGATAATCTTCCCGTCGTTTACTCATGGTGTCTCATCATCCAAACCATACATGTGTTTATATTGTCAATTAAAATCATTATACCACAACACTCAATCCTCACGTTGTGGAACAATACAAAGCAAGGCGATATAGGCAATCAGGCCAAGGAAGTAAAACACCGTCAAAATCACAAACGCCACCCTTACGATGGTGCTGTCGATATTGAGATATTCCGCCAGACCGCCGCATACGCCGGATATCATTTTATCTTTGTTTGAGCGGAAGAGTCTCTTTACATTTTTTTTCGGTCCGGTTTCAGTTTTTTCTCGGGTATCGGTTTTTTCTTCGTATATTTCTTCTTTTGAATCAGTTTGGGATTCAGAAAAGTCATCCATCGTATAACGATGAATGACATCATACACTTCGTCCTGAAGCTGCTGCGCTGCTGCCTTTTTGATGGTTTCCAGTATTTCCGGCGAAATGTCAGGCCGTTGTGACATGGCTTTTTCGATGTCTTTTATACGCCTATGAGTTTGTTCGCATTGCTTTAGTTCTTCTGCAACTCGCTCTATATCGGCTGGCGTTTGAAACGCGTTTGACTGCATTTCCGGATGATGGTTCATGAGTACAACTCCTTCCAATATATATCGTACGTTTAATTTGTTCGGGTTCGTCTGCGTTTTTCATGAAAATCTTGAACAATAAGTACCAGTCCAACAATAATCAAGACAACCTGCCAATATTCAATAATCACTTCACTCCATAAGGGGAAAATGTTCCAATTCTCACAAACAAAGATCGTTCCTATGGCGGTAAAACCCAATCCCAGAATAAATTGGCCCTGGTCGAGATCCCGCAAATAATCCTTCAGCATTTTCAACCCCAAAAGCAGGGGAATAAGCGGCCAAATCACTTCCCAGGTATGGTAGGTTAACACATGGATATCAAGTTCATTTAATATCGATGCTAGTCCAACAAAAATCAAAACCGCCCCCAAGAATAGTTTGGCTGTCAATCCACTGATTTTCCTCTTTTTCTTCAGTTTCGATTCTTCTTCAGATGTGTGGTTGGGTGTATTACCCATCGCCGCTTGAGTGGATTGCCGAAGGGCATCCTGCGCGTTTGTGTGGTTCATGGTGGCCTCCCTTGAGGATGGTGGGTGCTGGCGGGGTGTCTCTCCAGGTGGAATAATTCCTAGATTGATATTCTTCGCACTGACAACCGCATCCGTTATGGCATAAATATAGATAATCGGCACGACGATAAACAACCAGATAATCGGCGTGAATCGCCCAATGCCATGTTCGTAATGAAACAAACCATTGTGGTAATCTCCAATTGAAAAGGGGAAGAAGGGAAACCAATACGCAGGATGCAAAAACATGGGTGTACGAATAATCACCATTAACACGAACGAACCCAATAATAAGAAAAAGATTAATATGCCTTTGATGATTTGCTCGTTGTAAATTTGCCCCAAGCCGGGAACCAGCGATAAAAGGCCGGCCAACCAGGGGCTTTTTTGGTGGTGCTTATTGGATTTCATTTCGTTCTTCTCCAGCAGCTCTTATTGTTATGTGGTGATTCCTTTGTTAATCTTCATATTTATCTTACGAATACCCGATTCCGTTTCTGTCATATTCTCCGTATTTTCTCCGCGCGGCGGTGGTGCAATCGGTTCACCAATTAAATCCGACGTGAATGAATTAACCCGGGAGGTAAGATGATTGGTGATGGTTTCACCTTTAAGGATCAACGAATCCACCATTTGATTGACTTTATGAACATATGGATCAACTTTCCCCGCCTGTACCTGGGGAGCAATCAGGATATTCCAAATAATGATCGCGAGGGTCATGGCAACCGGGATGAATTCCGGTTTTAGCGTCCAAGGCAAACGAATATCCGATAAATAGCGCCATGCGGTTTTAAAAACGCTTAACAATGGTGTCAATCCTGGAATCCACCAGATCAGCGAACGCTGTGCTTCACGTTTTTCAATGTAGTTCATCACATCATCAACAAGATTATCCGGTGGAGCGGGAAACTGGACTGTATTTAATGCTTCATCGATTTCCCGCATCAGAGCGTGATAAACCTCATCCGGCAGGGGATGGGCTAATTCATTCTGCCGATCTGAATGCTCATCATTAAACCATTCGTTATTCCAGCTACCGTTTTCTTTCCGGCTCATGATAGGCCTCGTTTTGATTGTATTGCGTTTCGTTTTACGTTGATAATTCACTTTGAAACGGCTGTAATAATTCCGCCAGTTTATTTCTCGCCCGATGAATTTGCGTGGTTACCGTCCCTAACGGGATCGACAATGTCTCGGCGATTTCCTCATAACTCAGATTCTCAAAATGCCTCAGCACTAATATAATCCGGTACTTTTCCGGAAGTTTATCAAGCGCGTTCAAAATAGCCGCTTGCCTCTCATTTTGATAGTGTTTTTCACGTGGATCATATGTATCATCCACCACAGGTATTTCCTGATCATCCTCTGTTGTCAAGGATACGGCGTAGATTCTGCTCTTTTTTCGTTGATCAAGCATATAATTTATTGTAATCCGCCTTAACCAGGCGCCAAATGATTGGCTGAGATCAAAACTATCCAACCGGCGGTACGCGCGATAAAACACCTCTTGAACGGCATCCTGTGCCTGTTCAGAATGGCGTGTCATACTATAGGCAATATGAAAAACAATACCTCCATATGCTTCAACCAGCTCGCGAAAACAATCACGGTCACCGGAAAGGACTTTTTGAACAATCGCCGCATCATGCTGCCGGTCATTCATTGTCAATCTTTTTATCGCTTTGAATTTAACTCATTTAACCCTTACGAGATTTTAATGGGATTTATTTCGTTCCAATATCCAGAAACATCAATTTTTCAGATAATTTGGTGATTACTTCGCTTTGAAGCCGGTATTTAACCTTATATAGTGTATTAATGGCTCAATGCATAATACAAATAAGGTTGATGGTATGAATATTGGTATTTTTGGTTCAGGATCATGGGGAACCGCTCTGGCAATGGTGCTGGTGGATCAAGGCCACCAGGTTTATCTATGGTCAAATGACCATCAGGAAGCGGAAAAAATACGGAAAACCCGGCGATTAGTCCATAAATTGCCCGAGATTGTGGTTCCCAGCGAAATTGTGGTTACCGATGATGAATCTCTCTTCATCGAGAATGCAGAGTTATTCGTTGTAGCCGTTCCTTCGAGGTTTATACGCTCGTTTGCTCAACATTTGGTCTCCCGCATCAAGGGATGCACTAAAATCGTGGTCAGCGTCACCAAGGGGATCGAGGTCCAATCGTTATCCACCATGAGCGAGGTTTTGGAAGAGCATTGGAAGGATTGCCCCATTGCGGGATTTGTAGCGTTATCCGGTCCCAGCCATGCGGAAGAAGTGGCGCGAAAAATGCCTACCACGGTGGTTTCCGCCTATCATGATGAAACACTGGCGCAAAAAGTTCAGGATGTCTTTCAAACCCCTCGATTTCGGGTATACACCAATGATGACCGCAAAGGCGTGGAAATTGGCGCCGCCTTTAAGAATATTATCGCCATTGCGGTCGGAATATCAGACGGACTCGGATTTGGCGATAATGCCCGGGCGGGTTTGATCTCCCGTGGATTATACGAAATCAGCCTGGTGGGCAAACAAATGGGAGCAAACCCGGAAACCTTCTCAGGGCTGTCGGGATTGGGTGATTTAGTGGTCACCTGCACCAGCCGCCACAGCCGTAACCGCCGGTTCGGTGAATTGATTGCCAAAGGTTATGGACCGGAAGATGCGGAAGAAGAGATCGGGATGGTGGTTGAAGGATTAACCTCTGTTCAAGCGATTCCAACACTGAATGAAAAGTACAACATCGAAATTCCCATCTCAGAAGAAGTCTATTCGATCGTTTACCAGGGCGCCAATCCACAACAAGCGGTTCAACGCTTAATGCTGCGTGAACGGAAATCCGAACGTTCACTTATCTGAGATTCAATAGTTTCTCACGTCTTTTACATCGCCCGTTTGCACAGGGAAAGAAGATTGGTTTAAATTACAGCCTGTAAATGGATCTTTTAGGCCAAAACGATCGCGTAATCCTTCCAGAGCCTGCACCTGATCTTTGGAGAAAAAGTTCACTTTCCCCAGCTGAACAGCAACCAGAAGAATTTTGGCAAAATGCTCCATGGTTTCCATTCGATAGTAGGCCTGAGTAAGGGTATTACCCCACGTCAACGCCCCATGATTGGCTAGCAGAACGGCGCTATGATTGGCTAAATAAGGCTCAATTGCCTGAGGAATTTCTTCTGTTGAGGGTAGGCCATAGGGAGAAAGAGGAATCTGCCCCATTAAAGCTACCACCTCGGGTAACACACATTGGTCCAATGACAATCCGGCAACCGCAAATCCAGTCGCGGTAGGGGGATGAGCATGGCATACGGCTTGTACATCCGGCCTTTTTTTATAGACAAACAGGTGCATTTTGATTTCAGAGGATGGATTTAAAGGGCCACCTGAACGTTTGCGCCCCTCGCCATCCACCACAATCAGGTCCGATATTTCAAGGAATCCTTTGCTGACGCCAGTTGGTGTACAAACAATTTCATCCTCTGAAATTTTACACGATATATTTCCATCGTTGGCGGCCACCCATTCTTTGGTCCACATTCGGCGGCCAATTTCAACAATTTGGTTTTTCGCTTCAAAGATGTTGGTCATGGTCTTTTTTCCTAAAGATGATCTAAAAGTGAGTTTATTAAAAATGATCCACCTGTCAATCCATTATGATCCGCCAGAAGGTGTGGCGGAAGGAACCGTGGTTGCAGATGGAATCTGAGGTGTCGCCTGGCTGAAATCGGGATAATCATATTCCAAGGGGGGTAAATTTTTCCCCTCAATCATCATTTCTGTATAGGTCTTATTAGTGGTGGCGTCTCTGGGCATAAGCATTCGCTCCCATTCCGGCAAAATACCCAATTCATAAAACTCTTGTTTGGCCAATGGACCTCTCGTTCTTTGGGGAAAGGGTCCACCACAGCTTCGAATAAAAAGATGGCTCGCCAGCCATATCATAATCAGGATGGTAATAAACGAGCAAAATACCCGTATAGTGGGGAAGATTTTTTTTATAGGTGATTGTTCCTGCATGGTTTACCAAAGCATACACATTCATTTGAACTTGTAAACGATAAGGATGGCTTAATTTCAGATAAAATCAAGCTGTTACGGCTTCCCTGAAAGACAAGGGGTTTCAACTCAAACGATATGCGGTATATATTAATATTTTAGTTATCGTTTTCAATATTCACCTTGCCATTAATAATTAGTTTAGCATTCTGCTTTTGATACAAACGATTAGACTTTATACTAGCGTGAATTAAATGCTTGATAAAAAAAGGAATGGAAGATTTTTACGTATGATCAATCTGCCGAATGGATTGTCAATGTTACGGTTATTGATGGCCCCCTGCTTTTTTCTTTTCTTATATTACTGGCTGACGGGAATCGAGTTTATGTTATGGGCGGCTAGGATTACGCTTATCCTCATTGTGGTCAGTGATTTTTTTGATGGTTATTTAGCCCGTATTCGAGGCGAAATAACTCCCTTGGGGAGTATTCTTGATCCACTGGCCGATAAATTATTTGTAACCGCCACTTTTGTGCTTTTAGCGGTTTTTGGCCTTATTCATGACTGGCTGGCCATTGCAGTGGTTGCCAAGGATATTCTCGTTAGTGTCGGCTGGTTTATGTTTGCGGTGGTTTTCCATAAAGTCGATGTAAATCCTTCTTCTCTGGGGAAAGCCGCCACGGCGTTGCAGTTCCTTACGGTGTGCATTATCGTATTCAAGCCCATTGATTTACCGATTACACCTTTGGAATATTTAACGGCGGTGGTTACGATTTTAGCTTTAATTCATTACGGCTATAAGGCTTCAAAACACTCACCGGTATCGGGAGTCATGCGGGAGAAAAACTCCAACCATGTATCTTGAATTGTTAAAAAAACACTCAAACTTCCCCAATCTATTAACCTCGATCCGCCTTTTTCTCAGCCCATTGATGGCGGTCCTTTTTGTTTATGATATGCAAATTCCGGGAGCCCGGTATTGGTTGCTATTTATCGTCATAATCTCTGAATTAACCGATCTTTTTGATGGTTATATGGCACGCAAACATGGGCAAGTCACTGACTTGGGTAAAATACTTGATCCCATGGCAGACAGTATTTACCGGGATACCATCTTCCTGAGCATGGCGGTTGTGGATCAAGTCTCTCTTTTCCTTGTGTTGCCTGTTCTCTATCGCGATTCCATTATTTCCACCCTTCGCACTGTTTGTGCGTACAAGGGAATCGTTCTGGCGGCGCGTTGGAGTGGAAAACTCAAAGCCATTTCACAAGCGTCGGTGATAATCATCATCCTGCTATTACGAATCCTTGCTCTTCACATCTCCGTAATCCAGGAATGGTTGCATTTACTCGCAAACCTCTTAATGAGTGTTGCGTGCCTGGCAACCCTTTATTCGGCTTTTGATTATTTGGCCGCCTTAATTCCCGTGATTTTGAAAAATGAAAGTTATACTCCCCAATAATTTGTCTCAAAATCGAGTTGACACGCAGGTCAACCCCTACATATTGTGGGAGCGAACCTATGTTTTTCCCTATGTTGTGGTTCGGCAACCACTAAAATGAACTTTGAAACCACCTTCAATTATTCAATCTCTCAGATTAAAATGAGTAAAATGCATTCAAAATGAATCTTTTTCAAGAAATTTTCAAAAAACAAGCGCAGCAACCATTTCTAAACACTACTTTTTTTGTTTTAATTATTTTTGATGATAATATTTCTAATTGTATTTAATAGGTAAACTTTAATGAGTGAACTTTTTGACCGCCTTCCGAAGTATGTTCAAATCAAAGAATCAATTCGAGTGGACATTGAACAGGGAGACCTCAAAGAAGGACATCAATTACCCTCAGAAACGGCCCTGATTCAACGTTTTGGCGCGAGTAAAATGACCGTAATTCGTGCCTTGCAGGAATTGGTGCAAGAGGGGTATCTAAAACGGTTGCAAGGAAAAGGCACCTATGTAACCCGGCCACCTCATAATACCCGTGCGATTGGTGTTTTGGTTCCGGGGACGGGGAAAGGAATCTTTCCCATTATTTTGCATAGTATGGAAGAGCATATTCATAACCTGGGTTATGATATGTTTTTATGCAGTACAGACGATGATCCGCTAAAAGTTGAAACGTTCGCTGAACGTTTAATCGCCCGCCAGGCAGCCGGTGTGATCGCTGCCCCCTTGGAGCGTGTTCAGGATACTTTATGCAATCTGCAATGGTTTAACATGTTTAAAGAGGCCGAAATCCCGGTGGTGCTGGTGGACCGTGACATCCCTGGGCTTGATAATGTGCCCCTGGTACAAACAAATAATAAAAAAGTGATGATGGAACTGACTGAAGAAGTTTTAAAATTAGGCCACCGCCGAATTTTGATAGTACGTTGTGAGGATATTACCAGCACCACCACCGATGCCCGTATCGAAGGCATTAAAGAAGCCGCTGCCACCGGAAAAAATAAGGCTGAATTGGTTGAAGTTGTCAGTTTGAGCGAAAATAAACCTTTTAATCAGATGGTGGCTGAATTGGAGAATATTTTATGTGAATACGAACCCACCGTTTTGATGAGTTTGAATGATCAAATCGCTATACATGTATACAGTCTATTGAAAAATGTAAGCGCGAATTTGGGAGATATGGTTTCTGTTACCGGTTTTGATGATCTCCCCTTTTCTCAAACCATTGGCTTGACAACCGTTCATCAACCCTTGGAAGAGGAGGGGATAGAAGCCGTAAAACTATTGCATCAATTAATCAAAGGGAAAAAGGCAAAATCGAAGACCATAAAATCACGCATCGTGCTCCGTTCTTCTTTGTTACCCATAAAAAACTGATCTTTTACACAGAAGTTTTGTTAATCCATGTTAAATTAGAAGTGTACTAAAGATATATGTGCTGGGTGGCCAGGGGACGATTAATCCCGATATCCTCGGCTGGAACAGGTCACCTTAAAAGTCGGCTTTCAGCCGGGCTGCATTCATGTTTGATGGATTAGGCAAATGTTGCAGATTCGAGTATAATTGAGACAAGCTACCACAGAACTGCTGCAGGAGTAAAAAAGGATTAGAACCGCAAAAGGATGAATGACGCATGGCTATAAGCAAACTAAAGGATAGGCACGAAGCAAGAGCTGAGAGGAAAGTGAAGTATTCTTCTCTCACGCAGGAAGGCATCGATTACTGCATGTCCATGCTAAGCCCTTACAAGGATATGTCCATCGAGGAGATAAAGTCCATGACAGCGGGGAAACCTGTTGGTACCAGGCTCTCTGAAGCTGTGATAGAAGATCGTCGTGAGGCGCGGTATTGATGGGCCTTAAATTCTATCTCGATTCTTCCGCGATGTCTAAGAAGTATAACATGGAGGATGGCTCTGATTTCATAGACTAACTTTACTTGTTCGAGCAGAAGCGTGGCTCCCAGCTATACACAGCGAGGCACACCATAGCTGAAGTTGGCTCCTCAATCCACAGGAGAGTCCGCGAAGGGGTGTTTTCCAAAAGTGAAGCATCTACACTAGTATAAAGAAGTTTCTTCAGGAATGCCTTTCCTCTGTTAGCTTCATCGAGATCGACGACATAATGATGTACCGCTCCCTTGCACTGATGGAAAGGCATCCCCTAAAGGCTGGGGATGCGATGCAGCTTTCTGCTGCCATTGATGCCTATGCCGACCACGGCTCCAGTCTATACATTTCGTATGCGACGATACCCGACTCTGCGATGCCGCTGAATCGGAAGAACTTAAGGTATTGAAGCCTACGGATTCTAGAGTAGGGGAATTTCTGCATTTGCTGGAAGATGGGTGAGGGTTAGTCTACCTGAGGAATCCCTATTTTGACCAAGTAAATTCTTGCTCGGCTCCATCTACGCCGGATTAGGGATTTGGGTTGACCCGATAATAAAAATGGTCAAATCCAACATTCGTATCACCTTCAAAATTCAGAACTTGAATTCCTTTTTCCTGGGGAGTTATTTCTCCTATTCGGGTAAGCTTTGCTAACTTGGAATCCCACTTTTCTGTAATTAACTCATATTGTTTCGGTGGCAAAGTAAATAGAAGTTCATAATCTTCTCCTCCCCGCCAGGCATATTGAGGAGACCTTTCTTGGGCATATTTATTCAACGCTATGGATTGTGGCAGTGCCAATGCATCAACAGTGGCTCCCACACCACTCGCTTCACAAAGTTTGAGGAGATCGCGCGCAAGCCCATCACTCAAATCAGTCATGCCTGTTAATTGAGTGCTGGTGGCCAGCTTTAATCCCTCTGCTATACGAGGCATAGGTCGCAGAAACCGATCAACCAGGAATGATGTGGCGTCATCAGAGGCATTAACATTTTCTGATTGTTGCAGCAATTCCAACCCAGCAGCGGCATCGCCTGGAGTACCAGTAACTACGATATAATCACCGGGTTTTGATTGGGTGAGTGTGATAGGCGTTGAGGATCGTTGATAACCCCAAGCTGCGATGGTAATCATATGGACAGGGGATCGGACTGTATCACCTCCAACCGCTTCTATTCCCCATGATGATTGATACAAAACCAAAGCCTTATAAAATGACTCAACCCAATCAAGTTGAGCATCATGGGGTAGACCCAGGGTGACAAGATAAAACGCCGGCTGTGCACCTTTGGCAGCCAGATCGCTTAAGTTGGAAGCCAATGCCTTATGAGCTATATCCTCAGGTGAAGACCATTCCAACCGAAAATGAACATCTTCAATCATTGTATCGGTGGTCACAATCAACGGTTCAGAACAGGGGGCAATAGTAGCCGCGTCATCACCAATCCCTACCTGCACCGCAGATGAAGAAGGGCCTAGGATGGCCGCAATACGCTTGATGAGGCCAAATTCACCAAGTTCACGTAAATCATGATTTTTCATCTCTTTTTCGTTAATTCCTTGCTTTTGTTTTATCGCAATAAATCTTTCTGAATCCATTCACTTTTCACTCGTTTTAATAGAATAGTGGAAAAAAAGTGTGTATAATAGTTTGAGCTGATGATTTAAGGCGCAATCCAACCGGGAGGAAAAGAGAATGAAATCAAATTACATCCAATTTATGCTTTATGTTATGGTCTTTGTCTTTTTATTTGGTGGTTTGAATGGTTATGCCCAAGAAGAAACCGGCGTTGAAGAACCCAAAATAGCCTTCAACTTCTATTTATTTGCAATGGATTTAAACGAAATGAGGGATATGCTCAAAGAAGGCCTTAACGGTAAAGAATTGAGCCGCTTTCAAGGTGAACTCTTTGAACAGGGGTGTCTCTTCAAAGAAGAGGAACCAAAACTTATTAAAAAAGGGGCGAACAACATCAATATTCCCATGGCCCGTTTGCAGCAACTCCCTGAAGATTTATCTTCAAAAATTGTGGTTTTCTTTTATGAAATTGTGCGCAGGGATGAATTAATTAATCAAAACATGACACTAACTCGCCGTTCGTTCGTATTAACTGAAGAGGATGGTGTCGAAAAAAAGATCGCTGAAAAAGAAGGAGAATGGCGAATACCAGCGAAATCAAAACGATTCAGAGTCATGGATTTTCGCGGGGCGGTGCGATTTTTTAAAGCGTCATTCACCTATGAAATCGAACTACCATCCGATGAAGAACAACCGGAAAAATATGTATTAACCCTGAATGTTGTCGAATAAGGAACAAAATGTTACCCTATTTTGACGTATAAGTAATTAAATGGCATCCATTCCTCTCCCAGGATTGCTGAGTTTTACCCATAAGTGGAGGGGCTGACGATCAACCTCCTCTGTATCTCCTCCAGGCTTGGGGGAGAAGTGGATAGCCGATAACAGGAAGGGATTGCAGAAGTTTTGTAGAATCGCTAAACGAGTGTGGTATCCATTCCCCTCCCAAGCCTGGGAGGGGCAGTGGAGGGTTGAAGGATTAGTGCACAATCTCGAAAAGTATAGGTTCCCCCCAATTTTGAACCAGAGGAGAGAGTGATGAGTAATTATGAGGCGTATAAGGAACTTCAGAAGAAAGTTCGAAAAGCACATCGGCGTTTTTGTGTTCATTTATACTATGCCAGCTTTGTTAAAGCGCTCTTTTATATGACTTTATTAACAGCCATTGTGGTTTCCGTGCTTGCGTTTGTTCCCCAGGAGATCAATCGGTTGCTGGTAGCGGGTGGAATTGTATCTCTGACCATTCCTCTCTCGATTTATCTCTATTTCCGCAAACGGGGCAACATTGAACAAACCGCTTTAATGGCGGATAAACACCTTCATCTCAAAGAGAAAATCTCCTCCGCCCTTGAACTTTCTGAGCTTCATGATGATCTGGAAACCATTCACGAATGGCATACCGCGTTATTGCACGATGCCCTAAAAGCGACGCATCGCTTGGATTTGAAGAGAGCCTTCCCTTGGAAAAATCCCGCCGAATTTCGTTGGATTTGGGTGCCTGTTCTTGGCTTGATTCTCACCGTGTTTGTGCTCCCCCAATGGGACCTATTCACCGGCCAGGGCGACGCACAAGCCAAGATGATGGATAAAGCCAAAGTTGAAAAAGACTTGCAAAATCTATTCAAACGCCAGATAACCCTTGAAAAACGAGCCAAAGAAAAAGAACTGCAGGAAGTAACCAAGATCGCCAAAGAAATTAAGGATCTGGAAACCAAACTTTCAAAAGGCAAGATCGAAAAGCGTGAGGCTTTGGCCAAATTATCCTCGTTGCAGGAAGAATGGGAAAAGCGGCAGGAAGCAATGAAGTCCGCTCAGCCGAAATTAAATGAATCGTCACCTATGAAACAAAAAATGACCGGTGATTTGGCGAAAGATTTGCAGTCCAACGAATATGAAAAAGGGGCTCAAAAACTTCAAGAATTGCAGAAGAAATTAAAAATGGGAGCCCTGAACAAATCTGAAATGAATCGCTTGGCTTCAGAAATGGAAAAATTGGCTGGAAGTTTAAACGCCAATACACCCCTATCGAAAGCCCTGGAAAAAGCAGCGACTCAACTCAAATCAGGCGATTCCAAAAACGCCATCGAATCGATGCAATTGGCAGAAATGTCGATGATGGATTTGCAAAAGTTGATGGAACAAATACAGATGATGAACCAGGCTTTGAATGATCTCAAAATGTCCAAATCCGCCTTGGCCGGTAAATTTGGCGCATGCTCACAATGCATTAAAGGTGCGACAGGTTGTTGCTCTGCTTGTAATGGACAAGGCTGCAGCCAATGCAACGGAACAGGAATGTGCAGCGGTAATGGGACAGGAGGAGCGCCTGGAACAGGTGGCTGGAAAGCCGGACCAACCGATAAGATGAGTTCCGGAGGAATGGGCGGAGCCGGAATCGGCCGGGGTGGCCGTGCCCCATTTTCTGATACACAAACTGCTTTTCAGGAGATGAAACTCCGTGGTAATTTCAACCAGGCTCCTTTCCTGGGTGCAATTTCAGTCGATGGTGAATCGATGAAGAATAGTTCATCCAAAGAGCTGCAGGAAGCCTTTTTCGAATACAAACAAGCGGCTGAAGATGCTCTAACCAAGGAAAAAATCCCTATACCATATCAATACCAGGTACGTGCCTATTTTGATTCCCTGCAAGGAACAATCACAGAACGTGTGTCAGAAACTGAGAACTCATCTGAGTAAGTACAGATCTAAACTGAATTTTGCACATAAGTTTTGAGGCAGACTAACAACCCCCTCTGTATCTCCCCCAGGCTTGGGGGAGAAATGAGTATTCGATAACTGCTTGGAAGAGCAGAGGTTGGGTTTATTTCTAATTGATTGGAGCGACCATTCCCCTCCCAAGATTGGGAGGGGCTAGGGGAGGGTTGATAAGCATTGCTTGCATGATAAATTTAGAGAGGAGTATATGCTGAATTTTATGAAGTTATCCACACACTGGAAAAACATCGTTGGAATTTTGATTACGGTTGGAACGCTGGGATTGTTAAGTGGATGTGGTGGCTCCGAAAATGTATTGACCATCTATACGTCAGTCGACCGGGATTATTCATCCGTGATTATTAGCGATTTTGAAACCCAACATCCGGAAATCACAGTTAACGCGGTTTATGACAACGAACTGACCAAAACCACCGGGCTTTACACCAAATTACAGCAGGAAAAGAGCAATCCACAAGCGGATGTCTTCTGGAATTCAGAAATTGTTCGAACAATCCAGTTGAAAAATCAGGACTTGCTTCAACCCTATCATTCCCCCTCCGCAGAAGGGATTCCAGCCAAGTTTAAAGATGACCAAGGCTATTGGACCGGTTTTTCCGCACGGGCCAGGGTGATGATTATCAACACGGAACTGGTTCCACCTTCGGAAACTCCAAACTCAGTTCCAGACCTGGCCAATGAGCAATATCAACAAAAAACTGCGATAGCTGTTCCCATGTTTGGAACAACGGCTACTCATATGGCAGCCCTTTATACGATTATGGGAAGAGAACCATTTGGTGAGTTGATTAAAACCCTAAAGGGTAATCAAGTTCAGTTTTTGCAGGGGAATGCCACTGTACGAGATGCGGCGGCGCAAGGGCAAATCGCCTATGGCTTGACCGATACGGATGATGTGTTCGCTATTATCGATGATGATAAGCCCATTCGAATGGAATATTTGGAGCAGGATGGCAAGGGAACCCTTCTTATTCCCAATACCATTTCGCTCATCGCGGGTGCTCCCAACCCTGATGCGGGTAAGCAATTTATAGATTATATGCTCTCGCCCGGGGTAGAGGAAAAATTATCACAAACACGTGCGCGTCAAATCCCGCTTCATGCATCCGCAACACGCCTTGAAGGGGTTCCTGATTTAAATAAGATTAAGACAATGGATGTGGATTTTGAAGATATTGCCCAAAATACAAAACCGTGCATGGAATTCTTAAGAACTTTGATCGATTAAGAGGATTTGTAAGAGTTCAGCCATATTAAGCTCCATTCCCTTCCCAGGATTGGGAGGGGGTAGGGGAGGGTTGATAGAAATACCGAGAGAGTGTAATCCTTTACCCCCCTCCTAACCTCCCCCATTTCATTGGAGGAGGAATTGGAGTGCCAAATGAAAGGTAGCATACTTTTCTCATTGCGTATGGCTGAGATGTCACAAAGATTTAAACCTTTTAAGTATATACCTCTCTACTTTTGTTTAGCTGTTTTATTTCTCCCATTTTTTGCGATGCTGGGGGAAATTTTTACTCTGGATAATGGGGAACTGAAGCAGTTTGCCGCTCTGTTTGATCAGTCTGCTTATAACCGGTTAACCAACTCCCTCGGTTTGGCATTATATACGACTGTATTTTCAGTTTTTTTCGCTCTAATTGTCTATCTCTGTTTCTTATCGCTTCCCTCAAAGAAGAAACTGTTCCTTATTGTTGTGGCCTTGATTCCTCTTTCGTATCCCCCGTTTGGGGTGGCTTCCGGCTGGATGACATTGGCGGCTGTATGGGAGCAAGCAGGGAGCGGGCGGATTATGTGGGGACCACAAGGGTTTTTCTCCACATATTTATATAGTCTACCAGGGGCTGGATTTTTATTGGCTTTATGTTTTTGGCCGATTATCTTTTATCTATTAGCCACTCTGGCAGAACCGACTGCATCCCAAATCAATGCGGCCCGCCTTACACTCAAGCCATATAACCGCGTTTGGAGGATTATTCTACCCGCCTGGCTGGAGCCATTATTTATTGCAAGTGTGCTGGTTTTTAGTTTAGCCTTGGTGCAATTCGAAGTGCCTTCTTTATTCCAAATTAGCGTTTATCCACTAGAGATTTTCATGCGAATATCGGCCCTCATGGAAGAAAGAGAGGCGATGGTTTTATGCCTGCCTTATCTATTGCTGGTCCCCATTTTTGGAATTTTGCTTTATCGCGCTCAAAAAACCTTCTCAAGCAATATCGGCCAGGCCACCATCGGGCCGATACCTTTTTGGATGCGTGTTGTGATATATATTGGTGTCTTTTGGGTTTTTTTTCTATCATGTATCCTCCCACTGCTTGGATTAATGATAAAAGCACGGTCCTTACCGCTCATTTTGAATGTCATATGGGAACACATGGGGACGAGTTTCAAAAGCCTTGGTTATAGCGTGGTGAGCGGGGCTGTTATGGTGGGATTGGGATTGTGGATGACCAACTTTATGCAAGGGAAAAAGGGGATTTGGATCTCAGCGGGAATTCTATTCATGTTTCTACTGCCGGGAATCATTGTGGCGTCGGGATGGTTGCGCATGCGCTCGTTCTGGCCAGGGCGAATTCCAGCGGGGATAGCTTATATTTCAATGCTATGCGCTTATGTAAGTCATTATTTCATCATTGGTTATGGAACAGGTGTGCTGCTTTGGAGCCACTTTGGAACAACCCAGAAGACAGCGGCATCATTAATGAACATTGGGTGGTATTCCAAGGTCCGGAGATTATACTTACCCTCATTTTGGTATCCTGCGATTCCCTGTATATTCGTCAGTTCGTTATTTGTATGGGGAGATGTCGCCATCACGATTTTACTCCATCCACCTGGAGGTGAGAGTTTAACCGTGGAGTATTATAATTTGCTGCATTATGGCAGTGAGTCTCAAACCTCTGCGATTGGATTTTTGTTGTTATTGCTGCCCACTGTGTTGATTCTTATGGGTAGTATTATTTTAAGGTTAAAAAGTGCTTTTACGGATAATCAGGATTGATGATCCAGTAACAATCTTTTCTTGTGGAGCAGGCTTCCAGCCTGGCATGCCACAACATAGGGCGAACACATAGGTTCGAACCTTACAACATGTAGGGGTTGACCTACGTGTCAACCCAGTTTTGAGACAATCCCAGAAGTTTGTACCACAATAAGGGTGGTTGTTGTCAGGAATAAAGACAGGTGATTTATTTTATGGCCGACGGAATAATTCTGGATTCAATATCATTGAGTTATCACTCCAATGAAGTGTTAAGAAACCTATCCTTTCAGGCACCGCATGGGAAGATCACTGTTTTGTATGGCCCATCCGGAGTAGGAAAGACCAGTGCCCTCATGCTTATTGCCGGGTTGGAAAAGCCTTTAACTGGTTCCATTTATCTTGGAGAAACATGTGTGGTAGGTAATGGCCAATGGGTTAGCCCTCCGAAACGGCAAACCGGTTTTTGTTTTCAAGATCCCGCCCTTTGGCCCTCTATCAATGTGATGAAACATATTGAATTACCTATGCTTACAAAAGCGTTTTCGCCGGAGGATCGTTCGAAACGAGTGACGGAATTGCTTCGTCTATTTAATTTAACTGATCTTGCTGACCGCCGTCCCTACACTCTTTCAGGGGGTGAACAGCGGCGCCTTTCATTCGCCCGTGCTCTTGCCAATGATCCTGAGTATCTATTACTTGACGAGCCTCTATCCAGTTTGGATGCACCGTTGAGAGAAGAGTTGTTACAAGCCATTCTAAAATTGAAAACACTCAACAAGACGATTCTATATGTAACTCATTCCTTGGATGAAGCGTTTACCTTAGCGGATCATATCGTGATATTGGATCAGGGTTACGCCTTGCAATCCGGCCAGATTGAGGATGTTTTCAATACTCCACAAACAGAAGCAGCGGCCCGCTTGTTGGGATATCGAAACTTTTTGAGTGTAAAATTGGAGAATCAGATGTGCTACTCATCCTTTGGAAAATGGCCTTGCCAAAAAACAGAACAAGGGAGATATACCGCTACGATTCATCATAACGATGTTAAAATCGAGCCGAACAACACTGGAAAAGGAAGAGTAAAGGCGTGCCGCTTTTTTGGCCATAAATTTCATGTACATGTTGAACATGGTGATCATACGATCCTTGGTATATCTTCGCATGGGATTTCAGTAGGGGAAATGGTGGATGTTATTTTCAACAAACCACCGGTAATATTAACCGATGAATCAAACTAAGTCATTAATTTATTTGAGTTTAACCTTAATCGGGGTATTGGGATTATTTTCCTGTTCAGGTAACAATGGTCCATCCTATGTATTAACAGCTTGGGGTTGGTATGGAAAGCAACCCGGTCAGTTTGGTACTCCACGGGCAATTCTGGCTCAAAAAGGTGAACTTTTCGTGATTGACCGGACGGGGCGGATTCAAAAATTTGATTATGAGGGGAATTTCATTTTGCAGTGGGAACTTGAAGAAATTGAGAACGGCACCCCAACGGATATGGCAGGAGATCAAAATGGGGATGTTTGGATCGCTGATACGCATTATTCCAGGATTTTGCATTTTGATAGAGAGGGAGAATTAATCTCATCGTTTGGTGAATATGGCGAGGAGCCGGGCAAATTTGTATTCCCAACCGATGTCGCTATTGGTGATAACGGTGAGATGTTTGTTACAGAATATGGACATGAAGACCGAATTCAAGTATTTACCAAAGAGGGTGAATATTTACGTGGCTGGGGTGAATATGGTACTGGTGACCGCCAACTAAACCGGGCGATGGGGATTGTAAGGGGGAACGATTCGCTCCTTTATATTGCCGACTCCGTGAATCATCGTGTGGTGGTCTACAATCAAAAAGGTGAATTTATCCGGAAATTTGGAAAAGAGGGGAAAAATGACGGGGAAATGTCATTTCCTTATGACATTGACGTCGATGAGCAAAACAATGTCTATATATGTGAATATGGGAGCCACCGTGTTCAAAAGTTTACATCGGAAGGGAAATGGCTGGCTTCGTGGGGTGGATTGGGTAGCGAAAAAGGAATGTTGGCACAACCTTGGGGAGTTTCAGTGGATGAGGGAAAAATCTTTGTTGCAGATACCAAAAATCATCGTGTGCAGGTATTTCAGTTTTAACCCAATCTTCCCTATTCTAATCTTTAAGATCAGGTTAATATTTTATGAGAATTGACTTTGAATGCAAAAAGTTAAATGTTTCATAATTTAAATATCCAATCCAACATGGAATTGTAACAAATTTATGATAGGATTAAAAAAGATACATAATTACTTGAATCACTAAAATCATTCCTTGAAAATATCTTCTTCTATAAAGGGGTTTAGGGCTTAGAAAAATATAAATACTTATCCAAAGTGAGAGAGTTATTTGAATGAAGAGTGCGGCGTTTAATATCGCATTCAAAGTGCATCGAAATGAAATGCCGTTTGCGGAAGGATTGCTTAAGGCGGTCGATGCTGAAGCCCAGGAAGACTTTATTGTTGCGCTAAATTCACTTGCCGGTGAAGCAAAGTACAATGTCAATCAGTTGGAAAAGCTGATTCAGGAAGCCAAACAGGGAGCCGGTGAAGAAACCAAACCGCAGAGTAATGTTAATCTGGAGGCTTTGGAGGAAGAACTGCGTAAATTAAAGAAGAAGCGGCATGATCATCGTGAATCGATTCGTACTTATGAATCCCAAATTACATCGATGGCCCCCTCGATCACGCCCGGCATTAATTCTGTCCTGCTGGTGATGGTAGGATTTGTAATGAGCATTCTTTTCTTTCTACTGCAATTTGAATTAGTGGCTGGAATCATCTTGTTGATAGCATTTTTAATTGCTGCATTCTTGCTCTTCATGGATTTGGACAAGTTGAAAAAGCAGAAAGAAGATATAGAACGCAGAAAAGACCGTTTTTTAAGTGAGATAGAGAAGATCAAACAGATTGTGATAGAACTCAACCAAGCAATCAAGGAAAAAGAAGAAGAATATAATAAGGCCAAAGCGGCAATGGCCCCCCCTGAAGATACGCCTTCCGAGGAAGAACCACAACAATACCCCGATCAAGCAGTGCAGTCTGAGAACTGAATCTATTCACTGAATTTCAAAAAGGCTAGCCTTGGAAGACCCATTCCCCCTCCCAAAATGGCAGAGCTTTACCTGAGGATTCAATTTTTAAGTGATGAACAACGGCTGGAATCTGGAGAAAAATACATGCGAATATTGATTGGGGAATAGAGAAATCTGTGTTATTCTTATATGATGAGTAATTTTTGAGAGATAAGAGACCATCAATGAAACTTACAGCGAATATTGAACGCGAAGGTGATGGATACGTATCGTTATGCCTAGAGTTAGATATCGCGCCAAGGTGATACTATCGAGCAAGCACGGGACAACATTCGGAAAGCATTAGAACCTTTTTTCGAGTCAGCATCAACAGAAGAGATAAAACATCGACTTCACAATTAAATCCGTATTGGAACTTTGCGGTCTATTATTCGCCAGTCTGGACTTCCACGGAGTGACTTTGAATCATGAGTTTACAGTGCCTAACAAAACGCTGCACCTGACCGCTATTCCACTGCGCTTCATCCCGGCAGGTGAACCATATCGTCAGGCAATGTGAAGCTGAACATAATAGGAATGTCATTAAATGAGAATTTATCTTGATTGTTGTAGTCTACAACGTCCCTTTGATGATAAATCCCAACCGAGAATAGCGGTTGAGGCTGAAGCGGTACTCGTCATTCTGGCATGGTGTGAATCAGATCGTTTGGATTTTATCTCATCAGATGCTCTGCTATTCGAGATTGGTTTCATTCCCGATCAGGATCGTAAAGACGATGCTTTGGCCATTCTCAAAGTAGCAAAGGAAACTGTTCTGTTGACGCCAGAAATTGAAGCTTTAGCCAGAAGGCTGGAAGCATCGGGATTGAAACCATTGGACGCTTTGCATTTGGCATTTGCATCCGCTTCAAAAGTTGATTATTTTTGCACATGTGATGATAAGTTTTTGAAAAAAGCTAAGAGTTTCGAGGGATTAAACACCAAGGTTGTATTCCCCACCGAATTGGTGATGGAGTTAGACATATGAATATAGAAACAAAACCGATATCTGAAATTAGTCGTCAGGCTACTCATATTCTATTCAAAGAGATGGGTGTTGTTGACACCATTCGGTTTCTGAATCAATTTTCTGTAGGCCGTGGTAACTATACAAAAGATCGTGAGAATTGGCTGGGTGAAATAACCCTGGATGATGCCATCTCTCAAATACAAGTTGGGAAAAATAAGGCCCAACCATCGGATTAAAGTGGCGGGCCACTTCACCGATAACAAGCAGGTTCATCTGCACGGCGTCAATTACGATCCAATTCTCTTCAAATTCAGCGTACGATAGCCCTGTAGTACAAAATGGGAAAATTCATGCGAATTTTTCT
The DNA here is from genome assembly GCA_964517495.1 of uncultured bacterium. Classification (GTDB taxonomy): domain Bacteria; phylum Hinthialibacterota; class Hinthialibacteria; order Hinthialibacterales; family Hinthialibacteraceae; genus CAZFER01. The sequence continues at coordinate 42,776 of CAZFER010000025.1, read as the reverse complement.
TGACTGTTAAGACTATATGGTATTATAGTATAAAATACGGAAACCATTGAATAAATTGTTAGGCATATATGGAGAGGCAATACATGAAAGTCAAATTTTCTCTGTGCGGGCTGATGAAAATTTTCGAACTATACGAGTAGGAGATGAGACCTGAAAATTCTCGGGAAATGAATATCTGGAGGATAAAATACAGAAGTTTCTGAATGAAAACCCAAAAGTCCAAATCAAACATGTCGAATTCAACACCGTTGCCATAATTCCTAAGACACTTTCTTGAAGTACCACTAAAGCGAATATTGAACGCGAAGGTGATGGATACGTATCGTTATGCCCGGAGTTAGATATCGCGCCAAGGTGATACTATCGAGCAAGCACGGGACAACATTCGGAAAGCATTAGAACCTTTTTTCGAGTCAGCATCAACAGAAGAGATAAAACATCGACTTCACAATTAAATCCGTATTGGAACTTTGCGGTCTATTATTCGCCAGTCTGGACTTCCACGGAGTGACTTTGAATCATGAGTTTACAGTGCCTAACAAAACGCTGCACCTGACCGCTATTCCACTGCGCTTCATCCCGGCAGGTGAACCATATCGTCAGTCCTTGACTGAGCTATTATTCGTATGTATTTTATATGAAGCGTATGTATTCGAGGAGATTGACCATGTCCAAGACCGTGACCATCCGATTGAGCGATGAGGTTTATTCCCTGTTCCGCAGCTATGCGGAGAGCGATAATCGAAGCCTCTCGAACTTCATTGAGACCTCTGCCCTTCGCTACATCCGAGAGCACGAGTACGTTGATGATCTCGAAATGGACGACATCAACAACAACGCAGAGCTCCAGAAGGGACTGAAGAGAGCCTACCGAGACGCCAAGAATCGCAAAGGTCAGATGGTTAGTTGATGTACGATCTCTTCCAAACCGACGAGTTCTCAAAAAGCATCGCTAACCTTCAGAAGAAGGAAGCGGCTTTGATCACCAAGAAGCTTCAGGACTACGTCTATCCACAACTGAGACAAGAACCACACTTCGGGCCGAACATCAGAAAACTGAGAGACTACACACCAGAGACGTGGCGATATCGGATCGGCAGCTACAGGATATTCTATACCGTCGATGAGGAAGATAACGTCGTGCTCCTCTTGCTTGTCGAGAACAGAAAGCGGGCGTACCGATAGGCCGGACAAACAAAGGTCTGCACACTGCGCATTCCAGTGAGACCCGACGTTGAAGTATACCTCATTTCACCATTCGTGCCCGCGAGGGTTTACGGCTTATTTAAGGCGTTAGGGATCGTGCTCATAAAGCTGTTGCCGCGGTAAATGATATCGACTATTTTTTAACATGGAATTGCAGGCACCTGGCGAACGCACAAATTATCCCCAGAGTATCCGTAATATGCAACACACAAGGGTATAACATACCGATGATCTGCACCCCTGAAGAATTAATAGGAGAATAGCTATGAATAAAGAGGAAAAAGATGAAATAATTGAAGAATTATCATGCGCTTTAGCATTCCTTTGGAACAAATGAGCGTCGAGGACAAACTACAGGCGATCGAAGAAATTTGGGCTGACCTTGCCAGAACACCAGAAAATATCCCCTCCCCATCCTGGCACGCAGATGTATTACGCACTCGGGAAAAGCGCATCTCCGAAGGGACATCACATTTTCTGGATATAGCCGAAGCTAAGAAAGCTGTGAGGGAACAACTCAAATGAGGGTTCAAGTCCTTGATGAGGCAACTGCTGACTTGGCAGACGGTTTTCATTTTTATGAACAACAGGCGAACGGTCTTGGCGACTATTTTTCATTCCGTTCAGACGGGTGAAATTCTTGAAGAGTATCCTGGCGATACCCCATATCCAATCTGTTTAGTATATGATAAAACGTCTGTTGGTGATCCAGTTCATAGCGCGTGGACTTACGATGTTGGGAGCAAATAACTATTTTGATTACAGTGTATCGTCCCGATTCAACTCGGTGGATCAATTGGAAAGAAAGGATAAATAGATGAAATACGTCAATAAATGCACCCATTGCGGCGGTAGAATTGTTGAAAAGGAAGTCAGTGAGGTTCTCTCTTGACAGCTGCACCTTAAAAAATCAGAAAAAAGGTGTAGCTCTATTATTACAATCCAAGATTGGAAAGGAATTTCATGTCTGACCAAAATGATTTAAATCCAGAGGAAAACCAGGTACCATTGCAGGATATTGTCTTGAGTAACAGTTGGGCCTTACAAGCAATATTACTTTATTTGGAAGAGATCCATCCCGGTTCTCGAGACCGGATATGGCAACATTATCTGGAAATGAAAAATTCAATCCAACAAAACGAGCCTTCTCAAAACAATGGAAGTGATAATGATGAGGGCAATACAGATCAAGCAAGCCATGAATAGAGGATAAAACACATGGGAAAAGAGTTTCCACGCCAGTATGTGCCTGAAGAGGTTAATTTGGGAGATTGGAATCAGATTGAACCCTTATTTCAATCGCTGTTACAACGCGAAATCACGTCGTTGGATCAATTTGAACAGTGGTTATTGGACACAAGCGAACTGGCATCATGCCTGAGTGAAGAACGAACGCGACGATATATTGCCATGACCTGCCATACGGATGATCAGGAATGCGAAAAACGTTACCTTGAATTTATCGAAACCATTGATCCACGCTCCAAACCGTATTGGCATCAATTAAACCAAGCCTATTTGAATTCACCCTATCGTATATCGCTTTCTTCTGACCGCTACCAGGTTTTGGATCGAAATGTCAAGGCATCGGTGGAAATCTTCAGGGAAGAGAATATTCCTCTTCAAACGGATGCGGCTAAACTCAGCCAGCGTTATCAAAAACTTTGCGGCGCCATGATGGTTATGTTTGATGGTAAAGAACACACCCTGCCTCAAATGGGTAAATATTTGGAGGAAACAGATCGCTCACACCGCCAGCGGGCGTGGGAAGCAACCGCTAAGCGGCGCTTGCAAGACCGCGATGAAATGGATGATATATTTGATCAATTGATATCGATTCGGCAAAAAGTTTCCCGAAATACCGGATTCTCCAATTTTGTGGATTATGCCTTTTTGATGTACCAGCGTTTTGATTACACGCCAGAGGATTGTGAACGTTTTCATCACGCTATAGAAGCATGTGTGGTTCCTCTTATGAGGCGTATGGGTGAAAAGCGGCGCAAGCAGTTGAATCTTGAGCAGTTACGGCCATGGGACCTGGCGGTTGATCCATTAGAGCGTGATCCCCTACGGCCTTTTGATAAGACGGAAGAGTTGAGTAGGGGAGTTAATCGCATTTTTCAGCATCTTGATTCTGAATTAGCTCAGCAATTTAAAGAGATGGAAGCACAAAGTGAATTGGATATGGAAAGCCGAAAAGGAAAAGCCCCCGGTGGGTATCTTACCAGTTTGGATGAGATCAGGCGTCCATTCATATTCATGAATGCAGCGGGTTTGCAGCGGGATGTAGAGACCTTATTGCATGAATCCGGCCACGCCTTTCATATGCTGGCCGCTCGTCATGAACCATTGATCGAATACCGTGATTCACCCATCGAATTTGCCGAAGTCGCCTCCATGTCAATGGAATTGTTCGGAGCGGATTATTTTCATGAGTTTTACAGTGCAGCGGAAGCGGCCCGGGCACAACGCGTTCTCTATGAAGGGATTATAAAGATTCTGCCCTGGATTGCCCGAATTGATGCGTTTCAACATTGGATTTATAAGCATCCCACTCATTCCCGGGAGGAGCGCACCACATATTGGCGTTCGCTGGAGGAGCGGTTCGGACAGGCAATGGATTGGAGTGGCTATGAAGCAGTGCGAGATTCGTATTGGCAAAAGCAACTCCATCTATTTTGCCATCCATTATATTACTTTGAATATGGCGTAGCCCAATTGGGAGCGCTTCAACTTTGGCGGAATTATAAAAAAGAGCCAAAGGAAACGTTAAAACGATATCGGCAGGCCTTGGCATTAGGTGGTTCACGGCCTTTGCCTGAATTATTTCAGTCTGCCGGGGCAGAATTCAAATTCGATGAAGAGACCATTCAACCTTTGATGACGGCGATTGAGGATGAATTGAATCAACTTCCGGAATAATTAGAGTAGACATGGAGTGACTCTGGAACTGGAGTAAAAAGAGCGGTTAAAGTAAAATTAATAAGGAGTTATACACTAATCTTGTTTGGAGTTGAGGATTACCATGCCGATATATGAATATGCTTGTGCCAAATGCCGCACCATTTTTCAGTTTTGGTCACAAACTATTAGTGAATCCCGAACCCCTTCTTGTCCTTCGTGTAAAAATCCAAACATGCAAAAACTGGTTTCTTCTTTTGCCATTGGCAGAGGACAGGGAAAATCCTCCCTCGATTCGGAGGATACCTCTGATCCACTGGCCAATATGAGTGAAGAACAACAATCTCATGTGGAAAAGGAAATGATGAAATTTATGAGCCAGGCGGATGACCTGGATGAAAACGATCCCAAGCAAATTGGGGCATTTATGCGGCGATTAAGTGAATCAACCGGGCTTGATTTAGGGCAGGAAATGAACGAGGCGATTCGAAGATTGGAAAGCGGTGAAGATCCTGAAAAAATTGAAGAGGAAATGGGCCCTTTGTTTGATGAAGAGGGAGGGGGAATGCCGGGTTCATCAGCAGGGTGGTCATATGATGATCAGTTGTATGATTTGTGAAAATGTTATGGTCAGATTCAATCATAACACCCATATATTAAATGTAACATATCAGCCATATGATGTGAAAAAAATTGGAAATTTTCAATTGGCCCCACCATTCCTCCCCCGTTGAAATGGGGGAGATTAAGAGGGGGTTGATGGTCGGCCCCATAACTTTTGGGTAAAGCTCAGCAGGGTTGGGAGGGGAATGATGCTTCAAATGGCTAACCTCTTTTATTGAATGATAAGTTGATGTTTTAAAACCTTAAAAAACACTTGAATTTTATCACGTATACGTTATAATGCTTTTAAAAAGGTGGGGACCTTCCCCGCCTTTTTTACGTCCATAGCCCCTTTTTTCAACTTACTGAATTAGTATAAGGTTTCGTCAAAAGAGGGTTAATAATTATGGAAAGCATACGGAGATAACCAATGGCTAAAGAGGTTCTTGATATACTGAGCCGAATCGGGCTGGAGCGCAATATCCCAGTGGATACCCTCTTTGATGCTCTCGAAGCCGCATTGATCTCAGCTTCGAAAAAAATGTTACCCCCTGACGTGGAGGTCGTGGAAGCTGAGTTGGATCGTGATACAGGGGAATTTCGCATTTATGCAAACATGGAAGTGGTTGAGGAAGTTGAGGATGAACATACTCAAATATCTCTGGAGGAAGCCCAAGAATATGTTGAGGATGTTCAACCGGGGGAAGAATTGGTTATCGATGTCACACCAGAGAATTTTGGGCGTATTGCTGCTCAAAGTGCCAAACAAGTGATTACACAGCGAATCCGGGAAGCGGAACGTGAAGTCATCTATGATAAATACAAAAACCGGATCGGTGATTTGGTGGTTGGCACCGTTCAACGATATGAAAAAGGAAACGTTATTGTTGATTTAGGCAATGCGGAAGCGGTTTTATCCAATAAAGAGCAACCCATGGGTGAACGATACCGTTATGGAGATCGAATAAAGGCTATCATCGCGGATATTCGTAAATCAGCCAAGGATGCGCAGATTGTTTTGTCACGAAACATCCCAGAGCTTGTGGTTAAACTGTTTGAGCAGGAAGTGGCTGAAATTCGGGATGGGATCGTGACTATCCGCCTGGTCGCGCGTGAACCGGGAAAACGCAGTAAAATTGCGGTTTTATCGTCGGATAATGATGTGGATCCGGTTGGCGCCTGTGTGGGGATGAAAGGTTCGCGTGTTCAAATGGTGGTTCAGGAATTACGCGGGGAACGAATTGATATCATAGAATATAGCGATGATAAAAAACGATTTGTTGCCAATTCGTTAAAACCCGCTAATATTGAAAGTGTGGAGTTGAATGAAGCCACGAACCGCGCATTGCTGGTGGTACGTGATGATGAATTGGCTCTGGCAATCGGGAAAAATGGTTTGAATGCCAGGCTGGCATCAGAATTAACGGGTGTGGAAATTGATATCGTTTCCGAATCCCAATTGGAGGCGCGGGAGAAAGAAGCCAAAAGTGCGCTATTATCGATTTCGGCTTTGGATGAAGAAATACTTGATGCCCTCATCGTCAGAGGAATTTTCACTTATGATGATATATTAAAGGTTGGGGGGGATGGCTTAACACGGATAGAGGGTATCAATAATCAACGAGCTCAAGCAATCATAGAAGAGACCCAGCAATTGGTAGGGAGGCATGAAACGCCCCATACCGAAAGAGCCTCTAAAAGCGGGAAGGTTTCTTCCTCTAAGCATTCCAATGCCGAATCGAGTGATACAATAATAAGTCAAGAAGAAAACTCTAGCGAAAAGGAGGAAAACGACGGCTCCCTGGAAGGCAACCCGGAGTCAATGGATGACTCAAACCATTCTAATGAGGGAAACGTCATTTCTGATCCTCTATCGAATGAATCTGAATCAACTGCTTCAGTCGATGATGACGAAGCACAATCTGTCGAGGAGGTAAATGAATCCACAGTCGTTTCCTGATTTTCCTCACGATAGCGTATGAAAGCGGAATGGTTGTGAGGGTAAATTGCATTGACGGGAGTCTTGAATGGATAAGGTATGAGAATTAATCAAATAGCACGAAAATACGGCCTGGATAATAAAAATATAATTGAATACCTTGAATCCATTGGGGTACATGGCAAAAGCCATAGTTCGTCATTGGATGATGGAACAATAGAACTTTTACTTCAACATTTTGGAAAATTGGAGAAGGAAAAGAAACCTGCGCCTAAAACCAATCGAAAATTCGCAAAAATCCGGCGTCCTAAGGGTTGGAAACCTGCACCAAAACCAATCAGAAGAGAGGCTGAGCCGGTCCAGGCTGAGGAAAAATCCACTCAAAAACAAATCGGAACCCCTCCTCCCGTTGAGAAAGAGACTGAAACTCCAAATATGCCGGCTAAATTATTAGAAAAACAAGAGATGCTTTCCGAAGTCGTATCCGATCACGATTCCGGTATCGATGTCATAGAGCCTACTCCTTCAGAGCAACAAGAAGCCAAGGTTGAACCAGGGCCTCAAGGACAAGAAGCAAAACAGGTTGAAGAACCCCCCATTCAGCAGGCTTCACCGAAGACGGAACCTCAACCCTCTGTGGAAGAAACAAAAGCGGAAGCCAGAACAACTCCACCTCCTCAAAAGAAGAAGGAGGAAGAAAAGAAGCCTCAGAAGAAACAGAAAACCAGAACCATTCCGCTTGATAAGGCAAAAGAAGAGTTACTTGAACCTGAAATTATCATTGAATCCGCAGGTTATGATCCATCAAAAGCCGATGAGTCAAAAACTGCGGATAAAGAGCAAAAGGGGGTTCAAGATCGTGATCGTGAGAATCAGCGTGAACAGGATGAGGCGATCCGCCGTGAAATTCAAAAGCTCAAGGCCAAACAGAGGCGTCAATCTGAAGACGACGGGAAGAAGCCGGATATTATAACACGCCAAGACCGGCGAAGAGATACAAGCGTAGTCAAAGGAAGAGGAAAGCGTGCATGGAAAAGGGAGAAGAAAGAACGACGCGAAATGCAAATTGCTGAAGAAGAAAAGAAAAAGCAACTCGAAAGAACCGTTTTAAAAGTTCATGATGCTACAACCGTTGCTGATATTGCTGATGGTTTAGGAATTCCTGCCAATGAATTAATCCAGAAATTAATTTCGTTTGGTGTTATGGCCAGTATCAATCAACGCCTGGATATGGAAACGATTCAGATTATTGCAGAAGATTATGGTTTTCAGGTTGAAGAAGTGGACTTGTTTGACAGTGAGGTATTTTCGGAAACCTGGGAAGATGATAGCGATCCTGCGCGTATGACAATCCGCCCACCCGTGGTTACGGTGATGGGGCATGTGGATCATGGAAAAACCAAACTACTGGATGCGGTACGTAAAACAGATGTTGCTTCAAGTGAAGCCGGCGGAATTACTCAGCATATTGGGGCTTATTTTGTTCATACACCGGGTGGTGATATCGTGTTTTTGGATACACCGGGGCACGAAGCATTTACCACCATGCGTGCACGGGGAGCGATGGTTACAGACATCGTGGTCTTGGTGGTAGCCGCGGATGATGGGGTCATGCCCCAAACGCGAGAAGCGATTGCACACGCCAAAGCGGCTGGAGTGCCCATCATTGTCACGGTAAACAAAATCGACCTTGAAAATGCCAATATGGATCGAGTGAAGCAACAACTATCAGAAGAGGGCCTTATTCCCGAAGAATGGGGAGGGAATACCGTTATTATTCCCATTTCGGCCAAACAGGAAATTGGGATTGAGGATCTTCTTGAAAATATATTACTTCAAGCAGAATTGCTTGAATTAAAAGCGGATCCGGGATGCCGGGTGCGTGGAACCATTATTGAAAGCCGGTTGGAGCAAGGACGTGGATCGGTTGCGACCATCCTGGTACAGCAAGGAACCCTTAATGTGGGAGATCCTTTTGTGACGGGAGTTTATTCGGGGCGGATACGCGCCATGCTAAATGACCGTGGTGAACCAATTGAATCAGCCGGGCCTTCTCAGCCGGTGGAGATTATCGGGATTGAGAACGTTCCCAGCGCGGGTGATCCATTCATTGTGGTGAACGATGACGCCCAGGCCAAGCAGATTAGTGCACGTTTACAACAAATTCAACGCGAGCGTGATTTACGGCGCACCAAGCACGTTACCCTTGAAGATTTGCATATGCAAATTGAACAAGGCGAAATCAAAGAACTGCAAATCATCGTTAAAGGGGATGTTCAAGGTTCGGTCGGCGCCGTATGTGACAGTCTCAACAAGATTGATAGTGACAAGGTGCGTATCGAGATATTGCATAGTGGAGTGGGTGCGATTACCGAATCTGATGTCATGCTGGCATCAGCATCCAATGCGATTATTATTGGATTTAACGTTCGGCCTCATGTCCATGTGCTGGATTTGGCCAAAAGAGAACATGTCGATATTCGTACCTACCGTGTGATTTATGATGCGATAAACGATATTAAAAAGGCCATGACCGGGATGTTGGATAAAACCTATAAAGAGAATATTCTGGGGCATGGTGAGATACGTGAAGTGTATAAACTTTCCAAGGGTTTGAGCATAGCAGGTTCGTTTGTTCAAGACGGCCGTTTGCAGCGGAATTCACCCGTTCGTTTATTGCGGGATTCCATCGTGATACACGAAGGCCGTTTATCCTCGTTAAAGCGTTTTAAAGATGATGTTCGAGAAGTCCCCTCAGGATATGAATGCGGTATTGGGCTTGAAAAATGGAATGATATTCGAGTCGGAGATGTGGTTGAATGTTACGAATTGGAAGAGGTCGCTCCCACGTTATAACGTGATCGTTCCCCACGCCAATTGGTGCGAGACGCCATCATGATTGTCGGTGTTCTTGAAGTCTCGCTCCACATTCCGGATTCTTCTTCATTGAAGGATAAACGAAAAATCATCCGGAGTTTAAAAGACCGCATTCGCCACAAATTCAATGTTTCACTCGCTGAAACTGACGGTCAGAATACATGGCAGTTGTCTGTTCTGGCCTTTGCGATGGTGGCCGCTCAGCAAAGTGCGATCGAACGGGATTTGGATCTTATATTAAAATTAATTGAATCAGAACCAGCCCTATTGGTTGCTGATTATTGGATGGATTTTTATTAACCATCCAAAATAAAATGAAAGCGAGGCGAACAGCATGACTCAGAAAAAAGTGTATCGCATGGTTCAAGTAAATCGCCTCTTGCAGGAAGAGATTGCTGAAATCCTGTTAACCGATTTGCAGGATGAACGGCTTAAAGATTTAACCATCACTGAAGTGCGGACCTCGAAAGATTTAAAGCACGCGATTGTATTCATTACCATGCATAAACATGACAATTGCGATGAAATGCTGGATGTCACTCAACGGTCTGCCAGGTTAATACGGAAATTATTGTATTCTCGAATTCGTTTAAAACATATTCCAGAATTAGAGTTCCGTTACGATGAATCGCTCGACCGGGCGGAGCGAATCTTCCGCACCTTAAATCAGCTAAAGGAAGAGATGGTCGAATCCGATCAATAGTTCAATAAAAAATGGCTAAGACACAATCGGCTCAATTAACGGCAATGGATGGAGTGCTTAATATTAATAAGCCTTCAGGATTAACATCCCATGATGTGGTCGATAAAATTCGCCGAAAAGCGAAAATGAAAAAAGTAGGCCATACCGGTACCTTGGATCCCCTGGCGACGGGTGTGCTCCCCCTTTGCCTGGGGCGAGCCACAAAAATCGTCCAATTTTTAATCGCGGAAGATAAGGACTATGAGGTTACTCTTCAACTGGGCATCATCACTGATACCCAGGATGTTACAGGTGAGGTGATTGAAGAATTACCCATTCCTTCACTGGATGAAGCGCAAATATTGGATGTTTTCAAAAAATTTTCCGGTGAAATCTGGCAAACACCGCCCATGATCTCGGCCAAACATCATAAGGGAAAGCGATTATATGAACTGGCGCGGCAGGGGGTGGAAGTTAAACGTGAGCCTTGCCGAATAACGATATACGATTTATCATTATTGGATATTTCATTGCCAACGCTGAATTTTCGAGTTACCTGCTCGAAAGGAACCTATATACGTACGTTATGCCATGACCTTGGAAAAGCGTTGGGAACAGGTGGAGTCATGTCGGGGCTTGTTCGAGTTCGATGTGGTGTTTTTCATCTGGACAATGCAGTTGAACTCGATGATCTTCAATCACCAGACGATGTGAAACAGCATCTTGTGGGGATTAATGACGCCCTGGATTCACTGCCATCCGTCGCTGTCGGTGCGGAAGGAAAAGCGGCTTTGCATTGTGGCCGTTCGCTATCCGGTGGTTCGATCACCCGGCGGAATGGTGATTTTGTTTCAGGTTCCATGGTGAGAATTAACACACGGGATGGGCAATTGATTGGAGTTGGAAAAGCCCTTTTGAATTCTGAACAAATGGATTCGTTGGCTGGAAACTTACGGGTCATTCACCCTGTTAAAGTCTTTTTATGATAAAAAATCATTGAAGGAGGTGTAAACCTTGTCCATCACAATTGAACGAAAGCAGGAATTGATTCGCAATTACAAAATTCACGACAGTGATACTGGTTCGCCGGAAGTGCAAATTGCGATCCTTTCCGAAAAGATCACTAATTTAACCGAGCATTTCAAAACCCATAAAAAAGATCATCATTCCCGAAGGGGATTATTAATGATGGTAAGCCGTCGTCGGCGTATGCTGGACTATTTAAAAAACAAAGAGGTCGATCGGTATCGTAAATTGATCGAACGCTTGGGTTTACGCCGTTAAGCAAAGCATTATCTGTTTTTATGACAGTGAAAGTGAAAATTAATCCTGGGTGAAAAACCGTTTAACCATGATCTGTTCCCGCCCACCCTGATTTGGAGGTGGAAGGTTCTTTTTAGCGTAACCTTTCACCCCCTAGTCTGGGTGTAGCAGGAATTAACATGTGTTTTTCTCCCACCGGATTGTGAAAGGTAACCATTACCCACCTTGAATCTTCGCCCTGTTACCCATTCACACGGATTTTCTCTTTCACGTCCATTCTATATCTATTTAAGGAACGTATCGAAAGGATAAATCCGCATGAATGAATTGACTAATGAAATTACTACTGTAAGAAAAGAAATCGCAGGAAAAGAACTTGTACTGGAAAGTGGCCGCCTGGCCAAACAAGCCGGAGGCTCGGTTGTCTGCCGAATGGGTGATACGATGGTGTTGGCATCAGCCACCATGTCATCAGGACCCAGAGTGGGCCTCGATTTTTTACCACTGACCGTGGATTATCGCGAGAACCGCTATGCTGCGGGAAAATTCCCGGGAGGATTCTTTAAACGTGAGGGCCGCCCTTCCGAACGAGAGACTTTAACTTCACGTTGTATTGACCGACCTGTCCGCCCTCTTTTTCCAGAAGGATTCAAACATGAAATTCAGGTTTTAATAAGTGTACTTTCGTTTGATCAGGAAAATGATACTGATATCCTCGCGATGATCGCTTCCTTCGCGGCGTTGGAGATCTCAGATATTCCTTTCCACGGTGGAATTGGCGCAGTAAGGATCGGGACCGATGGGGATGAGTTAGTTGTGAACCCCAGCGTTCAACAAGTTGAAGAGGGCACAATTAATCTTACCATTGCAGGCTCCCGCAATGCTATTAATATGGTTGAAGGTGGAGCGGATGAAGAATCCGAGGAACGCCTCCTTCAAGCATTTGAATTGGCTCAACAATCATTGAAAGATGTCATTGATGCTATTGAAGAATTGAAAGAAAAGTGTGGAAAACCAAAACTTGATTTTCAAGCGGAGCAACAAGACGAGCAGTTGGTGGGACGCATTCGGGAGTTAACCTACGAGCGGCTCAAAGAAGCGAGTGCTAATCCGGATAAACATGCCCGGCAAGAGGCTATCGATACACTTTGCAATGAAATCGTCGAACAAATGCTGACGGAGAAAGAATCAGCCCGCCAAGCCACCATAGATAAGGGAGAGCTTTCCGAATCTGATACAGAATCTTTGCTGGAATTTAAAAATGAACTGGCGGAGGTGGAGCACCAAACCAAAGAAATCATCCATGATCTTGAAAAAGAGATCGTCAGGGAACGTATCCTGAATGAAGGTTTGCGCAGTGATGACAGAAAGCCTCATGAAATCCGCCCAATTACCTGTGATATTGGTTTAATTCCACGTACACATGGCTCAGCACTTTTCACCCGTGGTCAAACCCAAGCCTTGGTGCTTACCACATTGGGCACCATCTCCGATGAACAAAAAATCGATGGGCTTGGGGAAGATATCTACAAAAAATTTATTCTCCATTACAACTTTCCTCCTTTTAGTGTGGGCGAAGTAAAGCCCATCCGAGGTCCAGGACGAAGAGAGGTCGGACATGGGGCATTGGCTGAACGTGCACTTACCCGCATGATCCCTGAACATGATGAGTTTCCTTATACCATACGCGTGGTCTCTGATATTTTGGAATCCAACGGTTCGTCCTCCATGGCGAGTGTATGTGGAGGCTCGTTAGCCCTGATGGATGCCGGTGTGCCGATTAAATCCGCCGTGGCTGGAATTGCCATGGGATTGATTAAAGAAGGCGACCAATACGCTATTCTCTCTGATATCCTGGGCGTGGAAGACCACCTTGGTGATATGGACTTTAAAGTGGCAGGTACCCGAAAAGGAATTACCGCCTTCCAAATGGACTTAAAAATTGAAGGAGTTACTTCATCCATCATGGCGGAAGCGTTAGAACAGGCGCGTCAAGGCCGTCTCTATATTCTTGATATTATGGATAACGCCATTTCTGAATCACGCCAGGAATTGAGCCCATTTGCTCCTCGAATCAATATGATGACGATCCCGATTGACAAGATACGGGATGTGATTGGTCCGGGTGGAAAGATGATTCGCAAAATCATTCTGGATACCGGCGCGAAAATTGATATTGATGACGAAGGCCGGGTTGTGATCGCTTCCGTTGATGAAGAAGCGGGTCGCAAGGCGAAGGAATGGATTGAATATCTAACCGAAGATGTTGAAATTGGAAAAATCTATCATGGTAAGGTCACTCGATTGGTAAACTTCGGTGCGTTTGTGGAAGTGCTGCCTGGTCAGGAAGGATTGGTGCATATCTCTGAAATCGCAGAACGGCGTATCAATCGTGTGGAAGATGAACTAAATGAAGGTGATGAAATCGACGTCAAGGTAATCGAAGTTGACGACCTGGGACGCATTAACCTAAGCAAAAGACAAGCGGATATTGATCTGGGCCGCATCCCTGCCGGTGGCGGTGGCGGTGGTGGTGAATCCCGCTCAAGTGGACGTGGAAATCGCGGCGGCCGTAGTGGTGGTGGTGGCCGTGACCGTGGTGACCGAGACCGCGGTGGCAGAGGCGGAAAAGGACGCCGATAAAATATAAAAACTCATTATGGTGGTAGCTAAACCACAACATAGGGCGAACAAATAGGTTCGCCCCTACCACATGTAGGAGTTGACCTATGTGTCAACCCAGAATCGTGGATAGGTCAATTTTTTCGACCCATTAATGCACTCGATGGGGTTAAACAACGTAACCTATCCTACTCGCTCAACAGGTGGAACCACCATTTCCTTCCCAAGACTGGGAGGGTTAGGGGAAGGTTGAAGGATTATGGGTAACAGCTTCGGCCGTTTATTCCGCATCACGTCATGGGGTGAATCTCATGGTGGCGCTGTTGGTGTGGTGATTGATGGTTGTCCACCCTTGGTTGAAATCTCTGAAGAAGAGATTCAACTCGAATTGGACCGTCGGCGCCCCGGGCAAAGCCGAATTACCACCCAGCGAAGTGAAACAGATACGGTACAAATTGTTTCGGGTGTCTTCGAAGGTAAAACGTTGGGGACACCCATTTCCATGCTGGTTTGGAATAAAGACGCCCGATCGCAAGACTATAGTGAAATAAAGCAGGCCTATCGCCCATCCCATGCCGATTATACGTATGATGCCAAGTTTGGTACTCGCGATTACCGGGGGGGTGGACGCACCAGCGCCCGGGAAACCATCGCCCGGGTTGCCGCCGGGGCCGTGGCTAAAAAGATTCTCCGCCAGCAATGCAATATCGATATCGTCGCCTATGTCAAACAAATCTACTCCATTGTTGCTACTATCGATTCTTCAAGTGTGACACGTGATCAAGTGGAAAAAACCCCGGTCCGCTGTCCCAATTTGAAAATCGCGGAAGAAATGTATGAACTGATCGACAAAACCCGCAAAGAAGGCGATTCGCTCGGGGGGGTGATCGAATGTGTTGTGCGCAACACCCCTGTTGGTTTAGGGAATCCGGTCTTTGATCGCTTGGAGGCGGATTTGGCCAAAGCGATGATGTCCCTTCCCGCCACCAAAGGCTTCGAGATCGGTTCAGGTTTCAGTGCCATTGATATGAAAGGTTCGGAACATAATGATGAGTATGTGGTAAAAGATGGACACATACGAACCAAAACCAACAACTCCGGCGGTGTTCAAGGGGGGATAAGCAATGGCGAAGATATCTTGTTCAGAGTGGCATTCAAGCCGACTGCAACCATTCTTCAATCTCAGAATACCGTCACTCCAGAAAAAGAAGAAACTGTTTTGAGTTCCCGAGGCCGTCATGATCCATGTGTGCTTCCCCGCGCGGTACCTATCGTGGAAGCCATGAGCGCCCTGGTTTTGCTTGATCATTATTTACTGCAGCAAACCAATATCATTCCTGCTCCATCTGAACAATAATACACTTTTTTGTATAATCGTAAGTGGATTGCTATTTGAAGCACCATTCTCCTCTCAAGATTGGGAGGGACAGGGGAGGGTTGATTAGAAATCTTAGAGCAAATCCCTTTAACCCCCGCCTATCCTCCCCCATTTCATTGGTGGAGGAATAGTAGGATCGATTTTAGTTTTCTCTAATTTCTTAATTTATATGGCTGATACGTGATGTATATTCATATCTATACGGACTAAAAATGGCTTGTGATAATAAAGACAAGACGGTTCTGATTAATTCTGATTGTTATGATCAAGTGATATCGCATGCGCAGGGGATTCAACCGATTGAATGCTGTGGGATACTAGGGGGAAAAGAGAACCATGTTCAGGCTGTTTATCCTTTGACCAATGATCTCAATGCCCCGGATCGTTTTTTTGGTAATCCCAAGCAGCATTTTGATGCAATACGTGACATGCGGCAGCGTGACATTGAGATGGTTGGTATATATCACTCACATCCTTCCTCACCCGCTATTCCCTCGCAACATGACCGGCAGGAAAATTATTATCCGGGATTCTTTTACTTTATCATTTCACTTCATACTTTTTTTCCTGACTGTCGCTGTTATATAATGAATAGAAAGGGTGAATTTAACCAAATAACCATTATTCAAAAGAAAGGATCTTTATGAGATTATTTAATTCTATTTCCATTTATAGTTTGGCCATTTGTATTGGCCTAATTTCAACTCCATGTCTTTTGAAGGCAGATGCCCAACCGGATGATCTTTTTTCACTCTTGCCTGCAGATGCGTTAGCGGCGATTCGCATTTCATCTGTGGATCAACTTTCCAAAAATTTCAACGATTTTCTTTTTCAAGCCGCCCAGATGAAACTTCCGGATGCGGTTGAAGATTATGCCAAAGAACCTTTTGATTTGGAGAATCTGAATGGGGTGGATACTTCGAAACCCTATTGGGCGTTTTTATATTGGCGTGACAACAACGCAAAAGTGTTTGATAAAACGTATATCGTTATTTATCCCCTCACAAATCGTGATACGTTTCTGGAACAATTCAGTGTAAAACCAAACGGTGATTCTCAATACGATAGCCCCACACGGCGGTTTTATATAAAGAACGAGCATGCGCTTATATGCGATCCCGCTTTGGATTGGCCCGCTGTGGAAGAATGGTTCGAAGGGTGGAGTGCACTAAAACAGCAACTAAGTAGTAATACTCAAATTTTGGGTGATTTGAATCTTTGGATCAATGCAGATAAAACCATGATGCGATATGGCCAGGGTATCCAGGAGGATATTGAAACAGCTATGCGTTTAAATAAGAGGGAAAAAGGTGATACGCCTGGTCAAGTGTTACCTAACATACGAACCATTTGGTTGATGGATCTGTTATACCAGTTAAAATCAGTTCGGTTCTCATTATCCTTCTCAAAACAAGAAGCGATATTACATAAAACGTTAATCCCTAAATCACGCACTCCGGTTTCAATATTCCTCCAATCAATCCAGCCTCAAATGGCACTTAAACAAGAGTCATTCAGTGATTCATGGATTTCGTTTCGACTCGATGATATTCCTGAATCATTGTTTGAGCTATCCCAGATACGCGTATTGAATGATTTGAGTTCGCTTGGATTTCAAGTCTCTCAGATTTCCACATTGTGGGATTCCATCTCAAAAACCTTGAATCATTCCGCAGTAGGGCTGGTGTCATTAAACAAAAATGAAAACCGCTTTTATGAAACCAAGAACTATTTCAAAATTTCCGACACTAATGCCGCTTCTCAAGTGATGGATACGCTTATCCAAATGGTGAAAGACTATTCAGAAACGCTTTCTGAAAATAGTGAGTTTGTTTGCCATGTCGAGTCAACGCGTGATGCCGGAGAGATTGGAGGGCAATCTTATTCCACCCTAAGCATTCGACCCGACACCAAAGATCCAGAGTCTCCTTTATCCAAAGAACTAGCCAGGCAGAATGTGAATATTGAATATGCCATCACACCTGAATATCTTATCATCACTTATGGGCAGCGTGATACGGATGAACGTATCAAAAACGCCATTCAATTCCTGCCAGAATTGAACGAATATATCTCAGGATCATCAAAGGAGGATGTTTCAAATTCCCTCGCAACAGTGCGAGTGGATTTGTTGAAGCAATTACAATATATTAAGTGGTTGGTTGACAAAAAATTGCCGGTCAATCCCCTGGCGATGGTTAAAGTGCCGAATGTGGAAACGCATGGATTGTATTTGAATATCAATGCAAAGGATAAAGCCTTGCATGGACGTTTAAACTTAAAGTCAAGCGATGTATCGAAAGTAATGATAGCCTTTCTTGGAGGGGGGCTAAGCGGTTTTTAAAAAGGACATCCATTAAATCTTTATAGAGGAAATTATATGACACAATTCCACATTGCAAACGAACAGGATATTTTGTTGGGTAAAGTCACAGACGCTTACTTTGTGCGTACGCAAGAGATATTGGATAAGACCGATATCAGCAAACATGTAGTTATGGAACTGCGTGCCTCGTCTCTTCCCCTTGATTGGGAGTGGGCTGTTTTTGCAGGTCTTGAGGAGTTGGTTTATTTTTTGGAACGATTACAACACCCGATTGATTTGTTTAGTTTGGATGAAGGCACCCTGTTTCGACCGAATGACCCGGTCGCTTATGTGATAGGCGATTACAAGGATATTTGTATTTACGAAACCGCCATACTTGGCTTGCTTTGCCAGGCCTCGGGGATTGCTACCCGGGCGGCGAGATGCGTGTTGGCCGCCCAGGGACGACCGGTGCTAAGCTTTGGCGCACGGCGTATGCATCCCTCGATAACACCTTTAATTGACCGCAATGCCTATATCGGGGGGTGCACGGGAGTATCCACTATTCTTACCGCTGAAAAGCTCGGCAAGAATGCAGCGGGGACCATGCCTCATGCTTTAATCCTGCTTATTGGTGATACCCTTGAAGCCGCAAAGTTGTTCGATGATATTGTCAATGACAAAATTCCCCGCATCGCTTTAATTGATACCTTTTCTGATGAGAAATTCGAAGCCATTCGAGTTGCTGAAGCATTAGGCGACAAACTCTATGGCATTCGAGTGGATACCCCATCCTCCCGCCGGGGTGACTTTTTATCCATCCTGGAAGAAATTCGGTGGGAATTGGATATTCGGGGGTATAACAGCACCCGAATTGTAGTCAGTGGTGGAATGGATGAAGATTCAATTTTGGAATATAACCCTATTTGCTACGGCTACGGTGTAGGCACATCGATCAGCAATGCACCAGTAGTTGACTATTCGCTGGACATTGTTGAAATCGCAAACCGCCCCATTGCCAAACGGGGAAAGATGTCTGGACGTAAACGCTTATTGATTCAAGGCAACCGCCTTGATGAGCGCCAGATTGTCCTTTGGTCACCGGATGATCCATTACAAAAGCACGATGCCCTTACCCGAAAAATCAAACAGGGACAAAAGGTTGTGACAACCCCCTCTGCCGACAAGATACGCAATCATGTCATCAACCAATTATCGTATGTCGATTTATAACAGAGTCACGTTTATATGAATGAAACGTAAATTTTTTGATAAGTAATCAGCCATTTGAAGCACCATTCCCCTCCCAAGACTGGGAGGGGCTAGGGGAGGATTGATAAGAAGAGGGTGAGTAAAATCCTATAACTCCCTCGTAACCTCCCCCCCCATTTCATTGGGGGAGAAATAGTGGGACCGATGATAAGCTTTCACTCCCCTTCCACTTCTTATGGCTGACATGCTACAACTTTTTTAATAATGAAAAATTTAGTTAAACTCAAGGATAGATGGCTGTATGTTTTAGTTGCAGGGCATATTATCTTCTATCTGCCAGGTTTATTTCTTCATACACTCTGGTTGGATGAAGCTTATTCAGCCGTGATCGCACGGCGTTCAATATATGAAATATGGAACGCCATGCGCTTTGATGCCGGTCCACCCCTTTATTATTACCTTCTTCATGGTTGGCGTGTATTGGCTGGCGAATCAGAAGCTGTGCTTCGTGCCATGTCATTGTTGTTTGGCGTGTTAACAACGGTATGCATTTATTCATTCGCCAGTCGTTATTTCAAGCATGCAACGGCAATGATCTCCTCGCTGCTTTGGATTGTTTCCCCCCTTGTGGTTTATAACACAACCCAAGTCCGCAATTATGCCTTACTGGCATTTTTGAGTGTTTCCGCCGTGTACGTGTTTTGTCATGTATTTTTTGAGGGGAAAAAGAAAGTTCTTCCTGTTTTAATATTGATTTTAACGCTCTTGGTTTACACTCATAATGTTGGGTGGTTTTTAATCCTGGCTTTGGGATTGGCTTCGTTATTCCACTTACGCACATTTAAAAATCAAATCTATTTATCTCTTTCTTTTGTTATCGTGATCGGCCTGTATGTTCCATGGATTACCATATTATTAAAACAATTACAGAATGCAGAACTGATTATCGGATGGGTGGAAAAAGTGTGGTCGCCCGATGCAATCGTGGGAACAATGAATGCATTTATTCCTGGGGGAACGACACCTGCCTATATTGATCTCCCCGTTATCCCCTCATCACTTCACATTATCTTAATGATAGTCTGGCTTATTCCCTTAATTTACCTATTGTTGCGTATAGGTGAATCTCAAAATAAGAAAGATGAAAACAACCAAGTAACTCAAATTATCTGGTTATTGCTATCCATTTTGGTGATTGGAGTGCTTGCTCCCTACATCTATTCGCTGATATGGCAGCCCATTTATTTAGTCGGTCGAACGGACTTTTTTCTGATGCCCATCTGGTGCATGCTCATGGGATGTGCTTTATCCACTTTGAAAAGAAAGCCATACCTAATAATTTGCCTGGCAGCTATTCTGATACAATGCATTACCTTAAGTGCATATATACAATGGAAAACAGAGCCTTATAGTGAAAGGGAAATAACACGTTATCTCAATCGGCATGGAAGCGCGAGCGATGTCATTCTTTGCACGGGCTTAACCCGGCCTCAAATGGAATACTATTTTGAACCGATCGATTATCGTTTTGTCTCGTATCCCTTGCATATGGCTGATCATTTGGCTCATTTCAACGAAGAATGGTATATTGAAAATACAAATCCCCTGGAGGAAGCGCAAAAAAGTATCCAGCGTGCGAAATCACTGCTTTCCTCTGATACGAATCTATGGGTGATCGCATCCAAACGGAAGATCAATGAAGCTTTGATTGAGCGGTTAAACCAGGATACTCAGTTGCGGTGTCGTTCTCCGATCCAAACGCCAAAAATGGGCTTGCGGAAATTAAACGAACCGCTATTTATTATTCCGTGCACTTTATCAAACTGATGAATAATAACCAGTTATCTCATAAACCTTGGATCATCGAAACATTTTATATACTGTTTCTATTGATACCAACATGCTTATTTTATCAGGTGTATCGCATTCAATATGTTGATCAGCTGCCCAATGCATTAACACCGATGAATGACGCTGGCAGTTATTGGAAGATGGGGCTTGCCATTTTTCGAGATGGCTGGTTGTTGCCCAACCACGGCCCCTATTATCAGGCGCCATTGTATTCCTATTGGCTCGCTTTGCATCACGTTTTGGGTATTCACCGCATCGCAGATGTTCTCTTTATTCAAGTGTGGCTAGGGGTGGCCAATGTTCTTATTACCTATGCAATGGCTCGTTTTTACCTTGAACGTTCGTATGCGTTTGGGGCCGCTTTATTATTCGCTTTTTGTCATTATTCCTTTTTTTATACCACCAAACTGGTGGCAACCACCCTGGGAATAACATTATTCCTGCTTTTTATCTGTCTTTTCTTATGGTGGCTTAAAAGGGAACACCTCATCCCGTTGGTTGCAAGCGCCATTGCATTGAGCCTGGCAATTTTGTGTCGTCCTAATTTGTTATTTACAGTTCCCTTTCTTCTGCTGCTTTTTATCCAAAAAGGTAAACGGGGTGAAGACAATAAAGGTACGTTGTTTGTACCTATTGTGAATCTAAAGATGAACACAAGCGTTTTTATTTTTTTGTTGGTTTTAATACTAGGTGTAAGTACAGCCACATTGCGCAATGCCCTGATAGCAGGTGATCCGGTACCTCTAAGCGCCAATTCCGGCGTCACGTTATACATGGGAACCAATGAACATGCAGAGGGAGGATTGGCGCCGGTTGAGGGATTGTCAAACGATATCGATGTGCAGCATACCCAAAGCATCGAACTGGCTTCTCAAGCCGTGGGTCGTTCCCTTTCAGCGTCTGAAGCCTCAGGGTATTGGATTAACAAAACGATCTCGTGGGTTATGCATCATCCCATCGATTTTTTAATCTTGGAATGCAAGAAAATATTGTGGGCTTTATACCACGCTCCACCTTCGGTGAATTACTCATCTCATTTCGAAGGGCAATGGGTTACCTCGATTCGTTTTCTGCAATGGTTGACATGGCTAAGCCTGTTTGGTGGCTTGCTCTATATACCAACGTTGGTTATGAAGCGAGATGGCCCCAGCAGATTGTTGTTGGCGATCCTTGGCGGTTATTTACTTTTGAGTTTGGTTTATTACGCTTCTGACCGCTTTTTGGCAGCGCTTCTACCATTGACCTCCATCATGACATTACTGGGGTTGCAAACACATATCCGTCAAAAGATAAATCCCTTTCACTTATTTGTCGATCACAAAAAATATCTTTTATGGATCGCCATCGTATTTTTCCTTACCCTCAATCCGTTTTTGCGTTCCAATCGAATCCAGGAAATTGGGATTGGGTGGTATAATCTCGGCGTTTTTTATGAAGAACAGTCTCAAGAGACCAGAGCGATAGAGTGCTATCAAACCGCCATAGAATTGATACCTGACTATCCATCCGCTTTACTTAATTTAGGAGTGCTATACGCTAAGCAAGCTGATCTTCAACGGTCATCGGATTTGTTTCAACGTGTGCTAAAGATCGATCCGGGCAATGAACAGGCCAAACGCAATTTGAGGATCAACAGGCAAAGGGTAAGAACGCCCTAGACCAAACTCCAGGCATTTGTCATTCATGTCTCAATGCCACGATGGGATCCAACCGTGAAGCCCGAATGGCTGGATACAATCCGAAAATAATCCCTATACCCACACTGATGCCCACCGATAGAATTAGGCTTCCGTAAGTTACCACGGTTGGCATATCTGCAAAGCGGGTAATCAAGCGGGGGATGGTGATTCCAACCAGAATTCCCACAAATCCACCGAGTGTCGACAGGGATAATGTTTCTATCAGGAATTGACGCACAATTTGTTTGCGCTTGGCGCCGATCGCCCGCCGAATACCGATCTCACGGGTTCGTTCAGTCACTGACGCGAGCATGATATTCATAATACCGATTCCCCCCACCAATAGACTAATTCCTGCGATCGAACCCAAAACGATATTGTAGGTACGCTTGGTTTGTTCCGCTTGCCTTAACAAAGCAAGAGGCACCTGAATTTGATAGTCGTTCTTGTTGTGGAATTGTTTCAGTAAGTATTCTATACCTGACGAAACTTTTTCAACATTTTCCAGTTGATTAACCTTTACAATAATCTGATGGAGTTCCACTTTTTCACGCAGGTATGTACCAGCCGTTTGGTAGGTATAAATATCTCCAAATCGATTGCGTGCCACGTTGATGGGAATATATGCGTCAATTTGCTGGTCGGGTGTTTGTACACTCCCTCCTCCCTGGCTTTCCTCACTCTGAACAATACCGATTACTCTGTAAAAGTTTCCTCCAATCCGGATATCCTGATCAATGGTTTTTTCTGTGGCTAAAAGCCGGCGTGCGCCATATTCTGTCAGAACCACCACCCGGGAATAGGTTTCATTGTCATGTGTCGTCAAAGCCCGGCCTCCCATCATATCCCGTTCAACCAAATCAAACCAATTTTCAGTCACGCCCAGTACACGAAGGTCCATGGTCCGTGATCCCAACTGGCCTTCGTTACGAATGATTTTCACAGGTACCGTCTCTTCAATATTGGAGAAGCTTTCCTGAATTCGCAGATGATCTCTGTATTTCAGGCCATAAACACTCATCCTGACCTGAATATCTCTGGAGGTTTCTTCATCAATCGGTTTAATGGAATTGATAATAATGTTGTTACTTCCCAATTTGCGAATTCGCTCCATCGCTCCCTTATTGGCCCCTTCGCCAACGGCCAACATGGCGATCACACTTCCTACACCAAACACCACACCCAGCATAGTGAGGAATGAACGCAATTTGTGCTGCAACAGATTTTTTAGCCCAAGTTTAATCTCACGAAATACTCGATAATGGATCATAATTTTATCCTTGGGTTTGTGCGAGCTGGGGATTAGGTTTTTCTTCCTCTTCTACCAATGGTTCTTGTTCTTCCATATTCAAAGGCGGTTTCAAAAGGACATACTCACCTTCACTCAATCCCTCGGTAATGTGAATCATACGGCTGTTATCCAATCCGATAGAAACGGGACGAACTTCCAGTTGGTTATCATTTTTGACATACACAGAGGTCTGATCATTGATTTTCACAACAGCCTGAATAGGAATGTATGTCACATCCTCGTACTCCTCAACAATAATCTCCGCCCGGCAACTCATGCCATTACGTAAATGTTGAGTATCGCCTTCAATCGCGATATCGGTCTTGTAGACTTTCAGGTTGGGATTTAAATGCCGCTGATATTGATCTGGCAATGGAGAAACATTCTTTACTGTTCCACGGAATGTTTCATTCGGAAGTGCATCAATCTTAAGCGTTGCTGGCAGTCCAGGATCAATTTTATTCAGATCGGTTTCCTGAATTTGAATATCAACATTGTATTCTTCTGCAGCTGTAAGGAAAATGATTTCCCTGCGTTCCGGTACACTCGCTCCAACACGAATCCGGTCATCAGAATCATCCCAATTGTCTAATACACTGGAAGCATACAAGGCAATTCCATCCATAGGTGCAGAAATTTTCGCTCTTTCTATTTCTTCTTTTAGTTCCTGCAGATCATTAATCTCATCTTCATATCTCTCCTGGCGTGAAAGATAACGGGCAGAGGCATCTGTAATACTGGCGGAGGCACTCAAACGAGCGCGTTCCAGCGCCATCTGGGCTTGTTGAACATCGCTCTTTAATTGTTCCAGTTGCCGCTCATGAGTGAAATTTTTCAATAATTCAAGATCTTCATTGGCCAGTTCCACATTCAATTTAGCCTTTTTCGCTGCCAGTTCATCTTGCTGAAGGACAGTTTGAGATAAATACTTTTCTTCATACAAAACTTTAGACCAACTTAAAGCTTCTTTTGCTTGACTATATTCTTCTTCGGCAATGGTGATCGCGGCTTCCGCCTCTTTGAGTTGTTTTGGATAATCGCCTTCAATATATTTTTGAAGATCCTGCTTAGCAAATTTTAATGTCAATTCGGCTTGCTGAATATCCGCCTCGGCTTGATTCTTTACAATCTCTAAAGTCTCGCGGGAACTGATATATTCAGCTTTATCATTTTGAAGATCCAATTGGCCGGTTTGATATCGCCTTTCCTGTTGAGTAACATCCAATTCCACAAGGAGATCACCTTCTTTAACCCGTTTTCCTTCCTTGACAATGGAAAGGATCGTCGAGGCTTCTTCCGTTTCGTTTCTGAGGATAATCTGATCACGGGGGCGAACCGTTCCTGATTCAACCACACTAATGGTCAATGGTCCTTTTTTGACTTTAAAAACAGGGATATTATCCAACTCAAGTGAATTTTTAGATCCGGGTTCATACACCGAATAAGCAAATCCAGCCGTAATAAAAATTAGCAAAACCGTGATTTTTAATCCTTTATATCGTGTTTGTTTAATTCTTTCTATCATTCTTTCAACTCCTCATATTTCAAGAAATTTCAGTCTAAATTGCCCTAACCGAATAGGCCTCAATCATCTACGTCGAAACAAATCAAAACAAATCCTTGACTCTCTTCCAAATGTAACAGAACACCGTAGATTTTTTTTTCATAACGCAATTCCAATTCCAATTTATATTCATGGGTGTTTACCACAGGTTTCCCGATTGGCAGGGAAACGCCTGAAATAGGCTCTCGCCGTCCGATCGCACGAACCTTAACCCACATTTCATCAAAGATGATTCGATGATGTTTTTTCTTTGGCCGTACCGTGATATCCAAACCCGTTGGAATTGCAATGTATTTTAATTCAAACAGGCCATCATCTCGTTTGACCATGTATTCATATGTTTGATCAGAATGGATTTTTATGGTCGACGATTCGTATTGATCCAAATGAACGATGGGTGAATAGATTTTTCGTATTTTTTGTTCCGGAAGTTCCACGCAATGTTGATCTTCAAATGGAATTCTTTTTTTATTCCAATAGCATCCATCACCATTGATATATAATATATCATTGCCAAATTGAAATTTTCCTCGATCGAACAGAGTGACCGCACCTCCTAATTCTTTCCAGTCATTGTCATCTCCATCCCATACATCCTCAAAATCTTCACGAAGGGAAGTGTCACCTAAAACCGTTCCATTCAACACAAAGATTTGAAATCGAACTTGAATCGTGTCTTCCTTCTTACCGTTGGCAAACGTTAACTTGAAAGACAGGAATAGGAATAGTGCGATCAAAAACCAACGCGCATGCACAACCATGATCAGAGCTCCTTATTCACTTCAACCGACGCGGTTACCAAACCGCTTAAAAAATTGGGTTGTTCCTGGGACAAATCAAAATTTTGTTGTTTTGACTGGTTCTCCACGATTCGAACCTCATATGTTAGATCAGGCAATGTTGTCGAGTTGATAATTTGAGATTGTAATGTGGCTGCTGAATACCCCAAAATTCCCATAAACAAGGCCATCGCCATTGCCCATCTCAATTGAATAGGACGGTTGAACCAGCTAATTGCTTTTTCCAGGATGGAAGCTTTCCCAAATAGTTGTGTGCGCAATTCCTGAGACGGTTTGGATAATGGAATTTGTTTTAATCTTTTTTCAAACGGATTCATGGGAGTTCCTCCAAATGCTTTTGCAATTTTTCAATTCCCCGTCGATACCACGACATGGCTGTATTAATGGAAATATCACGAATTTCTGAAATCTCACGAAAAGTCAATTCAGCATAAAGGTGTTGCACAATCGTTTCGCGTTCATCTTCAGAAAGGTGGGCCATGGCTTGTATGACATTCTCGACAAATTCCTCATCCGCGGCTTGATCACGAGGATTTGCCTTATATTCAAAGATAAAACGGTCTTCAATCTGGTTTGACCGGTTTTCCTTGCGAATCAAATCAATGCAGGCGTTTCTTACACTGCGAAAGACATAGACCTTCAAATGTTTAGGCCTCTGCGTTTGATTCATCAAACGGTAAAACGCCTGGTGAATGGCATCTTCCGCCAATTCACGATTCTTGGTAATGTTTAAGGCATAGGAATAAAGGGATTGACTGAATTGGTCATATATTCTCTCTAATTCCTGATGCAATTTTTTCATTTAAACAATTTTTCAGTATCATTTTTAATGAACACGGTTATTGAATAAAAAGAGATCAGCCTTTTGATGTTCCATTCCCCTACCAAGATTGGGAGGGGTTAGGGGAGGGTTGATAAGAAAACCTTGAACACATTCATTTACCCCCCCTAATCTCCCCCATTTCATTGGGGGAGGAATAGTGGGACCAACTGAATTTTTAACTCTTTTTCCATTGCATATGGCTGACTGTTATTAAATTAAGACGTTTAAAAAATGAGTTTTCGTGCACAAAAATTGGATTTTTTTCTAAAATGTGATGAACGTCATATTAATCCATCATCCTGTCAACGAAATATGGCATCATCCGATATGAGGAATTAAACTGATGATCAACAAACAGTCTCTCTCACATGGCTTTACCTTTATTGAAATACTAATCGTTCTTCTCTTAGTGGGATTATATTATGTCGGCACCAAAGTATTACCGCCCTGGCTGCTTGAAACCATGCTGGCGGTTGGCTGGTTCGTACTTTTATATTTCATTCTGAAATGGCTGGTACGAATATCCTTATTGTCCGCTGCTTTCCTGGCGGAATACAAAAGGCTGATTTTGTGGGGATTCCAACTCACTATCGCAACCACCTTTGTATTGCGTTATTTTTATCAAGTTGAAATCTTGATTTCCTATTTGGTACCTTTTTTGGCCTTTTATATATGCCCCTTCATCCTGGCCGCCCTTCATCATCACCATAAGAATAAAACGGCAAATAAAGAGGGATTAAGTGCCCGGAAACTAAAACAACTTGCCCTTAAAAATGAACGGATTCAAACATTTCTTCAACGTTACCCCGAATCATCGATGTTCGTGATCGATAATATGAAAAAGCATCGATTTTGCCGCCTGATCTGCCATTACCGGCGCACACGAAATGAGCGCGAAGAATTACAGGAAGATTTAAACCTGGAAGTCCCCATCGATATGAAAAAGCAACAAATTGTTGATGAACAAATGCGTTTTTCCCACTATCTGTCCCAAAACGAAGAGAATGGCAGTTCGGTTTTGGAAATGGCTGAATCGCCAAATCATATGATCGAATTGGACGATATGCCACTGGAAAATGAAATTATTCAGAAGTTTGATGAACTCTTCCCCCGATTTCCTTTGCTGGATTTCATCCCTCTTCCCGTTGCTCTGCATAAGGGTGGATTTCAGAGAATCTAATTGAGACATTGTCGAATGTTCTTATTTATTGTGCCGAACCACAACATCGGACGAACACGCAGGTTCGCCCCAAATGTCATAAACTTAAGCGGTTATTGCTTCAAAAGTCCCCCCCTTGACGGGGGGATTCAGGGGGAAAATCTCGCCTGTTTACTGCTATCTATTGCTCGAATTCCCCTCCTCATCCTTTAGGAATCGTATAGTTAATGGATATCGGGTATGTTTTCCATCGTTTGCTTTAATAGCGGCGATGATCATGGCAACCAACCAAAAAATGCCCAATCCAATAGCAACAGGAAGCCCTACCACAAAAAGGATCTGAGTAAACATCATAATCAACGCAACAAACATATAAATGGTAAAACTTATTTGAAAATTGATCGCTTCTTTCCCATGTTGATCAAGATAGTGTGAATCTTCACGTTTAATCAACCATATAATGAGCGGGGCGATAATATGGCCAATGGGCGGAACCGCAAAGAAACAAAGGGCACTTAAATGACTTACCGTGGCCCAGATACGTTCTTCTTTTGATATTGACGCTTTAGGTCGATGTACATTTTGCATCCCGGCTTCCTTTATCTGAAAAACTCTGTTCAATCATACCACTAAAAATAAAAAAGAATCTTGTTTATTATTATATGAATTGGAAACACTTGACAAGATTAAAGGTTTATGAAATTTTAGGTCTTTATATTGGATAAGACTATATAAGAGTCACTTTTTTAATGGTTTATCTGATTACCTGGATAAATCGATTAAAAAAGGATATAGTGGGTTGACAATAAATTTGGAGTGTGATACTCATTAATAGTGGATGCGATGTTTGCATGATGGCCTTGGCGGTCTCATTGCGATAAGGTCCGAGGTGAGAAGTATTTATATCGGTATTATATTCATATTTATTCATTATTCTCGAACCTTGGATCTTTTTCCCGTTCAATCGGGGCGCAACATCCTACCACCAAAATTTACCAAAGGAAGGAGGTGAAAAAGGATGAAGAGACTGCGAGGCTTTACCCTAATCGAACTGCTGATCGTTGTGGCGATTATCGGGATTTTGGCGGCTATTGCCGTTCCTAACTTTTTGAACGCTCAGGTGCGTGCAAAAGTGGCTCGGGCGAAGTCGGAGATACGGAATATCCAAAGTTCTTTGGAACAATTCTTTATCGACAACAACCAGTATCCGCCCATGAACACCGACCGTCAGATCATGCGTGTTCAATACAGGAACCTGGATGATCCCACCATTAACGTGGCTCACGTTATGATCGGTGTTTCACGAAATGCTCGTCGCATCTACCTGACCACGCCGGTAGCATACATTTCTTCTATCCCCTTTGATCCATTCAGAGGCGATGGAAACGAAGATGGCTATCAGTATGGTTCAGACGGTCAGAGCTATTATGTCCTCACCAGTTATGGTCCGGATAGTTCTGATGGAAACGCAGACGAAGCGTTTGAAGAAACTGAATATACCGGTGCTCGCTTGGACGACTTGCGACGCTCGGCTATCCGTGATTCAAACTATCACATGAAGGATTTCCTTTACGATCCTTCAAATGGTACTTCCAGCGCGGGTGACATTATCCGCATTGGACCATAAGTCCATTTAACAAAAACGTAGATCCAAATGGTTCATCAAGATGGGGAGCAATTTTGCTCCCCTTTATTTTTTTATGCATATCAGCCATATGAAGTGAAAGGGAGTGAAAACTTATGACCGGTCCCACTATTCCTCCCCCTATAAAATGCTGAGATTTAGTCTCAAGTTTTGTTAATCCATGTTTTTTACCCCTTTGGGATTTTTTTTTCTCTACCGAATTGTGGGTAAAAATCAGCAAACTTGGGAGGGGAATTTTCATTGTTCGTGGACATTGTTGTTTATTTTCAGGCATATACCTGTTTAACATCCCACAATTTAATCAAAAATTTACACTGAACATCCCTCTTCGTATCTATAAATCTCTTTTCATTTTTTGTATATTCATGATAGTGTTTAGCAATTAACACTCAATTGGCTAAAAACCGAATCTTGAAAGGAGTTTTTGAACTATGGCTGAAACATCAAACTATCCTTTACCGGATTATTTGCGTTCAGCAAAACCCAATCCGTCCGAAAATCGTGCACCGTGGTATGTCAATACGGCTCCCTCATATGCCGGAATCTTCTTGTGGATTGCGTTTTATGATCAGCTTGGACTTGGGACTCTAAATGCAGGCGGCCTTGGTGCTGTGATTTTAGGTATTATCATCGCGGGTTTCCTCTCATTTCTGCTTTTTTATCTTGCGCCTGCCATGTGGGGCATGAAAACAGGTTATCCACTCTATATCATCGGTTCATCAACATATGGCGATAAAGGCGGGTATTTTATTCCCGGCTTGTTCATGGGCGTATTGCAAGTGGGATGGTACAGTGTGGCCACCTTTTTCTCAACCGACTTTGTGTTGAAAGCCATTTACGGAGCGGCTGAAGCCCCGGGTCCCCGTACAATAGCCTTTATCATTACAGGGATTATCTGGGGGTATATCTTTGCCTTTTTAGCCGCCAAGGGTATTCAATACGTCGCCAAAGTGGCAACCTTTTTCCCGATTGTGCCCCTCGTCATGTTGCTTTATGCCGCTTTTTCCGCCTCCGGCGGCCTTTCCGAATTTGATGTCAGCAAATTCGATGCGGCAAAAATGGGGATTGAGCATCCTACCTTCATGTTTGGGATGTTAATGGCCATTCAGATCATTATTGGATTTTTTGCTACCGCGGGAGCGGCAGGTGCTGACTTCGGCATGAATAACCGTGATAAAAATGATGTACTCATGGGCGGCTTGGTCGGTGTTGCAGTTGCAATCATTGTTTGCGGCATTCTCCCCATGATCGCGATTGCCGGTGTGATGGGAAGTAATCCAGACCTGGCCTATGCCGAACAAGGTGCCTGGACATTCTCACAAACCATTGGCCAAATGGCTGGCGGCCAATTCATGTTCCTCCTCTTTGCTATCGCGTCCATGGCTCCTGCCTGTTTCTGTTGCTTTATTATTGCCAATAGCTTTTCTACCATGATCCCCAGCATCTCAAGAATGGCATTTGCCTTAGGTGGAGCAACCATTGGTATCATTCTGGCCGTAACTGGGGTTGCGGGAGAATTAGGACCATTCTTTGGTTTGATTGGTGCATCCTTTGGCCCCATTTGCGGTGCAATTACAGCCGATTACCTGCTTTCTGGTGGGAAATGGCCTGGACCACGCAAAGGGATTAATTGGGCTGGATATATTTCTCTTATCGTGGGCTTTATCGTCGGAATTTTACCGAATATAGGCTACGGTAGCATTGTTCCCGCCGCTATTTATTCATACATCGTGGGATTTGTGCTCTACATTATCCTGGCGAAAGCGGGCCTCGAACCTGAGACTATTCCTTATGGTAAAGATGAATTACCAGCGGATGATGCTCCAGTCACTGAACCTCAACCCGATCAACTGGTGTAAAAACACACAAACAAAACGAAAATAACCTGTATGGGGGCGCTTGGAATAAGCGCCCCTTCTTCTATTGATTCAAAAAACTTGCTTACAAACTCACGTAGAATGTGATAAACGCATAAAATAGAATGGTTAAAATAAGGGCATACAGCAGTGGTTTTTTGTGAAATTCCCACCCGTATTCCTCGATTTGAGGTTGCTCATCCCCTTCATTCTGTTGTTCCAACTGTTCATTTTGCTGTTCATTCATACATTGATCTCCATAAATAGACTTGGCATTTTAATAATTATAAACCATTCTGGCTTAATAGAAAATCTTATCGAAATAACTTAACCGGTTCAATATTTTTGCGCTTCTCTATATAGCGTATAATCGCATCCCGAATGACCAAACCAGTATCCTGCCATTCCCATTCTGCAAGGTCTGGATGCATTCGTTTCCACTGATCCCGAATATAACTATTGGTTACGACTTTATACATTTTTTCTGGCTGGATAGGCTGGTATCCATAAAAATGCTCTGGAATCTCTTTTCCAATCACCCTTGCTGTAACTAAAGTATTATCAAAGGGATAAATATTCCACATTTCACGATAACTAAATTCGCCTTGATTCAGCGAACCACGTGTGCCTCCAGAGTTATGAAAAGAATAATCTGCATCAGTGGCTTCAAGAAAAGCGGCATCGGCAAGAAAAATCATATCGATTTTTGATAATTTTTTTACCGCTGTACCTAAAGGCCGATCGACAACCTCTGAAACCCGATCCTCCCATTGCTGGATAAGTTTTTTAGTCTCAGCATCCGGTTTGGCTAATGTTGGATCAACCTCCAGCAATTGGTAAGTAAAATCAACGATATGATCGGCTTCATTATCAGCCTTCAGGTCAATCCGCCCGATATATCGTCCTTTGCTGCCTGCTTGCACGATTGGAACACCGTTGATATAAACTTCTTTATCCAATCGAGTATGGCTATGCCCGCCTATAACCAGATGAATATCCTCAACTTCCTCTGCCAATCGGCGGTCGTTGTCATGCCCGATGTGTGATAAGACAATGATTATATCAACGGTCTTTTTTAACTTGGGAACCAACTGATTTAAGGCATCAATGGAACCAACAAATTTTATCCCCTCCGTTCCTTCACGGACAGTGATATAAGGGGTGTATTCCGTAACCACACCGATTACAGCTACTTTCAGGCCACCTCGATCAAAAACCTTGTAGGCGTGATCTCCAATAAGATGCATTATACCCTTCGGATCGGGATAATAGGCATTGGCGCATAATAATGGGAAATCTGCGATATCGCGATAACGCTCAATCCGTTGCCAGCCATTGTCAAACTCATGATTCCCAATGGTGGCCGCATCCAATGTCCAATGGTTTAAGACATGGAAGATTGGATCGCCCTTGAAGAGGGAAGAAACCGGCGTCCCACTGATCATATCTCCCGCATCAAGAATCAACAGATTGTCAATATCTTTCCTGGCCTGTTTATAATAGCCTGCGATAATGGCCGCTCCCCCTTTGCCATCCTGATGGGGAAGCAAATAGGAATGAAAGTCATTGGTATGCAGGATGGTCAAAGGAACAATCTCCGCTCCTACAAATAATATAGGAAGCAAACACAGGTAAATAATAAAATAGAGTATTTTTTTCATTTTTTCTCCATCATTTCTTTTAATGTAATAGTTCAGCCATATGTAGTTCCATTCCCCTCCCAAGAGTGCTGATCTTTACCCAAAAGTATAATGAATCCATGCTTTTTACCCCAACGGGGTTACATAAGATAGCCCCTGGAAATGAGAATCAATAACCTCCTATCGTGACTTTATTATAGCCCTGGCGGATCGGTTTATATAAGTCAAACAGATTGAGGTGGTTAGTTTTGGTCGGAGGTGTATACACTAACGCCTTCAAAGTGAAAACGTTTGAGATGAGCGGATAGAAGATCAAGTGCTTGCAAAAGGTCTTGTTCCTGGGAAGAGTATTCTTCGAGTTGATAATTAACTTTGCGGCGGCCCCGTTTGCTGGTGGGCATACACACCCGGCCAATCGTCCCCAACAACAAGGTGATACCCACTGTGCGTTCGAAGATGACAAGACCTTAGTCGTTCATACCGGATGAAGAAGGCAATCCCTGCGTTGTCGAAATCTGTGAAAAACAGTAATTCGTAGCTTAAAAGAGGTGTTCTATTCCGGTTGATAAATACGAATTTGGTTCCGCTGGACAATCCATAATTGCCCGTGGATATCATTGCTGGAAAATCCCACAAGTAAAGTATGGGTATAATCGAGGAAATCCTGATACGTTGGATTCGACGGAACTCTCAATACGGCAATTCCATGGTAAATAGCCGGATCGAAAACAAGTGGATTGCTAAAATCCAAGTCGAGCGTAACAAGGCATCGTTGTTCCTTTTGGCAGATTTCAATGACATGCCGATCACTTGCGCCCGACAGACCTTCCTGTCGAACCGTCTCAACATCATAATCCGCATCTCTGAATATTTGCGCGACAGAGTGTCCAAGATTTTCATCCAGTTTGATTTTCATGATTCCAACGATATCGGGATAAAGCGCTCACGTGACATTTCAGCGCCATAGGCAATACAGGAACGGATATCTTCCTCTTCTATATCGTATTCCCGAATCAACTCCTCATGACTCATTCCATCCGCAAGAAGATCCAGGATTAATGACACCCATATTCGTCTCCCTCGAATGCATGGTTTCCCAAAACAAACATTGGGATCTACGGATATACGCTCCATAATTTGCTCTTTGGACATTCCCATGCCTAACACCTCTTCTTGCTTGATCATCGCGACTTTGCTTTCACCATATTATAGACTGAAAGGAGAAAAGAACCAGCAAGCAAGCCCAAAAGACGAACAAGGCCTACTCTGGGCGGAAGAAGAAATCGACAGGATCGATGATGCATCGATCCTGTGTCGGAATATCTTTACTGCAAGCAATGCGAACGGGATTTCAGCGATCCAGGAATCAAAATCCAATGATTATCTAACGCACATTGAAATTCTGAAAAAGGGCGTAACGCCAAATCACGAAAACCACTTTCCACCCGAAGTCGCTTACCTGATCCACGCTATTAACCACCAGGAAAACGCTTGAGATGAGCGGATAGAAGATCAAGTGCTTGCAAAAGGTCTTGTTCCTGGGAAGAGTTTTCTTCGAGTTGATAATTGGCTTTGGGGCGGCCTCGTTTCGAGGTTTTTTCAATGAGGGTAGTCAAGCGGATGGAATTGAGGCAATCCAGCGAGGTATCCAGAGAGCCTTTAAAATATGAGTTTTGTCGTACATGTATCCAAGCCTGGGTGGCTAACAAATAGCCAAGCACGCACATGGAGTAATGCACTCGGATTTTTTGATCCGACCAGCCGGGTTTTGTACAAATTTAACGACCTCAAGAAGTATATCGAAACGTGCCGGCTTGAGATATAATGGATTTCGAGAGACCCTGGATAAAACCTTTGGTCACCATCGTCAAAACGAGGAAAATAGAGAGATTCGTAAAAAATGTTTTGTGGGGATCAAATGGTGGGTCATGAAGGAATCAAACCTTCAACCTGCCGATTAAGAGATGAATCATGCGAAATGATGGTGCGTTCCCGATGAAAGAATTGATTTATTCATCGTTTAGTGATGACCGGGAAATATTGCGGCAACGTTTGATGTGGCTCACCGGTATTCGCTGGTATGCGGCGGCCAGCATTGTGCCAGCAGCATTGATCGGGCGCTATGTGTTGGAGATGCGTTTCCCGGTGTGGGCTTTGTTGTTGATCGCGTTGGGTATGGCGATATACAATGCTTATTATGCGGCCAAGGTAAAACGGCCTGATTTTAATCCCCGGATCGCATTGCAGCAGATCATCCTGGATGTTTTGGCGTTATCGTTAATCTTGTTTTTTACCGGGGGATTTATTAATCCCTTTTTCACCTTTTATTTTTTTATCGTCATTATTGCGCGGATTATTTTATCTCACCGGCAGAGTTTATTGATCGCTGTGCTGGTCACACTCAGTTTTGTCATTCAAGGCTTGGCCAGTTCAGTGGTGCCAGTGGATATGAAAGTGAGTGGGGATAGCATTCTCCATTTGGGGGAAGTTTCGTTTCATGTGATCGGCGCTCCCATCAGTTTTGTTTTGACCACCATCATCACTGCTTATTTTGTTTCTGTCATCATGGGGGATCTGCAAAAGCGTGAACGTGAAGTACGCAGCGCCCGGATGCAGGCAGAATTGGAACTGAATAAACTGGATAATATTCTACGCCATCTCGAAACCGGGATGCTGGTAATCGATAACCAGGGCAAAGTGGAATGGGTTAATGATTGTGTGGAAAACTGGTTCGGAAAAGAAGGGAAAGATGAAACCAAGGCGTGCTATATAATCAGCCGGATTGCCAAACACTATTTGCATACCTCGTTGGATGGGGATTTTTCCGAGAGCGGGAAATCCCATTTCTTTGAAGTACGGCTGCCGACGGTTACACAAGGCATGCGGGATTTTGAAGTACTGCTTAGCAGTATACGCGGGCCAGTTGGCGAATTAGTCCAAGTCATCGAATTAATTTTGGATGTGACCGAACAAAAGAAAAATCAAGAACAATGGGCGCGTGCACAAAAGTTGGCCGCTATCGGACAGTTGGCAGCGGGTATAGCGCATGAACTTAACACACCTTTGGGCACCATCAGTATTTTGGCAGAAGAAGCACGCGATATTATCCAAACCACGTTCCCCAAAGAGGAATGTGAATACGCTGAGGAACTGGATGAATCGTTGCAGACGATTCATGAACAGATTAAACGTTGTAAAGAAATCACCCAGGGATTACTCAATTTTTCACGTAAACCGGAAAACATCCAGGAATATTGCTCCATTAACGAACTTGTGCATCAAGCCATTGATTTATTGGGGCCGAAGCTATCCAAAGTCACCCTGCATGAAAGGCTGGATCATTCTCTCCCCATGATCGTTACAGAATCGAGTGGGATTCAACGGGCGGTTTTTAATATTCTCTTGAATGCTGCAGACGCGGTGGAAAACAATGAAGAAGATAAACGGATCGAGGTGGAGACCTGCAGGCAGGATGGCATGATCGGTATCCGTATCCGCGATAATGGCTGTGGGATTGCCAAGCCGGATATTCCCCATTTATACGAACCCTTTTTTACGACAAAACCTGTGGGTAAAGGTACGGGATTGGGGCTTTATGTAACCTATGGTACCATTCAAGACTTAGGCGGCCGGCTTGAGATTGAGAGTGAATTGGGTGAAGGCACCCAGGTGGAAATTTGGCTGCCCATCCGAACTGAAGAAGATCAATAATCAATGAATGATATATCCAAAACCCAACATGAGGGCACTGTATTATTAGTCGATGATGATGCCGTCTTTCGGCGCACCGCAGGCCGTGCATTGGAACGGCGTGGCTATAGCGTGATGTATGCGGAAGACGGTGAACATGCGCTTAAACATGAATCACTAGCCCAGTGTGATACGGCGGTGGTGGATTTAAATATGCCGGGCATGGATGGCCTGGAATTACTTGAGCACTTGCAGGCCAAACGGGATGACCTGCCGGTAATTGTATTGACCGGGTATGGATCAATCAACACAGCAATCGATGCCATTAAGTTGGGTGCTTTTCATTATTTAACCAAACCGTGCGAAATATCACACCTGGAGATTTATTTAAAAAAAGCACTCGAACAGCGCGCCATTGAGTTGGAGAACAAACACCTGCGCGACGCCATCCAACGCTCAGAAGCCTCACACGGGATTGTGGGGGAAAGCCCGGCGATCAAGCATGTGCTTGCCATGATCGAACGGATGAAGGATTCAGATGCACCCGTCCTGGTAACCGGTGAAAGCGGAACCGGCAAGGAACTGGTCGCCCGCGCCTTGCATTTTCAAGGCCGCCGTCAGGCAGCCCCGTTTATTGCTATCAACTGTGCGACCTTAAAGCCTGAGTTGTTGGAAAATGAATTATTCGGCCATGTGGCGGGTGCGTTTACCGGTGCAACCTCACAAAAAGACGGCCTGCTAACCGTGGCAAATCATGGCACTCTGTTTATTGATGAAATCGCCGATATGGATCCCAACGTACAGGCCAGCCTGCTTCGGGTCATCGAAACCGGTGAATTTCGCCCACTGGGTTCCACCACTATCCAAACCACCAACACACGGATTGTAGCAGCAGCCAACCGCGATTTGACCGAGCGGGTAAAATCGGGATTCTTCCGTGAAGATTTGTTTTACCGGTTGAATGTCCTGGTGATTCATTCACCACCCTTGAGAGAGCGCAGTGAAGATATCTCTTTATTGATCAATCATTATCTCAATCGTTCGGCACAAGGCCGTGGGATGGCGTTTTCCGAAGAAGCACTTGAAGTCTTAATGCATTACAACTGGCCAGGCAATATACGGGAATTGTTCAATATTTGTGAACGAGCCGTGTTGTTATCCAACAATTCCATCATCACACGGGAGGAGATTGAGACGCTCCTTTCGATGAAATCCCCCTTGTCTAATCTGCATTCATCCAAAGAGGAAACTAACCAAGAACCCTTTGTCCCTCAATCTCTGGAAGAGGCCGAGAAAAAACACATCAAAGAAACCCTGGCTTATACTAACCAGAATGTTTCCCAAACCGCCGAACTGCTTGGCATTGACCGGCGTACCCTCCAACGCAAAATGGCCCGTTATGGGCTAAGAGTGCAATGAGTAAATTCACATGTATCATTTATAATTAGGATTCTCACTCGGCATTTTAGCGCCAGTGGCTTTACGCCAGGCTTTTAACTTTTCATGAAGCGCACCAACTTTTTGAGGATGTATTTTCGCCAGGTTTTCATTCTCACTGATATCTTTCTTGATGTTATACAACTCAAGTTTGCCGTCTTCATACCACTCTATCAATTTCCAATCGCCTTCTCGCACGGCACCTGAGGGTGCTCCACCCTGATTGCCATAATGGGGGTAATGCCAATAGATCGCTCCTCGATCCTGATTTTTCCCGTGAAGCAAAGGCACAAAACTGACACCATCCTGATGTTGCTTTGGCCTGCCGGGAAGCCCCGCCAATTCGAGTATGGTAGGATAAAAGTCAGTGCTGGTTATATAATTCTCGCAGGTACTGCCGGGCTGGGTGAGGCCAGGAGCTCGTACGATCATTGGTTCACGGATTCCTCCTTCGTACATCCACCCTTTACCTCCCCGCAATGGCAAGTTGGAAGTTGGATGGCCTTCAGAGGTGGATAAGCCGCCATTGTCCGACATAAAGAAAATGATCGTATTTTCCGCCAAGCCTTCTTCTTCAAGTGTGTTGAGTACATCACCGACTGCCAGGTCCATGGCTTCCACCATACCCGCATAAACAGCGTGATCCTGTACCCGGCGTACTTTACGCTCGCCTTCTTTTCCCCATCTATCCGTGGTGATTTTTAACTTATCCGCTTTTTCCTGATATTTCTTCTTGAGATCTTCACGAGCCATAAGAGGAACGTGAACCGAGTAGAAGGATAAATAAGCCATGAAAGGTTGATTTTTATGAGCTTTGATGAACGACGTGGTTTCCTCACCCAATCGTGCGGGAAGATGTTCACCGGGAGGGCCATCCTCCAGGCGGGGATTACCATAGGGTGAAAAGTATTTATCTCCACCATAGGGACCGCCTCGTTCGATCCCGCCTTTGTTGACATCAAATCCCTGATTTTCGGGCCAATATCCTTCCGGTCCCAGGTGCCATTTCCCCGCATAAAAAGTGGCATAACCCGCTTCTTTCAAGGCTTCGGCAAGCGTAACTTCATCCAAGGGCATCCGATCGGAATAAGGCGCGGGCAGCAATGGGGTATTCCGCCTCCATTTATCAGGTTGGTTCCCACCAGAGGGGCTGATATAGTCAGTAATGCCCACTCGGGCGGGATATTTTCCCGTCATAATGCTCGCCCGTGTGGGAGAACATACGGGGCATGCGGCATAACCAGCAGTGAATTTCATCCCCGTGACACGAAGGCGGTCGACATTGGGCGTTTCATAAAAGGTACTGCCAAAGCAACCTAGGTCTTTCCAGCCTAGATCGTCAACTAAAATGAAAACAAAATTGGGTTTTTTCTGCTCTTCAGCGCTGATTGGTTTGGTGAGGAAGGGAGTTGCCAATCCGGAAGCAATAGTGGTTTTTAAAAAGTCACGTCGTTTCATGTCACTATCCTGATTAATGAATTTTTCTGCCGTTTATTAATTTCTCTCTACCTTACCTCAATATTACGGTAATATCAATAAGATTAATCATGTGTAAGTTGTGAGTCATTTGATGCACCTTTCCCCTTCCAAGTTTGGGAGGGTTAATAAGTTGAGCACAATCATTTAATCCCCCCCTCCTAACCTCCCCCATTTCATTGAGGAGAATAGTGGAAGCGATTATAAGCAATAAATGGTGGGTTACTTGAAGAAATCCCTTCGGTCAGACGGAGAAACGCAATGATTCGTCAATTGCTCAGAATAGGTATGGATTAATTCCTGATTTACTTTTTTCATAAACAATAAAATACAGTCTTAAAGCCTATTTGCGATAAACAACGGTTAGAATAATAGTAGATTTATAAGATTCTTTCTTGACGGTCAAGTCAAAATGACATAAAGTTCGGAAACCATCGAATAAATTGTTCGACAACCAACCGACGAAAAGAGTATCAGAGTAAATGAAATCAGGTTTCTCGAAACAAGCTTCAGAACAAAGTGTTCCGGCCCCGGCAGGCCCCCTCAGAGTTTTGTTCGCACGTGCCCTGATCGGCGTCATCGTACTAATTGGCGCAGAAGTGCTGTCCGGTGCTTCACTGCCGGCCGGACTGTGGCACCCATGGACCATATTGGTCACCTACTGGCTCTATTTCGCGCACTTCTTTTTCTTCACAACACTCGCCGTCCGGACTGGCCGTACATCGCTTTCATCCCTCTATTTGTGGGGCGTTCTTTTCGGGCTCTACGAGTCGTGGATCACCAAGGTAGTCTGGCATGGTTACGCCGGAGACGGAAAGCTGGCAATGGGTAGCATTGGGCCATACGGGTTCTCGGAGATCAGCATGGTCTTTTTCTTCCATCCTATGATGTCTTTCGTCCTGCCGCTGACGGTTGCCAGTCTACTCTATCCCGGTCTTCGCTCTCTATTCCCCGATCTTGAGTGGTTCACCGGTAAGAGCAAAGGAGCACACGCCATATGGTTCTACGTTCTGCTCTCTTTTGTGCCGATTATGGCAATGAATTCCGGTGGCGTCATAAATTTGGCAGCCAATATGGCTGTGGCACTCCTTCTTCTGCTACTGCTATTGCGTTTGGCCAAGCCCACTTCCACAGCCGCAGATGCGCGTGGCATCGTCAACTTCGGTCGCTTTGGCTTTGCCGGCTTATGTGCTTACCTTATGGTGCTGTATGGTGTGACATATTTCTTACTGCGCCCCGACGGGTTGCCGTCAGTGCCGGTGCAGCTCTTCACTTTCGTCTTCTATGCGTTATCCATTTCCGGATTGTGGCTGCAGCGCCGACGCGAACCGGTATCCATAGTGCCAGTAGAGAAACGCGAGGTTCGGCTTGTTGTCACTTGCTTCGCTGCACTCCTTGTCTTCTCCCTTGTCTGCACGATGCTTACAGGAATGGCTGTTCTGTATCCCGTAATCTTTGTGAATTTCGTCATCTGGACGATTGGCGGAAGCTTGCTAACCGTTCTTTGTTGGTTCAAAGGGCTTCGTGAGCGATTGAGTCCCGTCAGTTGAGAGCTATGCAATGGGAAGGATGTCGAACAAGACGGATGCAGGCGACGCTTGATAGCGCGCCTGATCCGCAACGTCATTAGGCAACAAAAGGAGGAACACTATCATGACTGAAGAAAGAAGAATTGACTTCACTGGGACGGGCTTTCAGGCTCTCGGTTGGGGCTTGCTTGCCGTTCTGCTTTCGCTGTTTATCATTCCTGCCGCGTGAGGTGCAGTTGCTCTGTATCGCTGGTTCGTGCGTAATCTCTCGTTCTCTGATGGCACCAAGGCGTCATTTGAAGGCCAAGGCGGAGAGGTCTGGGGTTATTATGTCATCGGAACGCTATTGGGGTTTGTCCCCGGGTTATGTTGTGATGGAAACGGTAATGGCGCCTTCAAACAATTAGAGCAATTTGTGAATGAACATATTCGTGACGGCTGGACGCCCGTGGGAGGAATTGCGGTATCCTCTGTTGTCGGCCCCAAGAATGTTGGCTCGACAAGATATAACTGGTTCGTGCGCGTAGCACATGTTATCAGGCGGCTAACTGGATTCATGTGGGGTGTACTAAAGGACGTGGCAAACTAGATGTACACAATACTTACTCTCTTCCTCAAAAAGATATCTGGCTTTTCCCTCTTTCAAAAAGATTCAAAAAAATCCTATGTACCCCTCAATTCATTCATGACAACGGGATAACCGAATATTTACCCAAAAACCATTTATATTATCTTTAGTTCCTCAATAATTCTGATATCTCTCTATTAATAGAAACGCACACTTTGCTTTCCCAAAATAAATATCGTGATAAGGAGAATCCCATGATCAATCAAGCCATCCTAACCCAAATCGAAACTTTCGAGGAATCCATCCTGCAATCCACCATGCAACTCCTCGAACGCATGACTAAAGAATTGGATAAAGTCGATGATTACATGTCTCCCAAGGTCCAATCCCTCCATCGTCTATTCTTGTCCTATTACCGCCAATATTTAGCCATAAAAAAGCAATTATTAGCAAAAATACCTCTTATGAATGGACAACCAACCAAAAAAATCAATAAAAACAATGTTCCAATCCAGAATTCTTCCAAAAAAACAAACAAAAAATCCAAAATGAAAAATAAAAATATTCTGGATCTCACATTCCCTGAACCTGAACCACTCCCATCAGGCCTCCTCTGCCCCCCTCCCAATAAATGATCTGAGTTTTACCCAAAAGTTTGTGGGGATGAACAGGGGATTATCTCAAAACTGGGTTGACACACAGGTCAACCCCCAATGGCCTTAAGATAAAGGGGAGGGCGAGGCTCCCGCCGAGCCGTTTCCACGTATAACGGCTCGGCGG
>CAZFER010000024.1:0-79602 GCA_964517495.1 uncultured bacterium | reverse complement strand
GTTTGGATGGCTTGATAGGCGGAGAAAGTGGTTTTTAAGGTTTTCAGGTTTTCGGCGCCGGTTTGTATAATGGGGGTACCATTTAACATGGCGTTGGTGCATTCACGTTTAAACAGGTGAAAACTTTCCACATAATCATCATATGGGCTGCGAGTTTCATCAAGGATTAACTGGTTCTCTTGCATGCTTCTAAAGCGGGATAAAGTTCCCTGTGTCATGTTTCCTTCATAACCGGTGCCCACCATTAATATCGCCCTTGAGAAACAGCCTGCGGCTTCCAACCAACCGGCCACGGTGGAG
This sequence comes from uncultured bacterium, assembly GCA_964517495.1. GTDB lineage: Bacteria > Hinthialibacterota > Hinthialibacteria > Hinthialibacterales > Hinthialibacteraceae > CAZFER01. The sequence goes on along the minus strand of CAZFER010000024.1, from coordinate 79,302 downwards.
ACGTGTTCAGTGGACGGTTCAGAACAACGATTATAGGATAGAAACAGTTAATCGATTTTGGGGAGGTTTCGTTCGATAAATTCAAAATGCTCCAACATGGCTTGTTCCGCTTCTTTGCTGTTGTTTTGGCGGATGGCCTCATAAATGGATTTGTGTTTTTCTAAATTTTCAACGCCAAATTTTTCGGGGAACATTTGCCGGCTCAATGAGATGGAAACCTGGATTAGATGGGCAAAAAAATGGAAAAGATGGATGTAGATTGAATTTCGTGTTGATTCAGCGATCACCAAATGGAACTTCATGTCGGCATCCTGATAGCGTTCGAACTGTTTGGTGGTGCGAAAGGAGGCGGTTGATTTCATGGTAGTCAGACAGGATTTAAGTTCTTTCAGTTCTTTATTTTTTTGGGATTCAGCGGCTTTGCCAGCCGCCCAGATTTCCAGATTTTTGCGTATTTCAATGATTTCTTTTAAACCAACGATTCTAGACATGACCACATCTTCGATGGGATCGCGTACATTTTTGGGAATAGCGGTTCGAATAAAATTCCCACTTTTTGAGCGACGCTCGATGTATCCTCGAGCTTCCAGGCGATTAAGTGCATCACGCAAGGTTGTTCGGCTTACGCCTAATTGAAGGGATAGATCCCGTTCAGCAGGCAAGCGGTCACCTGGTGAGAAATGGCCTTCGAATATCATGGCAACGATTTGTTTCAACACATCGTTGGATCGGGATTTGGAATCCCACAGCGTACCTTGTTCATGTATGGATTTTTTAGTGGATGTGGCCATATATATATAATTATTCTATTTTATTGAATTATGGTTAGCAAATTATTTGTTAATTGAGATTATGGAAAAATCGTAACTTGTCAGCCATATGCAATGATGGAATTAGTATAAAAACTTTCATTTAGTGCCACTATTCCTCCCCAAATGAAATGGAGGGGGTTAAAGGATTCCGCTCTAGGTTTTTTATCCACCCTCCCCTAGCCACTCCCAATCTTGGTGGGGGAATGGAAATTCATATAGCTGACCATTTATAAAAAACAATCGCTCAATTAAATTATTATCCTGAACACCTGGAAACGGAAGGTATTGTTGTCTTTTAATTTGTTTGTGGATATTTCCGATTGGTCATACCACATTATTTGTTTCACTATGACTGGAAACACTTTTATATTATTGTAGGGTATAGTCAATGTTGATTGGGATAAATGATGTTGAATGATTCAGCATTGGGAGATAAGAAAATGGAAAACAAATTAAACGGACTGCGTGACATTTTATTGATGGGGCCTGGGCCTTCATGTGTTCCGGCGCCTGTTTATCAAGCGCTTTCCCGCCCCACGATCGGGCATCTTGATCCGCGTTTTATCGAGATTATGGATGAGATCAAACGATTGTTACAATCGTTATTGAATACTCAAAATGCTTTGACTTTGCCAGTGAGCGGAACGGGTTCTGCGGGTATGGAAACCTGCTTTGTGAATCTCATTGAACCGGGTGATCCGGTTTTGATTTTATCCAATGGTGTGTTTGGGAAACGGATGACTGATGTTGCCACTCGGTTGGGTGCCAATGTTGATGTATTGGAATATGAATGGGGAAAACCTGTCATTGTTGACGATGTAAAGACTAAACTTGAGAGTCAATCTTATAAGCTGGTGGCGGTGGTGCATGCTGAGACCTCCACAGGGGTGTGCAATCCGGTTGAAGAAATTGGTGCGTTGGTTGGGCAGAGCGATGCCCTCTATTTGGTTGATACGGTAACCAGTTTGGGTGGTATGCCTGTCAAAATGGATGAATGGAATGTGGATGCGTTGTATAGCGGTACGCAAAAATGCCTTTCATGCCCGCCAGGATTATCACCGGTCAGTTTTTCTGACAATGCGGTTGAGAAGTTACAACAGCGCGAATCAAAGGTTCCAAACTGGTATCTTGACCTGAGCATGATTGTGCAATATTGGGAAGGGGCAAAACGGGTTTACCACCACACCGCACCGATCAATATGCTTTATGGCTTATACCAGGCGTTGCTATGCATATTTGATGAGGGTTTTGAAGATGTCTTCGAGCGGCATCAAAAAGTTCATCAACAGCTTGTTGAAGGACTTGATTTGATTGGGCTAAAAATGTTGGTTGAACCCGACTCGCGATTGCCAATGCTCAATGCGGTGCTAATTCCCGACGGTGTGGATGAGGCCAATATACGAAGCGAATTGTTGATGAAATATGATATTGAAATTGGACCGGGATTGGGTCCATTAGCGGGTAAAGTGTGGAGGATCGGTTTAATGGGGCACAGCGCGCGAACAGAAAATGTGGATCGATTTCTTGAAGCGATTAAAGAATTGATTTCTTGATCATTGACAGGTATCCTGCGCTATCATTATCGCTTAAGCAAATATGATTTCGATGTAATATGCCAGCCAAATGAAGTGGGAAGGAAGTGAAAACTTATAATCGCTCCCATCATTCCTCCCCCAATGAAGTGGGGGAGGTTAAGAGGGGATTAAAGGATTAGGGCTTGGATTACGGATTGTACAAAGAATCATTCAAGCACATTATGGTGAAATACCAATTACAAAAAATAGGAATCAAACTGAATTCAGAATCAAATTACCAGCTTCAACATTCAACAAATAAAATCTTGTAGGAATATAATGGCTTTAATACTGTTTATTGATGATGAAAAGATGAGGATGGGATACTATTATAAAGAACTTTAAGCATTCGATTTTTCATTATAGGTCCGTTTCGGCATCGGTGGGGCGGGATAACGGCCCAGTTTCAGGTTCCAGTAAGCCCATGAACGTTTGTCGATAATGCCGGGTGGGGCTTGGTCCAGTGCCTCACGCAAGTCATCGTCGCTGACATAATTTTGTAGAATGTTTATATCTTCGTGGGTGGCATAGGTCAATGCATAGGCAATAAACCGCACTGGATCAGCAAGCGCCTGATCCGGGTTTTCAAACCAGATAATGCGTTTTGATAATGCCTTTAGTTCCGGGGTTTTAGGCAGAGACTTCATGATGATACACCTTTTTCACTAGCCCTATTTGTTTGTTGTGTTCAAGTTGGGAAGGCGGTTTAATTCGACTGATTGTACGGCTTTGATTAATCGATCGCGTACCTCCTGTGAGAGAGATGCTAGATTACCATCCTCAAAAAAACTAAGGGCTTTGAGCGTTATCAATGGATTAAATCCCTGCGAATAGATTTGTTGACCTGCCGCCAGTGCAGTTGGCAGGTCAATGGCTCCACTTTGGATCATGGCATCCAAATCAATATAATCTTTGGCTTCCACTCGCTTTTGCACCACTGCCGCTTTCATGCCGGCAAGATCAATTAATGACGCAACTTTGAGGCCGATATCCTTTGTTATGAGTGGAGGTTTGATGGGTTTTATCTCAGGTATACCAAAAAAAGATACTTGAACAGTGTCACCACGGTCAACCAAACAGGTGAGAGAATGAGCTGTTTTTTGGATAACCTTGGTATCCCTCAAGAAAGGGATGTCATTTCGAAGCTTGTCGGGATCAAATTTTTCTCTCCCCAAAAAATCAAAATCAACTGAATGCCGATGCCCTAGATATAATGCAATAGCGGTTCCACCATAGAGGGTAAATTCTTGTGGAACATCAACAAATTCACTCCACAAGCGCCGCTGAGGGGGAGTTAGCTTCGGTTCAAACGTTTCATGATTATTCATTTCTTTCTATTATACATTTATTCAGAAGCATGGGCATTATATTTCCAGGAATTCCATTTTAACTGGGGTAAAATGTCAATTGAAAAGCACTAATTGAATCGATATTTTTATCCCGCTATATCGTTTTGTTAATTATTCACCTCTTTTTTCCATTGATTATGTGATTCTTTTAGGCGATTGACGATTTCGGGATGTAGATCGGCGATATTTTTCATTTCGGTTACATCCTCAGCAAGGTTCACCAGAAAGAGTTTATCATCATCAGTTATCGGTGCTTTGTTAGAGGTATCACGAGGGTTACCAAGCAGTTTCCAGTTTCCATCGCGCACTGCCCAACTGTTGCGGCCAGTTTCCCAATGAAATTGGGGATGAGGGGTTTTGGCATCCGGTGATTTAATCAGAGGAACGATGCTTTCGCCATCGATTTTGTGCTCTGGTTTCGGCAAATCGCATAGATCAAGGATGGTCGGATACCAGTCACAACCGGTGGCCAACTGGTTTCTTACCGCATTTTGGGGAAGGTGGCCGGGCCAGCTGATTATGGCAGGCACCCGAATCCCGCCTTCAAACAAGCTAAACTTGGCGCCTCGATATGGTCCGGCATTACCACCACCGCCACCGGTGCGGGTTTCAGTGGAATGGCCGTGGTCGGATTGGAAGATAATGATGGTATCCTCAGTCAGGCCCAGTTCATCCACATGATCCATGACTTTACCAACCATTTCATCCAGAGTGGAAACAAAAGCGGCATAATCGCTTCGTGGATAATCTAACTTTTCATATTCTTTTCGCCATTTCTCAACACCTTGCAGAGGATAATGAGGGAAATTGATGGCCCAATATAAAAAGAAAGGATTTTCTTTATTTCGAGAGATGAATTGCTGGCATTCGTCAACCATCAGGTCGCCAAAGAACTCCCCATCATGCCATACCTCTTCGCCATTGCGCCAAAGGTCATGGCGGTTCGGACCGCTCCAGTAAAAGAAGTGCGAGTAGTTATCAATACATCCACCCATGTGGCCGAATGAATAATCGAAGCCTTGATTGTTGGGCATGGTTTCAGGGGTGTAGCCTAAATGCCATTTACCCACATGGCCAGTTGTGTAGCCGTTCTGCTTCATCATCTCAGCGATTGTGATTTGCTCAGACGCCATCCCCGCATGGCCACGCTGGGAGCCTGTGTTGCCTGGCAGGCCGGCACGTTGTGGATAACGCCCTGTCATCAATGCCGCTCGCGAGGGTGAACATACTGGTGCAGCAGCATAAAATTGCATAAAGCGTGTACCACGCTTTGCCAGCCGGTCGAGGTTCGGTGTAATAAGATCCTTGGCACCATAAGTATTGATATCAATGGAACCATGGTCGTCAGTAAAAATAAGTATCACATTGGGCTTGTGATTTTTCGCTTCAGCCGCCAGGGATTTGGATGCTGGGATCGTTAAAAAAGACGCTCCTGCACCAAGCGTGTGCAAGAAATGCCGCCGTGAGATTGGATTCATAATTTTGACTCCTCCGAAACATTTTCCCCATGATAACAGAATGAAGCCGTGGGTGTATAGAAGTGGGGCACAGGGGAGTGAATTTTTTCTTGCATTTGTAAATAAATTCCATAAGATCGTGATTTTGAAGATGTAGTTCTTTATGCTAATCAATATACCACAAAAGAATTATGCCAAAATGTTAATACATATCAACCCACCGATGGCCTTTATTCGGATGGGGATATTTGGATTCTTGTCAAAAAAGACATGTCCAACGCAAAATCATTGCCATTGAAAGGGCTTTATGGAATGAGGTACATCCATGCCTACGAATAAAATACCATCTGGGTCACTCAATGATTATTGAACCAATCCATTGTTGGACATATAAATATCGCCTTGGGAATGAACTCCATTTGAGGCGGAATACGTCACAAGATAAGCTCGATCGTGAGGATAACTCCAGGCTTGTTGGTCTTCCTTATCTGGTCCTAAACTGGTCATGGTATAAATCGTCCGGCTGGGTCTCCACGCTTCCCGCGGTTCTTCCATCCCACCCCACGGACCGGCATATTGAAAATAAGGGGCCGCTTTGGGATGCAAACCACGTAAAGAGGAGCTGCCAAAGAAGGGATCGATGGGGATGGAATTCATATAGGCGACTGGACTGGTTAATTTTGCATAGGTCAAGACTTCGTTCCCTTGGATTGAAACACCGGGCACTTTTTGGCTGTCATAATCCGGAACATAGGAGTTGTTATCCAGCCGGTACATTTCCATCGCACTGTATAACGCTTTCATATCGGCGTAGGTTCGGGTAACGGTGGCGCGCATTTGAGCATTGATGAAATTGGGAACAGCGATGGCAGCCAGGATTCCAATAATAGCCACAACAATCAATAGTTCGATTAAAGTGAATGATCTTTGAGACCGCGGCAGGATGTTCATTCTATCAATTCATGGCTCCATAACTCGACATGTTTTTGATAAAGATATCATACCATCATTTTATTCAATTACGACACAAAAATTTTAGATTGAATTTTGTTAGATCAAATTGCCTTTTCGGATTCGTTTCTTCAAAAATTGAGTAATCGTATACCTTGGTGTGGAGTTGATTTGGCCAAAATAGGTATTTCAGATATAATCAATTTTTAATGTTATATCATCGCACCATCCCGTATATTCTCCATTTGAGGAATAATGGGCTTGTGGTGCTTCTTGCTGTTTTCTGAAGGGAGTGCTACTTTGAAAAAAAGGTGTTTATCCAATGGCTCGTAAAAATATGTTATCATATGATCTTTTTTTTAATCGTGAAACCAGCTGGCTTGAATTTAACCGCCGGGTTTTGAATGAAGCGCTCGATGAACGAAAACCCCTTATCGAGAGGGCGAAATTCATTTCCATTTTTAGCAATAATCTGGATGAATTTTTCATGAAGCGCGTAGGCGGTTTAAAACGCCAAATCGCCGGTGGTGTGACAAAAAAGACGATTGATGGAAAAACACCCAACGAGCAATTGCAGATCATCCCTCCACTGGTTACCGAAATGGTGACTATTCAAAGGCGTTGCCTCATTGAAGAGATATTACCGGCTCTGAGACGAGAGGGCTTGGCATTACTCAATTATGCCGAGTTGAACCGTTCGCAAAAAAAATATGTCGATCGTTTTTTTCGAGAAGCCGTATTTCCCATACTCACCCCACTTGGAGTTGGACCGGGCCAGCCTTTCCCATTTATCAGCAATCTGTCACTATCTCTTGCCGTACGAGTAAAACGGCCCCAAGGAACAACAGAATTTTTTGCCCGAGTTAAAATACCCCAAAACCGCCCCCGCTGGGTTGAAACCAGCGAAGACAACCAATACATTCCTCTTGAACAGTTAATCGCTGCTCATTTGCAATCCCTTTTTCCCGGTATGGAAATCATTGAAAGCTGTGCGTTTCGTATCACTCGAAATGCTGATATTGATCGTAATGAGGAAGAGGCGGAAGATCTGTTAGAATTGATTGAAGAAGAATTGCGACATCGCAAATCCGCACCCGTTGTAAGGTTGGAAATCGAAAAAAATGTATCTTCTGACATTTTAAATTGGCTTAAAAATGATTTGTTATTGGAAAATTATGATATATACAAACTTGAAGGTCCATTAAACCTCGTTGATTTGAAAGATTTGGATTCATCAGATTTCTCTCACTTAAAAGAGCCTCCCTGGTCTCCAATTACTCCCATAAAAATCAAAGATTTGGAAAAAGACGAGGAACCCCAAAGCATCTTTCCCCTTATCAAGCGAGAGGATATTCTGCTCCACCATCCCTATGAATCTTTTATGACCAGCGTTGTCCGTTTTCTTCAAGAAGCGGCTAACGATCCACATGTGTTAGGTATCAAACAAACACTCTATCGAACGGCGGATGATTCGCCCATCATTGATGCATTGGTCAAAGCGGCAGAAAATGGAAAGCAAGTCGCCGTCCTGGTTGAAATCAAAGCCCGTTTTGATGAGGCTAAAAATATCCAGTGGGTGCGTAAGTTGGAAAGCGCGGGTGTACATGTCACCTATGGATTTGTGGGACTGAAAACCCACACCAAAACGTTGCTTGTTGTCCGTGAAGAGGATGATGGAATTTGGCGTTATTTTCACATCGGAACCGGCAATTATCATTCCGGCACAGCCAAACTCTATACGGATTTAGGGATCCTCAGCTGCCGCCGTGATATTGGTGAAGACTTGACAGATTTGTTTAATTACCTCACGGGCCATTCACAGCAAAAAAGATATCGCAAGTTATTAGTCGCCCCTCTGAACATGCGCCAGCATTTCGCCAAACTAATCAAGCGTGAAATCGAACACCAAAAAAGAGGAGAACAGGGGCGTATCATCGCAAAAATGAATTCGATGGAAGATTATGAATTCATCGAACTTCTTTATGATGCCTCAAAAGCAGGCGTTCAAATAGATTTGATCGTCCGTGGCTTTTGCTGCCTCCGGCCGGGATTGGCTAAAGTAAGCGAAAATATCCGAGTGATCAGCATTATTGGCCGTTTTTTGGAACATTCACGTATCTTTTATTTTCGTAATGGTGGGGATGAAAAATACTTTTTCGGCTCCGCCGATTGGATGCGCCGCAATCTCGATTTTCGAGTCGAAGCCGCCGTGGTTGTGGAAGATGAAGATATCCGCAAAGAGTTAATGAATATCCTTCAAATTCAACTTTCCGATAACTGCAAGGCATGGGAGCTGCAAAGCGATGGCAGCTATATCCAACGCAAACCCGCCAAAGGAGAAGAGGAACGTTCATCACAAAAGTTGCTTATGGAAAGAGCAGCTCGGCACGAAAAATATTAAGCCCCATCTCCGATTTTTTTCGCCAATGCGTTTCCGATAATTCGATGACCCTCCGCTGTATAATGGCATTCGTCAGAGAAAACATCTTCGAATGACAATTCACTTTGCTGCTGCAATACAGCTTGTTTTACATCCACAATGGGAACAGAAAACAATTCTGCGACTTCATCAAATTGGCTAAAATATTGTCCCTGGCTTCTTAAAACCGCTTCCCCCACAATAGAACCCACTGGCGTATGCTCAGACAAAACCGGCTCGGCTTTGTCTGACTCATTCATTTTTTCATAACTCAAACCGAGAATATATCGGCTCAGGGGGTAGGAATGTTGCGATAATTGCCCCTCAGAGGTTGTGAGTAATGTCACTGCTTCCTTGAATTGATCCACATAATACAAGTCAGCGGCTTTTTCAACCAGACCATAGGCAGAAGGATTACCATAAATCTTTAAAAAAACCAATTCAATCCCCTTTTCGTTGCAGCGTTGAGCAACGTGCTTAAGTTCCTCTTTAAAACGGGATTGTGGCACTCGAACAGTGACTTCATTCAACGGTGGTGGATTGTTACGTAAGGGTTCGAGCTTCTGGTTACCCAGTTCGCACATTATTGCAAAAAATGTATGGCTCCATTCCAGCACATCAATCACTTTTCGCACCCGGGCAATGGATTGAAACGAGGATTGATCATCCGCCGGCCTTACGACTAAATAGCGTCGGTCGTTATAGCCGGGTGCAAACACAATCGCATCCGGTTGATAATCCAGCAACCTCTCAAAATACCAACGGCATTGTACTGCCGAATAACCATGCACGCCGGCATTGATAACCTCAGCTTTGATTCCCTGATTTTTTAAGGTTTCCTCGAGTACCCATGAATAAGTCTCCTTTTCGTCGACACTAAAACCATAGGTTCTTGAATCCCCTAACGTGATGATACGCATACCTTCGAACGGTGATTCATATTCCCGTGTTCCTCGAAAACCGGAAGCGTTGGTTATTATGGTTTGATTCCAAGCCTTTCCTTCATAGGAAGGTTTCAATACCCATAACAAGTCACTATCCCACCTGAAGCAATTGAAATGGTTTTCCCGCCGCGCTGAATATTTTGCACCTAATAATATTTCCAATCCAAGAAACAATATAATGATCACAAGAAAAAGAAGAACACGTTTTTCCCGGCGTGTTTTAGGCAAAAAAGCCATTTACGTTCCATCCTCCCCATTTTTCAATGCAAAACGTATAATATTCGATCTCGTTGATCAATGAAAGCGTACACTTAATCATGAACAGAAAAAGCATGCCATCCAGTTGTTCAGATTGCTTTGGTTGAAAGGTACAACATGAAAAATGTCCGATATTACGTCGAACTAAGCCTGGCCCCCCTGGCGGTTTTCATATCAATTATCGCTTATTTTTTGCCAGTGGGTTTTGTTTGGATGAAGCCCCATATACCTGTTCTATTAGGGATAATCATGTTCGGCATGGGTATGACACTCGAATTTGAAGATTTTGCTCGTGTTTTAAAGAAACCCAAATTCTTGTTTACTGGTGTTTTCGCACAATATGGTTTCATGCCCTTATTGGGATTTTTGATCGGCTGGGCATTACAGCTGGATCCAGCACTAACCGCTGGCATTATACTTTTAGGTGCCTGCCCGGGTGGAACAGCGTCCAACGTGGTTGCCTATCTTGCCAGGGCTAATGTTGGGTTATCTGTTTCTTTGACCCTGTTATCCACACTGCTTTCTCCTATTCTGACTCCGGTTATCACATGGTTTTATGCCAATCAAGTGGTTGATGTTGATATGTTGCAATTAATGAAAAATGTATTCTGGATTGTTTTGTTCCCACTTTTGGATGGTTTGCTTTTACGCGTTTTATTCAGAAAATATATCGAACCCGTTCTGGATTTCTTCCCACTTCTGTCGGCTGCCATCATCCTGGCAGTCATTGGTTGTGTGGTAGCCTTGAATGCGGATAAATTGGGAACCATCAGTCTGTGGGTAGTGGCCGCTGTGATATTGCATAACGCCGGAGGATTAGCCTTGGGCTATGCCACCGGGCGATGTATAAGCGGTGATAAAGCCACCTGCCGAACCTTGGCGCTCGAAGTGGGGATGCAAAACTCCGGCCTGGCTGTTTCGCTGGCCATTGCGACTCCCGCGTTTGGAGCCTCCGCAGCCATTCCCAGCGCCATCTTCAGCCTTTGGCATAATCTGACAGGCCTTTATCTGGCCGGCCGCTGGTCGAAAACTGCTGATACATAGTAAATCAGTTGATTTTTCTCCATCCTCTCCGCGTGAAGAAATCCAATCATTTCAATTATAGACATAAACAGGCGTTTCAATATATTTATCAGGTTGTTTATTGCCGGCTATCAGTTTTTGAATATGCTCCACTGTTTCAGGAGCAAAATATGATTCCCCAGCTTCCTGGCAAATTCGAGCCGGTACATTTCAATAATATAAAACTTCCCATTATATTCCTATTGTATAATTCACATGTGTATTAATCATTGTTTCTTTCCTGAAGAAATATTTACATCCTTTTCTTTGCTGAAAATCAATCCATAACTCAGGGTCGGGTTGATATAAAGTCATTCATTTGAACATTTACTGCTAGTAATCTGATCTTGATCCTCAAATCTGTGTTTAGAAATATCAAACAGAAAAAGGGGCGGCTAAGAATGCCGCCCCTATGAATGATAATTTGTGATTCGAATTTATATGATTATATATCCTCCGGCAATTCTTGTCCTTTTGTTTCCGGCGCCCAAATCAAGGCTATGGCACCTACCAGATAAATTAAAGACATCAACACTGCTGCGGTACGGAAAGGCAGAATCAATGCCAAATACCCTAGTAGCATGGGGAACGGTGCAGCCAGATAACGAACGGTATTGTAGCAGAACCCAACGCCAGTTCCTCGCAAACGTGTAGGATAGAGTTCCGGGAAGTAAATCGCATACCCACCGAACAGCGCGAGCTGGCCGAAGCCCATAAGAGGAAGCATCCAGTAAGCGTGCCATTCCGTATTAAGAGCATAGAACACGAACATCGTGATCACCAAACAATAGGCAAAAGAACACAAGAAAGCCAAACGCCGTCCCAGGAAGGTGGCAATCATGGTGAATGAAAACATGCCGAGGAATGAGCCAACATCTTGCATTATCGTACCTTTTGCACGGACCTGGCCCACATATTCCTTGATTTTCCGCATGCCATCGGTATACACACTTTCCAACAGAAACCGGTTAGTGATTTCGATCTTTTGGTCTTCTTTACGTTCCGGGGGATCAATTAAATGTCGAATACCCATTGAAAAGTCGATAAACGCGATCAAGTCTTTGTCTTTCACCTTTGCTTGCGCTTCTTCCAAAACACCGCTTAATTCCTCTTTTAACAGATTGCGTTCTTCTTCAGTGGGTTCACGAGTGACTTCATACGCATCAATCATTCTTTGCAAATCTGATGAGAGGTTGCTTTTTAAATTCTGATAAATCGGCTCTTCCGCCTCTTTCATTTTTACCATCAAATTCGAATAGGAATAGTCATAATACAGTTGAGTTGAGAGGAATTCATTGATCTCGTCTTTCAACATTTCCTGCAATGCCAGAAAATCGTTTTGAATGGTTTCCGAAAAGGCCGATTCAAGCAACATGCGGTTAAACATCATGATTTCTTCATCAGTTAATTTATCCCGTTCCAATTCCAGAATATCTTCAATCAAAACAGAAAGATCCACATCGGCGAAATCATCCGTTTGATAGAAATCACGATTTTGAATGATCGTGTTTAATCCATTAATCAATACGGTCATCTGTTGATCATTTGCCGCACCGTTGCTAACCGCGTTTTGTGCATCGGCAGGGAGCAATTCCCATATGCGTTTGCCAGGACTAGGTGCTTCTGTTTCACCTTGTTCCTGAATAGCGGTGCATAAGGTTTCCACTTTAAGAATATCATCTGCCGTGAGCTTCCAATAATCGGTGCTGTAAGAGTTGATGGACTCCCTCGCATCCTGAGAGAACCTTATCTTTAGATACCGGGATAAATAATGATCCTCATCCCGTAGATTAATCATCATCGAATTGGGATTTTTGATATCCTCTTCAACCAGTGGTTTATCGCTTAACGCCCGGGTGATTAATTCGGGTGAGAAGAATCCAATTCCCCACAAGCCAATCATTCCAGAAACACCCAAACACAAGCCAACGATGGTGTTACGGCGCCAGGGATTGGTTCTAAAGAGATCCTTGAAGGTCCCCATCTGTTTATCCACATGACCGGTTGCTGCATGCTCGCGGGCACGCTTCCAGGGTTCCGGCTCCCGTAATATGGTGATGATGGGGATGATAAGCAAAGCCGGTAAGATGCCGACCAAAAAGATCGCCCGCCAACCGGACATATCCCAACCAAGGAAATTCAAAGGCACTTCAGGTGTAATTTTCAAGGCAATAAACGAACCCAGGATGTTGCCCAAAGCGGAAAGCGCCTGCAGTGATCCCAGCGCCAACGAACGAACTTTTGAAGGAACGCTTTCGGCAATTAAGGTGGTCGCCGCGCCGAACATCCCCCCGACTCCCAAACCAACTAGAAATCGATAGATGCAGAAATCAATCCAGCCAATGGACAGGGCGGATAAACCGGTAAATCCAGAATAGACCAACAAGGTTAAAACCATGGTTTTAACCCGTCCGTATTTATCGCTGAATATCCCGAAAACAATACCACCGGTGGCCCAGCCTAAAATCAGGCAGGTAGTGGCCACTGTCCCATAAAAGTTGATGACATCCCGTGCAGCATCCGCCCCTAACAACTCTGTAAGCGAGGCTTCACGGGCCAACACAAAAATCCGCTGGTCCATGCAGTCGAATAACCATCCGCATGATGCAATGATCAATACGACCCAATGATACCACGTTACACCTTCGAACATACGTTCTTTTTTTAAAGGGTTATTTAATGCTTGTTCCACGTGACTTTCCTCCATACCAACTGAAATCCCCCAACAAAAGGAGGGTTTTAGGCATTTTTGGTATGCACGGCAAGAATGTCAAGCGTTATGGATTTGTAAATTGGGATAAATGATGTGATTTGTTTCTTTGAATTCCTGGGTTTTTGTACAATAATGTCCACATATCATTTTGCATGCACGCTTAAACAGAAGAGAAAATGGAGAGATAGATGATTCGCAAAAATCGAAAAATAATTCAATCAATTCGACAAAAAAACCATACTTTTTCTTGTTTCATCGGGATTGTGTTGTTATTCAACTTAAGTATCTTCTCCACGATAGCTGAAAATAGCCAAACCAGTGTTCTTTCGCTTTCTGAAGCGATATCCAATTCCCTGGAATATAATCGTGAATTGCAAGCGATTCGCCGTGACACCAATGCTTCCAAACTGCAAAAGCGTGAAACGGCCAGCGCCTATTATCCCCAATTCTCATTTGCTTTTCAGGTCTTAAAAAGTGATTCGGAACGATTCGACTTTGATATTCCCAGCCAACCGGGACAGGGAACTGGATTTGATCCGGATGAACTGGGATTTACCGGGGCTAACTGGTCAAATACCTTCCAATTTACTCAGCTTTTATATGACCGCAGTGTATTAGGCGCCATTAATCTGGCTGATTTGCGTATGGAAGCCGCAGGATGGCAGGAAATCGGTCAGGAGCAACAAGTTGTATTCGATACAGTAAGTGCCTATTTGGATGTATTGCGCGCCAAAGAATTGCTCGGTGTTCAAAACCAGCGGTTGTTGTTAGCGAAAAAACAACTTCAAACTGCAACAACCAGTTTTGAAGTTGGCTTGCGCATTCGCACCGATGTTCTGCGGGCGCAGCTCACCCGTTCTTCCGCCATGCGTGATGTTGTATCCGCAGAAATCGCGCTTGAGAGGGCGCAGGTTGTACTTAATCAGGTTATGGGGCTGCCAATGGTGGACCGCCATCAGGTCAAGAGTGGGGCGTTGGCTTCATACACACCTCCTGAAGAAGTTGAAACAACCTTAAAAGGCTACGATGAACTTTTTCAAACAGCCGAAAAAGAAAATCCTTCAATCAAAGTAGCTTCTACGCTGGTCAAACAAACTCATGAATCGGTTTCCATTGCACGTGGTGAATTCTATCCCCGGATTAGTGTGGGTGGTTCATGGGGATTTAACGATACGGGTGGGATGTATTTGGAAGATGAAGAATGGTCATTACGCGCAGGAGTGGAAATCCCACTCTTTGAAGGATTGCGAAAAGTCACCAAGGTGAAACGCACCAAAGAGCAACTGGAAGCCCAGCGCAAGCGGTATGAAAACACCATTCGTGGTGTGCAAAGCCTGATTGAACAATCAGCATTAGCGCTTCAGGAAGAACGGCGCAATCTGGAAATTGCCTTGGAAGCCGCTGAAGTGGCCAAGGAAAACCACGAGCGTTTCCTTAATCTTTATGAAGAAGGATTAGCCGATAGTTTGGATGTAACTCAGGCATTGACAGAAAAAGTGGAAGCCGACACCAATGTGGTGACCACACGGTATGGTTTTCTTAAGTTATATGCACAACTCATTTATGCAGTTGGTATCATCCCCACTGAAGCTGATAAATACCAATCCATGCAATGGTTGGAAACGATTGAATAAGAAAATGAACCGATAGGGGGAATAATTCCTTATAAACTCCAACCTTTCCGATAGGGCGACTGGGTATACTCCGTCGCCTTTTCATTATTGGTGAATTTACGCTTGGCGTAATCCCATTCCAATCTCTCTCTATCAAAAACAGTGGCGATTACCCCCAGCAGGGCTAATTCAGTTAATGGGCCGCCATAAGTAAAATTGGAACTCGCCGGTTTGCCTTCCTTACAGGCACGAATCCAATCCTGATGGTGCCCACCATCGACACGCGGGATAATTGCTTTCGGTTTATCAATTTCTTTCGCCCGTGATTCGGGGAGTATCTTCGCACCACCGCCGCCATGAGAACCGTGTAAAATAGCGCCTTTATCTCCAATCAAAAGGGCTCCCGCTTTTTGGTTCCAATCGTTTAATTTCAAACCTTCAAGGAGAGGATGCTCAAAGGCTTCTCCATAATACCAAGTCACTTTGACGGGCGGCATCTTACCCCGGGCTGTATGCCGTGCGGCAAATTCATATTCAATTTTTGAGGAAACGGCGAAACGTTCAGGTGAATAATCGTTATCTTTGTTATAGGCTGTGATAGCAATCGGAGTGCGTAATTTCAGTGCCCAAAAGGTTGGGTCCAATATATGGCACACCCAATCACCCAACACACCGGTCCCAAAATCAGACCAGCTTCGCCAACTCCCGGGCAGATAGGCAGAATGATAAGGTCGATAAGCGGCTGGCCCCAGCCATAAATCCCAATTCAAGGTTTTGGGAACGGGTGGTGTTTCTTCCGGGCGAGGTTTTCCATTCCCATATGAACGCGTATACCATGCTTGAACTTCTTTCACTTCACCAATAGCGCCCGACCACACCCATTCGCATATTTTGCGAATATCGTTATAAGAATGGCCTTGATTTCCCAATTGAGTTTGAACGTTATGTTTTCTGGCGGCTTTCATTAAGGCACGGACTTCGTGGATGGTATGCGCCAGCGGTTTTTCCACATATACATGCTTATAACGCTCGATGGCCGCCATGGCGGCGACGGCATGGGTATGATCCGGCGTGCTGACCACCACGGCATCATAGTTTTTTTCCTTATCCAGCATGTCCCGAAAATCTTGGTATTTTGGAAGTTTTTCATGTTTGTTAAACGATTTCGCCGCCCTTTCTTCATCCACATCACAAAGGGCGAGAATTTTTTCATCATCAAATTGGCCTAAGTTATGACCCCCTCGTCCTCCCACTCCGATAGCAACGATCGCCAGTTTATCACTGGGCGCTTTAGAGCCTTCCCGCCCCAATACATGCGTAGGGGCAAACATAAAAACCGGTGTGGCCAGCGCTGACTGTTTTACAAAATCACGCCGATTTGATTTGTGTGGTGTTGTCTTCATTCTGGTAGTCTCCTTGTTGGATTGAGAGGATGGCCAAACCATTTCTCTAATTTAACACAAACCGAATAGGATTCGCCAGTGCTAATGGCCTTGTTTGGTTTATCCGTGAATATATTTACCTCTTTAATACTCGAAGTAATTTAAGAGAAGGTGGAATTGTCAACGTGAATCGATTCAACATTGTTCATCCGCATTAATTCAATCAATTTTGAAGGATGGGGAAAATGAAAATTGTCTAATGATAGACGCCCCGACTTTTTACCGGGGCGTCAGTAAGGAAGAAGTGCTGACTCAGGAGAAACTCGAAAGGAAGTTTAATATTTCATAACGTATAGTCAAAAATATCTCGAATCAATCAATCCGGCTGCACAATCCGGAAGCCATACGTCCGGCCTCGTTCGCCGCCGGACCTGGCGAAACGGTGGGTGGTGCGGGCGTAATAGGCGTTAAAGTTCCATGAGCCTCCCCTCAACACACGCAGAAATTTGTCATAATCGTTTAGCTTTTCCGTTGAACCAGGGTAGGGTTTAAAGAAGTCGGCGACCCACTCGAAGACATTTCCCGCCATGTCCATCACCCCAAAGGGGCTTTTCCCCATCTCAAACACACCCACCGGTGCGGTCTCGCCGCGTCCCGCTTCCCAGGTGTTGGCATGCTTGGGCGAAAAACGGTCACCCCAAGGGTATACTTGAGACGTAGGGCCATGGGCAGCCATTTCCCATTCTGCTTCGGTGGGGAGCCGAGCGTTTTTCCATTTGCAATAGGCTTCGGCATCTTCATAAGATACCCACGTTACCGGATGGTTATCCAAACCATTTGGAATTTTGCCATCTTTCCAATGAAACGGAGTTCGATGGCCAGTGGCTTCGACAAATTCCAGATACTCCGCGTTTCTCACCTCATATTTTCCTATATAAAAAGCATCAACCTTCACCGTATGTGGAGGGCGTTCACTGGGATCCCCATTGGATGAACCAACACGAGTTTCACCTGCAGGAATATAAATCATGCCCGGATGTTTATATTTGATCTCAGGTGGAATCTCTTGTTCTTTTTCGGTCTTCACTCTTGGTTGTTGCTCTTCTTTACGCCTTTTTTTAATCTCTTCCGGGTCGATCTTAAAGGTTTCATATATAAGGTCTCTTCCCCATTTTCCCAACAGTTCCACTTCGCTCAAAGTAGGGGTTTCACGGTAGGCCGTGTTGATGATCTCAACCTTTTTGACGTCCATCAACCGCAAGGTGATTTCCATTTTACCCTGTCTACGCTGAAAATGTCCGGCCAGGATCTGGTCCGCCCCAAGTAGCTTCCCTAAGGACGAAAAACATAGCAACTCATGGCAGGGATAAGGAAATTTATTGGCTTTGATAATTGCCATCATGGATGAATGGCTTAAAACACGGTATAAGCCTGTTTCTTCTATTTCTTTGCGGATAAATTCAGTAAATGCCCGGGTTTCCGCCATTGAGGCCTTTTCACCCAAAATACGCAATTCGGTAATCACCAGCAAAGGTGGTATTTTGGCTTTATCCTCTGCTCGAACCTGTTGGGGAGAGATTAAAAGAATTGTTATAAAAAGAAATATTGAAAGACGACACATAAAAGCCGTTTAATTTCTCGCTGGATTAAACACAGTAAATTCAGTGGTTTCAACGCCTGCTAATACCACGCATACGGTTAATAAGATTCATTAATTTGTTACGCGCCAGTGAATGGTTGGGGTCCAATTCTAGTGCTCGTTCATATTCCAAGCGGGCAAGTTCCAATTTACCATTGTGTTCATGTAACCGGGCTAAAACGTAATAAATCTCTGCATTCTCAGGGTTTAACTCTTCGGCCTTGGCTAATTCCAAAATAGCAAATTCCTCTGCGCTGTGGTCATAAAATAAATAGGCCAATTGGGAATGAACCTTGCTCATACGGTTAACAATCTGCCGAGCCACTCGTTCTTCCGGCTGCATATCCAGCACTTTTTTATATTGATCCAAGGCTTTCCAATATCTATCTTCATTCAAGTAATTGGAAGCCTGTTGAATACCCTGTTCCCACTTTCGTTTATTTCGGCGGTACCGAATTTCTTCGATACCTTCCTGGGCTTCTTGGTGGTCAGGATTGCGATTGATCACCTCGACATAATCCATCAAAGCCTGATTTTCCTCATTTTCCTCTTCATGGAACTTAGCTCGCCGGTAAAAATATTCTTCGGGTGGCTCTTTTTTTACGGATGTCACTTTCGATTTATCGATGACAATATACTCTCTGGCAACCGTTTCAATGACAACAACTTCTGCGGAATCCTCCAAAATACGGCATTCAATAGTCCCTTTGGCCGTACTAACCAAATCCGCAGAGGCATAATTAATAGCCATCATCCCCAAAAAGCATAAAAATACGATGCTTAACCGGATGGATAAACGTTTATCGAACCATGGTATTTTCATCATAATGGTTGCCCTTTTTTTATGGTTGGTTGCATAGCCACGATGAACACACTTAGTTTTATTATATCGAATTTAAGGCTAGTTCGTCAAACAAAAAAAGAAACCTTTTAGGGGATTAAACAGGAAAATAAGGTTTTGTTACCCTATTTCCTCACCTTATTGCTTGAAAAAAGTCTATTTTCTGGCTATAACTACTGTTTGGACAACATCAATCCGATAATAATGCGGGTGGGGTGGCCGAGTTGGTTTAAGGCACCGGTCTTGAAAACCGGCGTGCGTGAAAGCGTACCGTGGGTTCGAATCCCACCCCCACCGATTGATTTGCCTTAACCGAATACATTTGGTTCGATCTTTACATAGAAAATTATTTGGAGGGGTGGCCGAGCGGCTGAAGGCACCGGTTTGCTAAACCGGCATACGTGAAAGCGTATCGTGGGTTCGAATCCCACCCCCTCCGAAATTAATCCCGTTCTTTTCCTTTCTGCCTTTGAAATCGTCCTATACTTAGGTTAAAATAATTAAACCGCTTGATTTATGTAATGCTTTGTTGTTATTTGCCTTAGGTTGGATTACCTTAGGTTGGATTACCTTATTTAACAATGAACGAATTTTACTGAATACGCTTATTTTGTGTATAGAATAACCGATTGTAACAAACCGAGGCAAATCGAGAGCAAAAAAGCGGGAAAATGAGCTCCACATGATACCCCGCCACAAAAAAATTATGTTGATAAAAATTGTCCTAATTTGTGCAGTGGCACTTGTATTGTTCTATTTTTTCTTCCGCTGGTTTGAACGTGCTAATGTATGGATTCCACGGGATGATCTAATCGCCACACCTGAGGCGGTTGGCTTAACTTTCGAAGATGTATATTTCGAAACCACTGATAATGTTAAACTTCACGGGTGGTATCTTCCCAGTGATTTTCCTCGTGCATCGCTATTATTTTGCCACGGAAACGGTGGGAATCTCAGTTATCGCACAGAAAGTCTACGGCAATTACAATCCCTTAATCTTGATATCTTTATATTCGATTATCGTGGATACGGCCAAAGCGAAGGAACCCTTTCGGAAGAAGGAACATATAACGACGCTTTGGCAGCCCATCAATGGTTATTCAAGAAAAATCCCAACCAGGCCATGATCATTTACGGGAGGTCATTGGGTGGCAATATCGCCGCTGATTTAGCCACCCGTGTCAATGCTGATGCGCTTATCCTGGAAAGCGCATTTACCTGTGTTGCCGATATGGGTAGAGAACTTTTTCCCTTTTTACCAGTTCGATTATTAAACACGATCGAGTATGACGCATTATCAAAAATGATGAAAATTCGTATGCCAACCCTGATTATTCACAGCCGTGATGATGATATCGTACCTTACCATCATGGCCAGACATTATACGCCGCGGCTTTACCCCCCAAGGAATTATTAACCATCTCAGGCAGCCATAACGAAGGCTATCTATTATCTGAAGATGAGTATCTTCTAGGCGTTAATGATTTTATAACCAAATATATCGATGAAAAAGATAATGATAATTCAGATTGAAAGGCTACCCATGTAATGACCCATGCGAATGTTGATTTAATGCCTGAAGTTCGCCACGCAACCCAATGCCTACGAGATAATCCTGCCAGAAGCCATTAAAGATTTCGGTAAGGATATTAACCTCTTTACCACTCTCCAATTATTTGACAATATAATTTTACAAAATCGGGAATCGGGATTGACCGCCCCCATTACAATCCCTTATCAGGGACAATTCAAAGCTGGGATAAAACTCCGTTTTGATTACATTCAAAGTAACAAACCGGCTTGGTCTGTTATGCCGTGGAATAATAATTTGTTAAGCCTACACTAGAGATGATTTAGTATATTGAATCGAGATCGAGGAGGTTGCCATGAAACGCAGAGGTTTTTTACAAACAGCGGGAGCATTGTTGGCCCATTCCGCTTGGGGAAGTGAAATGCCGGATGATTTGAGAATTACGCGGATTGTGGGTTTTGATGTCGTCAGTATTCGTCCAAAACTCGTAGGGAAAAATTCACGGTTGGACGTTCATGGCAAAACCGCTCGTGACCGAATGGTTCGCATCTATACCAATCATGGAATCGAAGGCCTAGGCAACTGCCGGGCCAATCCCAAACAACTGTCGCAGCTGCGGGGGAAAAACCCTTTCGACTTTTATAAGCGTGAATCACGCCAGATGATCAGTTCACTGGGATCTGGAACCATGCCGCTGTGGGATATCGCTGGCAAAGTATTAAAGAAGCCCGTTTATGAATTGTTGGGCGGCGCAGGGCCGGAAAAAGTACCGGTTTATGACGGCTCAATTTATTTCAGCGATTTGCTTCCCCAATATTCGAACAATCCTCTCGATCGATTTAAAGAGGAAATTGACATCGGCATGGTAATCGGCCATCGCGCATTCAAAGTAAAAATTGGTCGCGGCGCCAAATGGATGCCTAAAGAAGAGGGTTTCAAACGGGATGTCGAGGTTTTAAAAACCATCCACCAGCATGCGGGTGATGATATCCTGATCGGTGTGGATGCCAACAATGGGCATACCCTCGCCAGTTCGAAACGGCTGCTCAACGAACTGCCGGAGATCCCGTTTGCCTTCATGGAAGAGATGTTTCCCGAAGAGGTGGAACAGTGCCTTGCGCTTAAGCAATTTCTTACCGAGCAGGGACGAAAAACATTACTCGCTGATGGTGAAACTCAGGGCGAGTTAGAAGCATACAAGCCCTTCATCAAAGCGCAGGCGATCGATGTCTTGCAAGGGGATATGAACCGCTTCGGCTTTGAAGGTATCCTAAAAGAAGCCGCCTGGGCCAAACCACAAGGCATTCTTGTCGCCCCCCACAACTGGGGATCACTGGTGGGTTTTTACATGCAACTCCATGCTGCCAAAGCCATCGCTAATTTTTACCGGGCCGAGCATGATCCACTCACCAACTCCATCCTCATCGCCGATGGCTATGCCATCCACAACGGCTACGCCACTGTCCCCGACGCACCTGGTTTCGGCTTGAAAATTGATGAGGAGAAGTTTAAGGACAAAGTTGAGGTCCGGTTTGATTTGGAACTTTAAATCCAACCCAATTAATTTCAACCTCAGCTGAAAAAACCTTTCTTATGACGCCGCGGTAAAAAGCAGGTTTTCGGATTTATGCCGAAACGCTTCTATCTCAGCCACTGTGTAGTATGACTCTCCCGGTTTGTGCTGAAACAGGGGTTCCATTTTGGAGATGTGAAGGGCTTGAGGGGTTCTCGCTTCGAAAATCAAGCAAATTACGCCCTTGCCGCTTGAAAGATGTTCCATCCCCGCTACTTGCTCTCCTGGATAGTGGAGGGCCGCGCGTTGTTTCATTATTCGTCAGATCAAACTTCTGCTGCAACACCACAATGCCCAGCATGGTCCTTATTTTTTTTGTCGGACGCCCCAAAGTGCATAATTGGTTCATTTTATGCCTGGCTTTTTGCCGGGGCGTTATATTAAGCTTTATTAATGTTAGTTTTGATATGAATGGTTAATGTGGATTTTGCAGTCTGGAAAATTAACATTACATTTACGATTTTTCTTTTTTTTTGTTCAATTAAAAAAACAAATGTTTTATGTTGTGTTTGTTAATAAATACATTTGGTGTAAGTTTGAAAGTAAATAAATATTACTTACATTGCTAATGTATATTCACATCTAAATATTACTTGTTGTGTTCGAATTGTAAACATTGAAAATTGATTTTTTTTTGTTGATTTCTGGTGTTTTTGTTCAATGATTTGTTGACGTGGCTGCTTCATTGGTGTAAAAGGTTAAATGTAAGGATATACAAATATACATTCGAATTAAAAGTGAAATTAAATCATTGGTTGGGAGAACACCATGAATTCAAAAATTTGTTTGTTCGCGCTACTATTCGTCGTCGCCTTTTCATCTTCAGGCTATTGCTACACCGAGTTGGATGGAGAGGTGTATGATGGACAGGGGGGGCCTTTAACCGCAGGGACATACTATACGACCGGCAATCCGGGCTTTATTGTGCCAGAAGGCCAAACGCTGACCATCCAGGCCGGTGTGATTATAAAAATTGACACGGGTGGCCGCCATGATATCGAAATTGCGGGAACGTTGAATATAAACGGGACTTCAAGTCATCCCGTGTATTTTACCAGTTCAGATGATAATTCCGTTGGTGAGCGAATTGATGATTCTGATGGCGATCCCGATTGGGGGGATTGGGATAATCTGGAAATTGAAGGGGGAGCAGGACATATCGATCATGCCGTGTTTCGCTATGGCGGCAGAAATGAGGGGATGCTTGACATGGAGGAAGGCGGCACCCTGACGCTAAAGAACTCAGAATTTTACAATAGCGCCAATGATGCCATTCGAATTATAGGGCCTGGTGGAGCCGTTGTATTGGAAAATATAACGATTGATCGAACAGATAATGATGGTATACAAATGGAAGGCGATTCGGTCAACACCACGATACAAAATTGCAGCATTACAAATTGTAAATATGATGCAATTTATCTTAGAACTCCGGATTATCTTCATTCTACCACCTTCACTAATATTAATGCTGAGAACAATGGTTTAAATTCTATCAATGTGAGAGATGGATCAACGATTACCATGTCTGGTGATATTGATGTCACCACCCTTCCTATTACATTAGAGAATTTATACATAGGTGATGATGATCCTGAAACACCACCGATTACAATCAACGTAAAACAGGGAGTGGTTTTTAAATTCACTGCATCGAATAAAGATATTGAAGTTCGGGATGTGTTTAATGTGCAGGGCATCTCTTCCAATCCAGTCTATTTCACGTCGATTCATGATGATGAGATACGAGGAGATACGAAGGGAGATGGGACAGAAACCGCGCCCAGTATGGGAGATTGGGATAATGTTGATTATCAAGAAACCAGTGGCGGCAGCATTAGTCATGCATTTTTTCAATATGGGGGCAGTGGAGAGAGTATGTTAAAGATCCAGGCACCCATCGATGTGTCTGATTCGGAGTTTTATGATAACGATTATGATGCGGTTGAAATTCAAGGTTCGGCTGCTTTTGACAAAATCGTGACGCTGGAGAATTTGAACATCAAGCGGTCGGATAGCGATGGCATTTATTTGAATGGGGATGCCGTCGACGTTGTGATTAAAGACTGTGCGATGCAACATTGCGTTCATGAAGCTATATATCTTGAAAATCCGAATTACTTATTGACTACCACCCTCAGCAATATTGCGGCCGAATTTAATGGTTTAAATTCCATAAATGTGAGAGATGGATCAACGATTACCATGTCCGGCGATATTATTGTTACTGCGCTTCCCATCACGTTAGAAAATCTGTATATCGGTGATGATGATACATCCACCCCGACGATCAATGTGAATGTAAAAGAAGGTGTCATTTTTAAATTCACCGCATCAAACAAAGATATTGAGGTTCGGGATGTTTTAAATGTCCAAGGCATCTCTTCAAATCCTGTTTATTTTACCTCCGTACATGATGATACAATTGGTGGAGACACGAATAGCAATCTTCAAGAAACCATACCTGGACATGGGGATTGGGATAATCTGGATTATGGCGAATACAGCGATGGCGGCATTGATCATGCGGTTTTCCGTTATGGTGGAAGTTGGAAAGATGTATTGACATTGAATAGCCCGATTTCGGTGAATCGTTGTGTCTTTACCGATAACCAAAATGATGCCATCCGAATCTTCGCTTCCGCGACGTTAAATAATGTGCATGTGTATCGATCAGAAGATAGTGGGATTGTAGTGGGCGGAGATGAAAATTATGACGTCGAATTGAATGATTGTGTCAGTTATGCCAATGATGATCACGGGATTCATCTGGAAGGCAATGCGAATTCAACTATTACACGATGTGTTTTTTCGCATAATGGTGGTGATGGAATTTGGGTGGATGATGACCATGATTTAACCGCGACGAATGTGGTGATTAAAAATAATGTAGACGATGGTGTGGAAGTGGATTCGGATGGGACGGTATCCATTACCCAAAGCAGTATTTTTAACAATCAGGATTGGGGGGTGGATATGGATGTGGCCAAGGTGGCCGATTTTACCAATAATTATTGGGGCGATGCAACCGGGCCCTTCGATGATGACACCACCGTCAGCAGTCAAAATGATAATTTAGGGCTTTTAAATGAAACCAGCACGGGTGATACAGTCACCGATTTTGTGCGCTGGTCTTCACACCGCAATCAACCCATTGACGAACCGGTTCGCCCGGATATTTCATGGTATAGCAATCCCGCAAATAACCACCAATACACTGTTCTGCCTTATATGACCTGGGAGGAGGCGGAAACAAAAGCCCAGGAATTGGGGGGGCATTTGGTAACGATCAATGATGCTGATGAAAATGAATGGATTATGAAGAATATCATCTCTCACATTTTATCCGGTCAAGTCTGGATTGGATTAACGGATAAGGATGTGGAAGGGAACTTTATTTGGATTTCTGGCGAAACGGCCAATTATCGAAACTGGGATGAGGAAGAGCCCAATGACAATGATGACGGGGAAGATTTTGGCACTATTTATACGAGCGGAAGCGGTGAAAGTAAATGGAATGATGAGGATGAAGAGAATCGTTTTAATGGCATCGTTGAAATAGAAGGTACGCCCCCCACTCAATCCCCCCAAATATCGGTCTCGAAGAACAGTCTGAGTTTTGGAACGGTGAATGTCGACTCGTCTCAACAACAAACAATTACAATCACCAACACAGGTGAGGGCACATTATCCGGTAGTGTTTCGGTTTCATCGCCTTTTAACATTGTCGGGAATAACACCTACAACCTCGTCGCCAACCAGTCCGTCACCATTACCGTAAGCTATAATCCAACCTCAGCTGGTACGCACAGCGGAACCATTACATGCACAGGTGGTGGCGGTGCATCACTGGCCGTAAGTGGGAACGCTGAGGATTCAACAGGTGAAACCATTACGGTTTTAAACGGTGAAGTCTATGATGGCCAAGGCGGTCCCCTCTATGCCGGCACGTACTCGTTTGAAGGTTGGGTTACGGTTCCAGCGGGAAGAACGCTGACCATTCATGAAGGGGCGATTCTGAAAGGATCATCCAACGGATTCATTTCTGTTCATGGGACATTGAACATCATGGGCAGCCAAACCAATCGTGTCTATATCACGAGCAAGGATGATAATAACGTTGGCCTGCGGATCGATGATTCTGATGGCTCCCCCAATCCCGGTGATTTGATTGGCATAACCTACCATGACGGAAGCAGCGGATCGTGTTCGTATGCAACCATTCAATATGGGGGTTCTTCCAATACGGCTGCAATGAACATCCATGAACCGATCACGATCGACAATACTCAACTCATCAAAAATAGTCTCTCCGGTATGATGATAGAGGCGGATGTGACGATTCAAAATGTTTTTATCAGCGAATCACAGCATTTCGGAATGATTATCGGAACACGGCGAACGGGTGGCGTCGCTCGTATTACGAAGGCCACCATTCAAGGCTGCACGCTGACCGACAATGGTTTAGCCGCGATTCATGCCGACGGAGATAGTCTTGTTTCCTCGGAGTTCTCGAATATCACCGCGCAGGGAAATGGAATCGATGCCATCCAAGTTGGTGGTGATATCACCATCAGTAGTGATATTGATGTGACCGTGCTACCCCTTTACATCACAAAATACACATCGTTTGACCGTTCGGTTATTGGGAATGTGTTGGGTGATGAACTTACCATTGGTGATAATGATTCCAGCACACCAAAAATTATGGTCAATGTTAAACCCGGTGTCCATTTTCGAATTGATAATCAAGCCCGTATATATGTCGATGATTACTTTAACGTGAGTGGAACGTCGGCTAATCCGGTGATCTTTACATCCGCTAAAGGGAATCAATCGGATGCGGGTGGTAGTATTTTGCGCGATACTGGTACGCCGGCAGCGGGCGATTGGGGACATATTGCCTATCATAACGATACCAGCGGCTCGATTTCCCATGCTATCTTCCGATATGGTGGAAGTGTGAATGGAGCGATAAACACTTCATCGGATAATATCACCCTGACCATTTCAGATAGCACATTTTCACACATCGCTGATTTGGCGGCCATTATTTTCGGCGGCTCTACAGGTTCAACGGCTGCCATTACCAACGTGGTTTGCGAAAACAGTGCAGCAGGCTTGGATATTGAAGGATCGGGAACCGTTGAAGTCTCGGATTCCACATTTATGAATAATACCAACTTCGGTATCTTTACGCGTGGAGCCTTGACTGGTACTAACCTTACCATCTCCGGGAATGGAGGCAGTGGTGTTGTGGTTTATAGTGACGAAACCGTGACTGTCAATCAAAGCCGCATTGTGGATAACGGAAATTACGGCGTAGAGATGAAACGGCCCTTCATGGCTGATTTTCGTAATAATTATTGGGGTGATCCATCCGGCCCATTGGATTTGAATGTTGCCGTTCAAAATCAAAATGATGGTATGGCTCATCTATCCAACTCAACAAGCAGCGGCAGCAAAGTGACCGATTTCGTCAATTGGGCTGATCCGCTTACCGAACCTGGTGAGGAACCCACGCCAACGCCACAACTTTCCGTATCCCCAAGCAGCCTGAATTTTGGTGATGTGAATCTCAACTCGTCTCAACAAAAGATAATCACTGTTACCAATAGCGGTGGAGGCACGCTCTCGGGGCAAGCCGCCACATCCAGTCCGTATTCGGTGATGTCTGGTTTATCATTCTCGCTGAGTGTAAATCAAAGTGCGATGGTTGTCGTTCAGTTCACACCGGCTAGCACGGGTAGTTTTTCAGGATCATTGCAGATCACCTCAAACGGGGGAAATCAAACGATATCTCTTACTGGTACAGGGGTATCATCCGGGACCACCGATCCGGATTCAAAACTGGGTGGGAACAGTGTGGATGTACAAGTGGATACCGAGGTGGTCATTCCCATCGAAGTCACCAACTTTCCTTCAACGACGGAATTCAGCTTTGATGTCATTTATGATTCCTCCAAGTTAACCTACATCGATTTCGTGACGGATGGCACTATGCCTTCGAGTTGGGAGTTTCTCGATGCCAATGAAGTTGAAACGGGAAAAATCACGGCGGTAGGTTTGGGCAATGCGATCAGCGGGAATGGCGATTTGTTTAAACTGACCTTCCAAACCAGCGAATCACTTTCCGACGGCGATAGTACTGATATTAATATCATAAATATCATTGGTTTTAATGTGCAAGCCATTGAGCCGGTCACTTTGAATGTGACATCCACTGGCTTGATGGGGGATTTGGATGACAGTGGCGATGTGAATGTCCTGGATGCGAGTATTTTGTTTAAATATATCCTTGGTAAAGAAACACTTACCGCAACGCAACTGGCCCTCGCCGATGTCGACCAATCCGGTGGCGCCCCCAATATTCTCGACCTTCGGATTATCTTCGACAAAGCGCTGGGGAAACAAACCATCCTGGGGAAAATCATCCGGCCTCGTTTTGAAGTGCAAGCCGTGAGCTCCCTAAACATCGCAACGGTCAATGCAGAGGCAGGGGATACGGTGGATGTTTCAATTACTGTGGAAGGCAATGGCGGTATCGACACCTTCCAATTGGAAATTACCTATGATACCAGTCTACTGGAATATAGCGATTATAACCGTTCAGGTACTTTGACGGATACCTTTATGTTTTTCGATGTAAATGAACCGTCTCCGGGAA
This sequence comes from uncultured bacterium, assembly GCA_964517495.1. GTDB lineage: Bacteria > Hinthialibacterota > Hinthialibacteria > Hinthialibacterales > Hinthialibacteraceae > CAZFER01. The sequence goes on along the minus strand of CAZFER010000024.1, from coordinate 50,516 downwards.
CACTGGTGATTGCTGGATTGGCCCAAGCAGCCGCCTTTGACGATGGAGAACTTTTTTCATTGCAATTCACGGTGAAAGCGGGTGTCTCTGGAACCGCGGATATTACCTTAGCGAAGAACGTAGGCGATTTGGATGGGGCAACTGTAACCAATGGCGCGGTGGTGGTTGGTTCAGGTCAGCCTACCGAACCCACATTTACACCTACCCCGACGCCAACTTCAATTCCCACCCCCACAAATACTCCAATACCTGGTTCGGGAGAGCCTTCAAACACGGTCTGGGTGACGGATGATGCCAGCACGCTTTCGGTTGACCTGACTGGCGAGACTGACTTTGATCCAGTCGACGACCGGAAAATCACCATCGTGTGGGATGCGGAAAAAGGGAACGCTACGGATTGGCATATCTTTGTCCGCAAAGGATTTGGTGGAACCAAAATGCTTGGCCGCACGGGAAGTGGTGATGTAAACAGTTATGATTGGGTCGCCAATGGTTTAAACCTTAAGACTGATTTTCTCAATGGACCGGATTACAACGCTGCCTATACGTTCCGGGTGATTCGCTTCGATGGCGATTTCGGACCTGACGATATCTTTGACCAGGACGGTATGGTTGGCTTTAACCTGGAAGGCGGGAACCCTGTTTCGCTCTCATCGCCTGAACTACCCAATCTGGAGCCTGGAGAAATCGTGGTCTATGATGACATCCTGGGCGGTAACAATCTGGCTCCTGTCGATGGAACAGGAATGGATGTGGATACCGAAAGCACACGGGCTATTCAAATCGCCTGGAACTTCGGTGTGGATCAATCCACTGTGAATGAATACCATGTGTCGATCAAAGTGGATGGTGGAAATTGGCAGTTTCTGGGTCAAACGGTTAGCAACGCAGTGAACTACTTCTGGTGGACACCCAACAAAGAGTTTAAAACCCACAACAACTTCGTCGATGGGCCACAGGGCGGGCATACCTACCAATTCATGGTAAGTTTGTTGCCTATGAGCGGGCAACTTCAGAGCATGACCACCGGGATTTTAAATTATGCGGTGGAGTGATGATGAAGCATTAAAGCCATCACTGTAAATATAAAAACCTCGTATGACGTGTGAAATTCACCCCTCCACTGTTGATTCGGTGGAGGGGTGGATAGATTTAACTTTTCTCTTTAATTGAATAATTTCACTTTTCATGGCTGTACCGTTTGCCCATATTTAGTGTTTCTGTTTTGCCGTTCCATACAATTCGAAAACCTGCTTCTTCGCTAGTCCCGTCAGAGTTACCAATCGTTCGGTTAGCCACACGACAATATTGAAAGCTGTAAATCCAATCTCCGCCTCGCAGTACTCTATACCGGAACATCTAAATTGATCTGCAATTTTCCTTATCGAAAAATATACCCGTTTTATTTTTCCATGTTTTTGCATTTCAATGGATGGAGGTTGATTAACCTGAGTGCCCCCTTCAGGTTTTTTTCATTGGTGTGGCGAATTATGGGGTTGTATATTGTTTCACTTATTTGATCTTTTGCAGATTATAGTATACTTAAAGCTGAATCAATTCAAAAAGTTCAATATTGATTATTATATATGAAAAGGAATTTCACCCATGAAAATCCAGGCCGAAGTTGATGAAAAAGGTGTGGTGAGAATAAACAATCCCGCGTTGTACGGGAAAAAAATCACCTTGGCATTATCGGATAAAGAAAATGAGGAATATGAAAGGGAGACGGATTGGGAAGCAATAAAAGAAATTTTCAAAAAAGCTGATAAGATGGATTTCCCCCGACGAACTCATGAAGAAATCATTAATGATTTGCATGAACTTAGGGGATAGTTATGCTAGCATATGTTGACGCATCAGTATGGATTGCACGTGTAGAAGGAGAACCTTATTATAAAAACATCGTTGAGGAGAAGATGGATGAGTTAACTCAAAAAGGTTGGTTGTTCTGTATATCAAAAGCAGTCATGATGGAGGTTTTTCACAAACCATACAGAAACCATAATCCTGAATTGGTATCATTATATAACGAAATATTTGGAAATACTAAAGTTCTTTCTGGTTACTCACAAATGCTCGAAGATGGATTTAATGTAATGAAAATTGAAAATCTTAAAGCCATGGATTCAATTCATGTGGCGTTGGCCCTTCATTATAATTGCGAAGGGTTTGTTTCAACAGATACCGATTTTCAAAACCTCCGTAATTATGTAAACACAATTTGATAAATCAATATAGAAAGGAGAAAAAGGAAACCGGGTCATTACATATCTTTGAGTAGAGCCAACCTTTGGCCAGTGCTGGGGATTCTTTGCTATTATTTCAGCAGAGGAACGAACGGCTCTTTCGAATTCCAACCCGAGGCCAGGTTTTCGTTCTTCATAATAATTTACAAACTGAAACCATTCCTCTTCGGCTTCTGGGCTAAAAATGACAGGTTTCACGTATATTTTTCCCGGATCTCACATGAAATTTCTTCCAGGTTCCGTCCAACGGGGCCTTAGGTTTTGGCTTTAGCCACGCGCTTTTCGATTTCTTCTGACCAGGCGGGGGAGATTTCCATTGGTACTCCATGGAGTTTCATGGTTAACCGTTGAATCAATTCCACTTGTTCTTCTATGGGCAAGTTTAATGCCTCTTGTTTGATTTTTTCTAACTGGGCAGACATGATAAAAGACCTTTCTTGAGATCATTGAGTTTATTGTACAAAATATCTTCTTACAAAACAATCCATTTTGACAGGAAACCGTTTGGGCCTTCACTCTCGCATTTCGTCCGTAACTGTTGTATGCTCTATCCGTAGTTGTACATGGGTTGTAAACGCTATATTATCATATCTCCCTCAATTTGAGGGATGTTCCCCCCTAAATCTCCCCGTCAACGGGGGGACTTTGAGCAGGTGGGATACGTTCAATATAAATTCATAAGTGTTTAATGACCCAGAACTGGATGTGGGAGTAAGGACAAAAATGCTCACTTCATTTTTTACCCGAAAGTTTATTTGTAGGTATATTGTACTGTTCTTTGTATTGCTAATGCCGGCCGCAGCCTCTGCGTCTCAGCAAAGTGAAGCGGTCTGGAATGAATTGATTCGCGTGGGGGATATCGACAAGGCCCTCGATTCGTTTGGTAAGATTCTGGAAGATGATCCCACCGATGCATTGGCACATGCCGGGATAGGGATGTTGCAGGTCAGCCGAAAGACTGAGCGGGAATCGTTGGATAGTTTTTTGAAGGCCCTTGAGTATGGCCATGCCACACCGCAAGCCACGCTTTATCTGTTTGAAGCGATGGATGCGGCATCCGAAATGGAAGACCGCGAAAAATTTATCAAACGCTTGGATGAAATCCTGGAAATCGAGGACCTATCACCGCATCTCAGAGATTCCATTCAAGCAACCAAGGCTCTTATTTTGAAACACATGGGGCGATGGGATGACGCGGAAAAGGCTTATTCCAAGTTAAATTTCCTCACCGGTTTTTGGTATTGCGGTCCCTTCGATAATGCGGAAAAGGGTGGCCATGACCGGGTATTTGATGTGGAAACCAATTTGGACCTTAATGCCGAGTACGAAGGCCGCCATCGCAAAGTCCATTGGCGTCCATTAAAGATCCAACCTTATGATGGCTATATCGATTTGCATGCGATGGTTTCACCCTCGCATGAATCGAGCGCCTATCTGGTAACCTGGATTGAAACAGAAGAAGAACAATCCTGCCGGCTTGCCTTTGGCCATGGTGGGGCACTAAAGGCCTGGTTAAATGGTAAATTGATCACTGATGTTAAACGCTATCACGGAGTGATGCCGGATCAAGTCAATGTCGATACACGCTTGGATAAGGGTCGGAATACCTTACTTATAAAAGTCTCTTCAGGGGAAAGTGGAAAATTTGGTGCATTTGTTCGGGCCATTCCTGAGAATAATGACAAAGTTAAGTATTTGCACATCCCCAAAAAAGATCAAAAGCCTGATTTATCAGAACATACTCCATTACCCAATCAGGAATCTCCTGCGATCTTTAATCAGGAGCCTATTTCCCTCCAACAGTTGCATGCTGTTAGTGAAGCGAAAGAGGCACCGGTATTGGGCTTATTTTACGTATTGTTGCTTAAACAGTGGGATGTATCAGATGAAAACGACCAGAGTATGGCCACTATATTGACCAAGTTAAACACCATGTTCACTGGCAATCCCTTTTTGATGCGGCTCTTGGGAGATGTGGAAAAACAGGACAATCGAAAACGATTGGCATATTCCAAGGCGCTGGAATATGACTTGGATGATCGAGCCGCTTTTTTGAGTTTATTAAATTATTACCGACGCTCTCCGTATGCGACCAAGGGTTTGGAACTTATACGCCATTGGGAGGAATTTCATGACCTGCCTGTGGCTGCCAGGTTGGAAAAAGCCCGAATTCTTCACTCAAAAGGTTTGCGGGAAGCAGCCGTTGAACTGCTTAAATCCATTCAGGATTCCGCTGGGATCGAGGCGAAAAAATTGCTATTGAATTTTGGTCGCTTTGCTATGACCCATGAGGAACAGTTGGCTATGGCAAAGGAAATTCTAAAGGAATCTCCACTTTCTTCCAGCGCATTGAATCGCATAAGAAATCATGCCCTGCAAGAGAGTGAGAAAGAAAAAGTACAGGAGCTATTGGTATATGAACGTCGACAGAATCCTTTTTCGATTACAGGTACGATTGACCTGGTTCATAAATTACTAACCAAGGAATATTACGAGCGCGCGCTTGAAGAGATTAATGAAGCATTAATCATTTCGCCGGATGATTATGAACTGCATCGCCTGGCCGCTGTGGCACACCATGCCCTTGGGCATGATGCTGAATCGCTGCAAGAACTAAACCTGGCTCTGCAAAGCAAACCATCTGATCCCTGGTGCTTGAACTACAAGGAATTCCTGCGGCCAGAGGAAGAAAATTATGCTTCCCCCTATTTAGAGGAATGGCAGACGATTGAAATTCCCGATTCGCTGGATATATCCAAAGCCAATTTTGTAACCCTTCTGCACCAAGAAATTATCAAGGTGCATCCCAACGGTAACGCCAGCGAAACCGTACGAGAGGCCATCAAAATATTAACTGATACTGGTGTTCGTATGCAGCGGGTACGTGGAGTGTATTATGAGGAAGGGCGCGAAGAAGTACGTATCATAAAAGCACGTGTTTGGAAACCGGATGGTACATATATTGACGCTCCCGCCCCTCAGCACCGCAGTACCTCATCCGCTTCGGATGCCGCGGATCGTTTATATCAGGACTATAACGTAGCCATCATACAATTCCCCGCCTTGGAAAAAGGTTCTGTGTTGGAATTGGAATATGAAAAGAAAAAGACAGTCGAAAACATCTATGCCGATTACTTTGGCCATATATATTATGTGGGCAGTATGTACCTTGAACCGACTGTGCATTCCGAATTTGTTCTGATTACGCCTAAATCACGAGATTTTTATTGGAAATATACCCTACCAAATTATCCTGAATCGGTAAAGACAGATCCTGACAGGCTAATGCAAAAACCTAAATTGGCCGAATTAGGGAATCAGCGTGTATATCAATGGATTCATCGTGAATTGCCCACCATCCCACGCGAGCCGTTAATGCCCTCTGTAACAGAAATCATTCCCTATATCAAAATATCCACCTTTAAAAGCTGGTCGGATATGACCGAATGGTACTGGAATTTGATGAAAGATCAGTTGATCAGCGGGCCAGTGGTAAAAGAGCGCGTTGATAAGGTGGTCGAGGAATATAAAAGTAAACACGGGATGGGGCCGGAAGATGAACTCAGCAAGTGGGATAAGGTCAAAGCCGTCAACGCATGGGTAAACACTGGCGTACGCTATCTTGGTTTGGAATTTGGAATCCATGGCTATAAGCCCCACAAAGTGGATGAGATTTGCAATGCACAATATGGGGACTGTAAGGATAAAGCCGTATTGGCAATAGCCATGCTGGAAGAATTAGGAGTGGACGCCCACTTTGTTATCTTGCGTACAACCCATTTGGGTGAAATTGATTACGATCTCCCTTCCTTAGGCATTTTTAATCACGCCATTTATTATGTGCCAGAGGTGCAGGGTGAAGAACGCTGGATCGATGGGACAGCCACCTTTTTTGGTGCGTCAGAATTACCCTCGGGTGATACAGGGGCCAACAGCTTGATCGTTAAACCGGGAGGGGATTACGAATTCAAGCGCATTCCCTATACATCAGCAGACGATAATGGAGGAGTTTATACCACCGTCCTTACATTGGATGCTGACGGAAATGCGGAAGGCTATCGGGCAGCTGAATTTCGTGGACTTTATAATCCTGTGGTTCGGAACACTTATGAAAATTCCGCCAAAGCCAAAGAATCAATCGACCAGGTTTTGACTGGAAACTATCCCGGGTCGGAATCTTCAAACATTAAACTATCCGACATGGATGATTATGACACTCCGGAAAGTTTATCGTATGAAATGAAGATACCCGAATTGGGAAACAAACAGGGCAATACCATGATAATTCCCTCCACTGTGTTTGATGAATCGATATCTCAACGGTATGCCCATTTATCCAAACGGGAATATGATTTGGTTTTGCATTATCCCTGGACACGAACCAACATTCAAAAACTAACCCTGCCAGAAGGTTATGCTCAAGTTGATTTGCCTGAAGACCATGAATTGAAAACTGATTTTGGGAGTTACACCCGGACATGCACGTTAAATGACGGGGTGGTTGAAATAAAGGAAGAGATTGTGTTTAAACCCATACGGGTTAAGAAAGAACGATATCAGGATTTTCGAGAATTCTGCCGTTTAATCGATCTGTATCAGGATGAAAAAATCACGTTAAAAATGGAAGAATAATGATGAAGAATCGTTTATTTTTTATTACACTCATAGGAACACTTTTTATAACGCTGGTTAGCACGCCAAACGCAGCTACAGACTTGGATGGAGCATGGCAAGCTCTTTTTGCCAATGAAATCGATAAGGCTGAAGATGCCTTCAACAATGCCTGGGAAGAAGACTCCAACCGTTCCGCTCTCTTAGGCTTGTTACTCGTCGAATGGTCAAGGGGTAACTATCCTGTCATGGCGGATCAGTTATCCAACTTAATCATCCATGATTCCAACAACCCTCTGTTGTCCTGCTATCTGGCGTTTAGCAGTTATCCACGCTTGCAGGGTTGGTTTCCCAAACAACGGTTGGCAGCTATGCAAAAGGGATTAAAAAATACTTCAACTTTGGCTAACCGGCAGCAAATGTCATTTCGAATGGCAGAAACCATGAATATGGTTTTCGATTCCGATATTGAACAAATTTCACGAAATGCAGGGATTTTGATCGATCATTGGAATGTGGTAGGCCCCTTTGGCCGCTATGGTTCGACGGATTTTGATCGTTCATTCGGTCCGGAAACCGGATGGCATGAAGTCTACCAGGGTTGGCAGAAAGAGGTACGTATCCATCCTATCCAAGAGGTGGATAAAACTGGTTTATTGGAGATGGATTCGTTGGTTTATCCTAACACCGGTGTGGCGTATGCATTGAATACCATTGAAGCCAAAGCCAAAAGGGAAGCCTTGTTGACTGTTTATTCTCCCACCGATTTTCGAGTTTGGTTGAATGGGATACCCATCCTTGAAAAGGCCGGTAAGAATTTGGATACCTCTAAATCTGTTTCCCTTACCGTGACACTTAAAAAAGGGCGTAATTTACTCGTAATTAAATCACGGCAGGGTGGTTCACCATGGATTCGAACCACTTTGCAAACGTTAAATGATGAACCTCTGAATATTAAAAGCGTTCCTTTCGACAAGAACGATTTATTGAATATACCTCTCGCACCGTTTGAAGCCTATCAACCGATGCAGCGTGAATATCGTGGGATTGCATCCTACTTACCCTTTAATGAAAAGATTGAAAGCACCAGCCAATCTGAAAAAGTGATTAACCACATTTTATATGCGGTCTGGCATATGGATCGGCGTGAATATGACGCCGCAAAAGCGGAAGTTCACCAGGCAATTGAACTGGAACCAGATTATGCCTTGTTGTATGAATTGCAGGGTGAGCTCAATTTACGTCAGGCCAATAGCCGGTCTGGCTCAAAAGCCCGTTTCCATCGAGAAGCGGAAACGGCATTAAAGAAAGCGCTGGAATTGTATCCCAATTCAAGGGGATCGCTCATAGGTTTATTAACCTATTATATGGATCGTGATCAAACCGATCAGGCACTGGAACTGATCAATGACCATTTGGAAGCTCATCCCGGTATCCGTCAGCGGGGATATCAAGGTACGATTGATTATGCCTATGCGGGATTGTATGTCAGGAAACAGTTTCGGGTGGATTCACTAATTTATTATGAACGCTCAATTGAAGAGTTCTTACCCTCGCTTGAAGTCTATCGGCATTTATATGAATTCCATGAAAACAACAATAATGTCAGGGAGGCGGTGGAATATATCGTTCAAGCCTTAAATGAATATCCCGCTTTTACGGCTGCATTGAACCGGGGTATTCAATATCCTCACAAAGTCATGGAAAAGGTGGACTTGAAACAACTCTTTAAGCGAGCGATGAATATTCATCCTCATAAGTTAGAATACGCTCTACTATACGGCAGTTTGTTAGAAAATCTTGGAGAACTGGATCAAGCGGCACAGTGGTATTCAAAATTGCATGAGCGCTTTCCGGAGCATTCTCAACCGATGGAACGGCTAGCCTCGTTGGCTTACCTGGCTGGAAATACTGAAAAGACCAAAGAGATGTATAAAGAGATGCGTGAACGATTCCCTTCAGCCACTAAAGCCTTTCGCTTTTTTAGGGATGTGGAAGGAGAACGTGATTTTCCTTATATGAAATACGATGTGCAATTAGAGGATGTCGACATCACCAAAGCGGATAAATGGAATGATTCACGCGCATCGGTCATTTACCTTCTGGATATTATGGTGTTGAACTTGCACGAGGATGGTACTTATGACCAATACATTCACCAGGCCATAAAAATCATGAATCAGGAAGGTATGAAAAAATGGGCCGAAGTGGTTATCCCTCAAGGATCAAATATTGAATTGATCAAAGCTCGAACAATTACACCGGATGAAACAGAATGGGCGGTCTCTCATGTTCAGGATTTGGGTGGGGAGCAATCCCTTTCCATGTACGGTTTGGAAGAGGGAGCCATTGTTGAATATGCCTATTTGGAACGCACTGGGCGTAATGATCCGGGAGTTAATTACACTTCCGGCGGCTATTTCTTCGGTTCAGATGATGATCCTATGCTGCTTTCCAAATTGACCATTGTGCGTCCGGAAAACATCCCTCTTAATTTGGATAGCAATCCAGAAGACTTCCCTGTTGACATTACCCGTGACGGAGAACGAATTGTTTATGATTGGGAAAATAGGATGCAGGATGGTTTGAAACCGGAACGCTTCTCCCCACCTCTCTCCGAGCGGGTTCCATCTTTACAATGGACCACCTGCCCGGATTGGCTGATCTTTGCAGAACGTCAACGAAGTTCATTGACGGGTTATGAAGAAAAATCTCAAGAATTAGATGCACTAGCCAAAGAGTTACAGGATGCCTCAGAATCCAAATCGGATTACGTTCAACAGGTATATAATTGGATACGGGAAAATATTGAAGAATCCGGTGGTGGGCAAACCACAGCGGATTCCGTCGCTTTAAAAGCAGGTGGACGCTATCAAAAAATCCGACTAGCCAATCAATTGTTAAAAAAAGGGGAAATAAACACTCAGCTGGTCTTAGCACTGGAAAATGATGAAAACGATGGTTTCCGCCCTATGCCTTATCCCACTTTCCCTGGCCATTTATTGTTAAAGATTCCCACTCAACCAGGGCTTGACCAACCATTCTTCACCGATTTCGCCAGCCGATTTGCTCCTATCAACCGACTTGACCCGGCGGTTAAAAAGTTTGTGGGATTTGTGTTTGACGGGCCCGTTCCATATTTTGAACCGCTTGAAAAAGATTTATGGGAGAGTGGACTTCTTCAGCGAGAGGTTCGACTTGCGCTCAATCTGGATGGCACTGCTGCCGTGGAAGGAACATTTACCTATGATGTCCTATATGACCAGCAGGTTCGTGAATTGTTGGCCAATCCCGAAGTGCGTAAACGGTTGGCTGATGCTCAAATCTCACGCGACTTGGCCGGCATACAAATCCAGGAATATTCCATGAAGGATGAAGAAAACTTATCCCGCCCATTGCGTTTGGTCTTTTCTGGTAACATGCCGGATGTGGTTAAGATTGTTCAAGCAAGTTTGGATCAGAATAAATCCCTTGATGAAGCCTTTCAGAACAAGCAAATATACAAAATCAATCCCGTTTTAGCACCTGCTGAAGCCTCCTCCCTGGTAAGTGAACCAACCCGTGCTTTTCCTATTGAATTCAAGCACAGCCCGGTGAGGGATCCATTGGTACTGCGGTATGATGTATCCAGCTTTCTGGAAAAAGATGCATTAATTCAATTACCAGAAAATACCCTCCTTTTAAATGAATATGGTTACTACTCATTGTTTTACGGCTGGGACGGCTCGTCGATTGTGGTTCGGCGCTCGTTTCTTATCCCTCCACAAACCATACAATCTGAGAATTATAAAGGATTTGTTGAGTTTTGCCGTTTAGTGGACCAAGCGGAAAATCGAGAGATTTTAATTGGTTTGCCTTCGGATTAAAAATTAAGATTTAATAAAATGTGTAATTTTTTTGAAAAATTGTATCTGGACGATACACTTCTTGTTGAGTTCGGGTACAATTTTCATATATAGATAGATAGCTTAATAACCAAGAGGTGAAATAGAGAGAGACTCAATCGATTCTTTTTGTTTATTCGGGTTGATGGGTTATTGTTTCTTATTTTTTATTTAACTGTATTGCATTAGTTTGGAACCCAAGAAAAAAGGAATCTGAGAAAGTGATTGAAAATGAAAAGACTCGAAGAAAAATTTTAATTATTGCAGATACCCACGATACTTCCAATCAGATTCAGCAATTGCTACATGATTCTGAGTATGAAGTGGTGTTGGATTTGAATGTTGGTACAACCAATAATACCATCAAGCATTTTAAAGCAGACTTGGTATTGTTGGATTTGGTGTCCCAACAATGGGATGTATCGAAAGTATGCCATGAGATAAAATCCTACACCTTAACGAGCGGCAATTATATTCCAGTAATAGCATTAAGTGATGTGGATCATCTCGAAAACTTTCCTGTGGGGACCGAGGATGGTGTTGATGATTTTATTCTTCGACCAGTAAAAGAGCAGGAATTATTAGCCCGTATCCGAGGTTTACTGCGTATTCAAGGTTTGCAGGATAATTTACGTGAGGCGCATGACCGGCTCGCCCGCGCCCACCGCATTATTGAAAAGGAAATTAGCATCGTCGGACAGATTCAGCGTTCCTTTTTGCCCCGAAAGTTTCCCTCACATCCCAATATTCGTATCGCCGCCCATTACCAGCCCTCAATGCAGGCAGGGGGAGATTACTATGATATTTTACCCATTGATGATAATCATTGGGGAATTGTGATGGCGGATATCGCCGGACATGGCGTTTCAGCAGCGGTGGTGATGGCACTAACCCAAATGGCGGTGAAAGAGTTCTCCGCCAATATTCTAAGCCCACAGAAGGCTTTGAATGTTTTTAATGACAAACTCAATGATCATCTATCATCGGATCACTTTGTCACAATGTTTTACGCGGTTTTGGATTTAACCACATTGGAATTAACATATGCTTCCGCAGGTCATCATCCCATACTAATGTATGATGCCAAAGAAAATCGGGTTGCATTTATGAAGACCGATCCTGGCTTTCCACTTCGAACCTTCAACACAGGTGGCTATAGAGAATTTACGGCTACCTTGTCCCGAGGCGATCAGTTATTGTTATACACTGATGGAGTGACAGATGTGTTGAATCCCGAACGAGAATTTTATGGAGCTCAACGATTGATTGAAATCTTCGAACGCAATGTGCGCACTTCCCCAGAAGTGATCACCCAAACGATCTATCAGGATACCGAAATATTCCGAGCTGGCTCAGACCGAATGGATGATTTTACCCTAATGTTAATCCGGGTAGAATAAGAGAAATTTGTCTCTGGGTTAAAATACGAAGAAAGAATCGTTTATTCGGTTGACATCGCTCGCTATTATTGAGAAAATGTCTACGTGTAATATTTCTTTACTCGGAAATTGGGGGTTATATTTTTCAACAACCCTTGCCACAATGTCATTAACTGAAAAGGGAGGGCGAGGCTCCCGTCGCGCCGTTTTCATGTAAACCGGCTCATCAGGAGATTTGCCCTCCCAATTCAACGATTCAATATAGTCTTAACTTGATGACATTGACCCTAACCCTTGGGGGGAATATGAATTATCATCTGAGTGTCTTGCTAACCACGCGATTCGACAGGGAAATCCTAACGAATGTGCTCCACCTCCATGATCCCGAACCGTGGGTGCAAAGGCATGTCAACCGAATCGCGCAGGCGCTCAATCCCCATGCTCAAACCAACCTAAATGTGATTAAAACTCCTGAAGACCGTTTCGCTCAAATCGTGGCCAACGGGCAACCGTCCAACGAAGAAGAAACATTAATGCTTCTTCAATCATGGACCCAAACCGCGGTGAGGGAAATCGGACATTTGCCATTTCTTTTTTATGTTCTTATCGATAATCAAACCAACACTATCAATCCTGAACTTGTTGATGAGTGGGTTTATCAATTGGGCGGGCCTCTTTTTTTAATTCGTGAAGACATATGGAAAAATAGCCGAACGCTTCAAACAAAATTTAATGCGGGGACGATTATTCCCTTTCTCAACCAAAGCCTGGCGATGGTGATCCGGGAACCTGAAAAGATATGGTGGGAGAAAACCCGGAAGAAAAGGGAACGTGTCTTATCGGCCAAACGCCGAAACCCAATGGAAGAATTGCCTTCGCTTGCGAATCTCCCACCTAATATGCAATCTGAGCGAATGCAGTTGGATAATCTGGTTAATCTTCCCTCGCCGCGGGAACGCAAATTTTCCAAGCCGGATAAGTCATCCATCCATCTGCAAAAAACCGATAAACCCGAAGATGTCAGTCTACATGCCTATCAGGATGTTCCCGCCGGTGGCGATAGCGGAGGAGCGCGGCAAATTGGCGGACGGGCGCTTTTGGTCTCGTGTAATATGGATGCCAATTTGGTTCAAGGCTGGAAACCGGGTGATCCCAATTTTGATATCCACAACGCGCGGTCACTCCATTTTACTCCGTCGGTGAAAGAAGGCAGCCTGCCCGAAGCGATCAGCACCGGCCGGGTAATTCTAAAAAACGCCACCATTAAGGGAAATTACAAAGCCGCAGCTTACCCCACCCGGCGTAAACCCAACCGCATGATTTGGCCACAACAAAATTTAGCCAATAATCAATCAAAGGATGGAGATTCATAATGCCATTTCAAGCCCATGTCGATCCCATTCTCACCGTCCATGTGGAGTTGGAAAATCCTACCCCCTATCCTCAGGTTGTGATGTTGGAAAAAGGCCGTTGTTTTGAGATTATGGATCCCTCCAATCGTCTGCAAAATGCCGCTCTGGCCAAGGATGTGCAGGTTGAAGTACCACCCTACCAATGTATTGAAGTTGAAGTCCCAGCCTTTTGCCTAAATAAATACCGAAACATGTACGGTGAGCAAGCTGCCACCGTCACCCCCTTCCTGCTTTCTCACCGCAGCAATGACCAGCTGGAAGTCTGGAAGAAAATCGAATACCCCGCAGCGTAATGGAAATAGGCAAATTTCCCTACGTAAATTTACCCAGAAAAAATGGGTAAATTCCTCTATAGTTTTTATTTCCAATAATATGTTAAATATTAATTTGATATTGTAACTAAATGAGATCCCATGTTTGTTAAGGTAAATATTAGTTGCAGTAAATGGTGTCTTGATCTTGAAATTGAAGATTAAGAGGGGAAGAACGATCTCAAGATGACTTGTTTTATGTATTTTATATTTAATAAAAATTTAACCTGAAATTACTTGTTAATTTTTAAAAGGAAGCCGCCATGTGTAAACCAATCAATACAAATGTTTGCGTTTTATTTTTCTTTTCCATATTTATAATATTCCTGGGAGCTAACGCAACCACCGCTAATGCGGACCGTATCGTAAAGACCTATCCGAATTTTTCCGATCTGAGTGATTTCACTCTAAATGGTTCTGCGGTAACATACAATACCACACCCACAAACTCTCAAACCTTCCTTCGCTTAACCGGCACAACAGGTGAAGGGGGTGGCGCATTTCTTACGAGCACATTAGACCTGACTAGTAATGCCTCGTTCAGTGCTTTCTTTACCTTTCAAATTGGAGGACCGGTGCCTGAAGAATGGGAAGATCAGGGGGGAGATGCCTTGTACTTTAATGTGCAAACCACTCAAGGGAGTGTCAATGTTGAATTTGATACGTATAACCATGGAGCGATTGATGAAGATAGCGGAAACCATGTGGGGATTAATATTGATGGCGATTCTAATAATACCGTGGCATTGATGGATGAACCAACCTTATTTAACGACGGCAATATCAAATATGTATGGGTGGACTACGAAGGGAGCACCGATGTATTGGAAGTGCGATGGTCAACCACTTCCAGTCGTCCAGCCAGCGCTTTGTTAAGTCATACATTGGATATACCGGCTATCCTGGAAAGTACCAGCGTGCAATTCAGTTTTTATGCGCAAACGGGAGCGGCTTGGGGTGAGCATGATGTTCTGTCTTTCGCATTCGTCAATGAATACCAACCCCTACAAGATTTACCCCCGATTGCCGAAGAATTGTCGTATTCATTTCAAGAAGACTCAACCGACAATCCTATCCAACTGGACGCAACCGATCCCGAAGCGAATCCGGTGACCTACAGTATCGTCAGCGGACCAAGCAATGGTCGTATTGCCAATTTCAACACAACGACAGGAGCGCTGACGTATACACCCGACTGGAATTTTTCTGGAAATGATACTATTGAATATACTGCGAATGATGGAAGCGGGGATGGAAATACGGCGACGGTGACAATTGCGGTTAATCAAGTCAATGACGCGCCGGTGGTTCCCAATCCAATTGTGTATACTGCAAACACCTTTGCAAATAATGTGTCGGGTATCAATATCGCAGACGATTCAGTAACCTCCATGGCTGCAGGGGTATATCCGAATAGTGTGGTGGTAAATCAAGCAGGCACACTCGTATATGTTGGGAATGACGGTTCACAGAATGTTTCTGTAATCGATACGAGTACCAATACAAAAATTATTGATATCCCTACTGGTGATATTACCCGCAAAATTGTTTTAAGCCCGGATGAATCCCGCTTATACGTGGCATTGCAAGGTAATTATTCTCCTGCAGGAGTTGCGGTTATCGACACGAAAACGAATACTTTTGTGACAAAAATCACGATCGGTTTAGGGGCGTTTACACAAGCAGTAGCCATAAACCCCGCCGGCACTAGAGTTTATGCGGTCAATCCATTTTTTAATTCCGTTTCTGTGATCGATACTGATTTGTTGCAAGTTGTTGAGACTATTTCAGTTGGTTCCACTCCAACCCACCTTGCCATTACACCAGATGGATCACGGCTTTATGTGACAAATGAAGATTCAGACGATGTTTACGTCATCGATACAAGTAACAATTCTGTGATCGGTTCACCCATACATGTAGGAGATGGCCCACTAGGGATAACCATAAACTCAGACGGAACAAGAGCCTATGTAACTAATTATAATGATAATAGTGTTAGTATTCTTGACATAAGCACCAATACGGAAATCGACACGATAACGGGAGTTGGATTGAATGGTCCTCCATATCTTTCCTTATCTCTCTCCAATCAAGTGTTATATGTCGCCAATCATGGATTTCCTGGAAATTATCAGAATTTTGTTTCAGTAATCGATCTCGATTCAAGAAGTGTTATTGGCAATCCTATCGTGACCGGCTCAGGAGTACATGATATCGCCCCCAAACATCTCCCGGGGATTTATATTACGGATGAGGAAATTCCAACCAACGTGACATTATTTGCTAGCGATATTGAAAATGATGATTTAACCTATTCCATTATCACGCCTCCTGAAAATGGTACTCTTTCCGGGGATGCCCCAAATCTTACGTACACCCCTGAATCGAATTTTAGCGGGACAGACTCATTCGTGTATCAAGTGAGTGACAGCGAATTCAATAGTGGTACATCTATAATAAAAATCATTGTGAATGAGGGTGAGGATCCAAATTTATATTTAACTCCAATTTCACCCACCGTATACCGTGGGGAGGAAATCGAGCTCACAGCCGAAATTACCGATGCATCGGATATGCTTGGTTACCGGCTTGCATTAAATTATGATCCAAATCAAATTAGGTATGTTCCCGGATCGGCCACGTTTTCCGATACCTCCTGCGCGGGATGGCTTGGGCCAATTGTAAATGATGCCTCGGCCACTGGCCAGCTGATTTGTACAGCGGCAAGTCAAAATGATCCACTTGCATCGGGAGCGGGTACGCTTCTGAAATTCAGAATGCGGATTGGTGATAATATCGCCATTGCGGATGGAACCACCATCGAAATGGCATTCGATCAAATTCTGACAACAGTGAATGATGGAGGTATTATTGTTGATATGCTGGATTGGTCAGGCGATGTTTTCGGGCCGAATAACATGCCGGCCTTCGATGGCGGTCCAGATCAGGCACTTCCTGAAGATGCCGGACAACAGGTCATATCGAACTGGGCGACGAACATTTTGCCAGGACCTAATTATGAAATGGATCAGGACGTGTCATTTGTGGTGGAAACGGATAATCCTTCCCTTTTTGAGGTTTTACCAACCATCAGTCCAACGGGAACACTGGATTATAAATCAGCTCTTGATGCCAATGGAACAGCATCGATAACCGCGACCTTATACGATGATGGCGGGACAGCAAACGGAGGAAACAATACTTCTGTGCCATACAACTTTATTATTTCGGTCACACCGGTCAATGATGCGCCAGATTTTATCTCCGGTGCGACAGTCGCCTTCCTCAACCTCGATGGCTCCCAACAAGAGGTTCAAGGCTGGGCGACTGGGCTTGAGACTGGCCCATTGAATGAAGCAGACCAACAGTTGACATTTATGACGGACAATGATCAACCGGCCTTGTTTAGCGTTCAACCGGCGATTGATACTCCTGCGGGGAACCTGACCGTAACTCCCGCCCCCAATGCGCATGGCGTGATAAATGCATCCGCTGCCATCTACGACGATGGCGGAGTAATGTACGGTGGTGTCAATGCTTCGGCTACAAAAACGTTTAATATTATTTCCTTTACTCCCTATTTGTGGGGTGATCTAGATAATAACGTGAAGATTGGTGCAGTCGATGCGTTTCAAATTCTACGATATGATGTTGGACTTATTAATAGTTTTCCCAAGTACCCGCCAAATGAGTATCCAGAATATGGTTATTCATATTATACAGAGTATTTTCCTGCTCCGACGGAAGGGGATCCCATATTCACACCGGCGGCCGATGTGAACTGGGATCAGGTAATAGGTGGTTTGGATGCGTTCCATGTCTTGCGGCATTATGCCATGTTGATTCCTCTTTTTCCGGCCGATACGAATTTCGATCATTGGGGTCCGGATATGTCTCAAGGTGGCGGTAAAGTGGCCCAACGTCCTCGATCCGATGCGTATCCCTCTGTTCGAAAATTAACTGCTTCAGTTAACGAAACGGCTTCTTCTTACACGGTTGTCGTCTCGGTTGATAAGGCACAAAGTATAGCTGCGCTAAAACTCGCACTGAGTTATGATCCACAAGCACTTGAGATTGCTGAGGACGGCATCCAATGGTTGGTGAATGATCCACAAAGTATATTGGTTAGTAACGCAAGAGAGGGCCAGCTGGTACTCTCGGGAGCATTGAGTATCCCACTTCAGGGAGAATCAGTGGAATTAATAGCCATACCATTCCACAAACTATCGAATCAGGCAACGCCCGTAATTTTGTTTGATGGCAGTTTATCCCGTATCAATGACGGCCAGCTCTCATTATCAGCAGACAGCGTGAAAGCGATCCACTTATCGCAATCAACCAACATCCGCAATTGGATGTTGCACTAAATAAATATAAGAATTCGTTTTCATCCCGTGCAGCACGTTTGAGACATCTCCTCAACAATGTGCTGCACGGATTATTTTCTCAGAGAGACAATTTTACACCTTCTCATCCCATATAACTTCCGCTCTATCTTTCCATATTCCCCAAAAGAAACTGCCACATCGAACCCACCCTTGCCGGGTATAGCCATTGGGTGTTTGAACAACCACATAATAAACCATCTGCCCATTTGACGATCTCCAAAAAAAAGGACCGCGCCATAACCAACAAAAGTGGGAGGATAAAATCTGGTAGTCATTTTCCATAGCCCAGTGTTCGAGAATATCACGCCCTCGTACAAAACTCCAAATGCTCAAGAATATTCCCAAACAAATAAACAGTGGAATGATGATTTCCATTTTACGGTTTCTCCATAGGTGGTTTTTTGGCTATTGTTAATAGCGATGCTCCTATGGGAAAAGTAACGTCTTTCAGGACTAATCGTTCAAAGGCAAATAGGCGGCAAAGCAAAGTGTTTAACAGAGGCGAAACCTGGTGGACGTCCGATTGGCTGATACTCTTGGGTCGAAATCCTCGATTAAATAGACGTACAGTTAATATAAGGGGAAAAAGAATCGTATTAAAATAAGATGCTTTGATGATTTCAAACCCACATTGCCGTTGTTTTGTCACTAAATCCTTGCGGCGATAACGGCGTTTATGCTGAGAGACCACATCCTCTCCACCCCAGAGGATATGGAAGGCAGGAACCGTTATAAACAATATCCCACCAGGTTTAAGCATTCGTTTGAATTCACCCAAAATGTGCAGGTCATCATCAATATGTTCAAGCACATCAAAACTGCCGATCAAGTCATATGTGTCAGCAGGCAATTCGTTTACTGAATGAATGCGTTTAACATTGTCCATCCCCCGTTGATGGCAAAACTGAATGGCCTCCTCACTTTCATCAACGCCACAAACATCACCGAATTGATTTAGTGAACGCGTTAACGATCCTGTGCCACAGCCGTAATCAAGAATTTGCATGGGAGGCTGTGGCAAAACCTGCTGTTCGATCATACGGCGTATCAGCATCAAAATAATCTCTCGCCGGGCTAAAAACCACCAGTGGGTTTCTTCATGTCGAAAATTAATTTCATAGGTTTGGGATTGCATATAAAACCATCTATTTCTCAATCACTTCAATATTTGCTTCGGGAATTCTTATTCGTGATGGTTCAGCTGTGCGTAATCCATAAACATGAAATGTATAATCATAACCAAACATCGGCCCATTTTGAAATTGAGGATGGACGGCATCGTTCTTCTTGTTCCACTGTAATATGTGTTGCTCACCACTTTTTGTGCTGCCTAAAAATACCGGCTTTTGGTTGTTTGCACTTACCCAGATATGAAAGTCATAAACATCCGTCTCCTGGCAATCCCATTGGATTTCAATATGCCGTTGAATCTGACCTTTCAATTTATAGTCATAGTTATCTTGCTTTAATTGCCATATCACTTTAGCAAAAACATTGGATTTCAACCGATCGCCTTGTGGTGCGAGGTGTACCGAATCCTCAAACCATTCTTCATGATCTTTCAACCATTTGTGTGTTTCCGCCAGGGGAACATGGTACTCTTTAGCTATGCCTCTTATACACTGGTTTTGCGCCTCAACCTGTTTTAAAAAGCGTGTGCTTTCATATTTTCCCACATAGGCCATGGGTGCAAAGATGAGTTGAGTATCGGTCGCTTTGGTTAAGGTAAACAGATTGCGTAAGTTTCGTTTGAATGGTTCCAATGTTCCTGGAGGTGGCACTTTTTTAATGGAATCCTGAGGTTGTCGCCGGATCACATGATTTTGCAGGTCAAAGTTGAAATACCCCATTCGATCCATGAAAAATGCTGCCATAACACTGTATTTGGAAAGCGACCTGAGCCATTGTGGTGCTTGATTTCCCCACGGCTTGCGAAAGTGGGCATAATCAGGTTGAAAGTCAGGCCATACACGCGGCGGCTGATCGTTGACACCATGATGCACAAGCAGGAAATCCGGTTTAAAATCCGCAACACGAATCACGTAATTAATCACAGATTCAGTCGACGTCCACCCATCGCAGCCGAAATCCATTACCTCATATGAATGAGCATCGTCATAGCGCAACAGGTCTTCTTTCATAAACAGCGGATATTTGTTCATCGTCGTCGATCCGCCCAAACAGGCGATTCGTATCACATCAGCCGGTTTTTCAAAAGGATAAAATGCTTCCCCGATGCGAATTCCACCTTCTTTGTACACCGTGTCGCCACGAACATAAGAAAGATAGGGATGAGGTTTGAATCTATACAAACCCTGATCTTTTCGAGCCAGGTTCATATAGCGTTGAAGTTTTTTGGCACTATCAGGTTTCAAATAATGAAGAGAAAACCGAAGCGCCAATTCCAAAACGAATAATGTTAAAAGAATGGAACAAACTAAAAGAAAGCCATTACAAAATCCAGGGTGGTTTTTGACTACTTGACGTAATTGATCGACAAATCTAGACATGACGACATTCGATTAAAGACAGGCCGTTTATTTGCGCTTCAACCTTTTGGCATATTTTCATATCTTTAGAATAAATGTTTGGATTTATACAAACTGAATTAATCGTATCAAGTTCCCTTCCGGATCTTTAATCTCAGCCAATAATGAACCAAAATCTTTACGCGGTTCAAAAACGATATCCACATTTTTAGCCTTTAAATCCTGGCAAAAGGATTTTATGTCATCCACTTCCAGGCAAAACTTGATGGTATTTTTCGATGGTTCCAACTCATTGCGAATACGTGGATCACTTTGATGCAAAGCCAAATGGGAACCCTGCAAGCCAAATTCAACCCATAGATCGGTTTCCACAATGGGTTTTCCCAATCCCAAGGTCTCCTGATAAAACAGCTTCACAACAGACATGTCGGACACATAAATGAATATTGCATTGATGCGTTTGATGGATGCCATTTAAATTCTCCTACTCTCTAAAATCTGTTAGGTGCAAGTATAGATATACAATCCGCATTACTCTACCCACAGAACATTGACGAACCCGCCTTCTCTGTTTTATAGTCATTAAAACATATACACATTAAGATGATGCTTGCAAAGGATGGTAAACACAATGAACAAATCAGACCAATCCAACTCTGTCAATCGACGCCATTTCATTGGGGGACTCGGCGCAATGGCCGCCGGAATATCAACCCGTTCAATTCATGCCGCAAACGACACCATCGGTGTGGGGGTTATCGGCTGCGGGGGGAGGTCCAACGCCCATATTAAAACTCTGCAACAAATAAAAGATTCAGGAGATGCGGTTGAAATCACCGCCGTATGTGATGTTTACAAACCCCGATTGGATCAGGCGGTGGAACGAACCAACGCCAAACCTTACATGCATCATGAAGAACTGCTTGAAGATCCAAATGTCGATGTTGTGGTGATCGCCTCACCCGACCACTGGCACGGTTACCAATTGCTCGATGCTATTCGAGCGGGCAAAGATGCATATTGCGAAAAACCGATCACCCATTGGAACCAGCTGGCTCTCACCCGCCAACTTGACCGCGAGGTGAAACGTACTGAACGTATTGTCCAGGTTGGTACTCAAGGCATGAGCAACAGTGCCTGGACCCAGGTCGCACAACTCATCCAAAGCGGAGCGATTGGTGAACCAATTCACGCTCAGGCGGGATATTTCCGCATTGGCGATTGGGGCGAACGGATGTCGATTCCTGATCCAGAGGCCAAACCCGGTGATGAACTGCTGTGGGAAAAATTCCTTGGTGATGCCCCTGAGCGCCCCTTTAGTGTCAGCCGGTTTTTCCAATGGCGGCTCTATTGGGATTATGCTGGTGGACCCTCTACCGATCTGTTCAACCATACTTTAACCCCGGTAGTGAAAATGCTGGGCGTCACTTTTCCCGACTATGTTTCTGCATCAGGTGGAAAGTTTCGTTACAATCACGCACGAGAAGTGCCCGATACTTTTAACATGACCATCGATTATCCCGAGGGTATTTCAGTGGTTCTGACCTGTACATTAGGAAATGATACCGGTATTCCAACCGTGATTCGTGGCTTTGAGGGAACCATTACTTTCGAAAATGAGAATATTGTTGTTACTCCTCAACCAGGCGTGGATCGCCCTAAAAAAGTTGATCCCATTCAACGCAAAGAATCGTTGGTAGGGTTCTGGCGTAATTTCTTATCTGGCTGCCAAAGCCGTGAAAAACCTTGGAGCGACATGGAACTGGCCTACCACGTGCAAATACCCTTGCAGATGGGGGTATATGCTTTACGGGAAAGGGATGTGATCAAATTTGATCATGTCCGGGAAGAAATCCAACTTAACAAAGCCGAAGGTTCAGCCCGTACGACTTAATAATTCAATCATAATAAAGCAATATTTTGATAAAGGTGGCGGGATCGTCTACTATTTGCTGGTAGGCGACCGCCGCTTCTTTATAGGGAAGAATATGAGTTATGATTGGCCACACAATCACTGTTTTGGCGGCAATACTCTTGAAAACCAACTTTTCAAGCCGCTGGTCTGGTTTATGGTCCATCACCAATTGAGTCTTGATTGAACGTGATAGTGCCTTTTGTTGAATTTCATCAATCAAGGCTTGCGAATAATAACCTCCCCCAGCGACAACCGTCCCCTCAGGTTTAACTATCTCTGTCCCCATTTTCAATCCGCTCTCTGAACCGGATAATTCCACTACCACTTCGGCATATAAGTCATTGAAATTGATAGATTTCAATTCGCTGGAATTAATGATGCGGTGTGCACCTAAACGTTGGGCCACCTTCAGCCGGGTTTCGATTGGATCAGCGGCAATGACCTCACCTGCTCCACTGGCCAATGCATATTGCAACGCCATTAAACCAATCGCTCCCACTCCCAAAATGACTACACGATCCCCATATTTCATGCCTGATAAATGTATACAACGCAATGCGGCGGCACCTCCCTCGATAAAAACGGAAAACTCTTCACGTATCCAATCCAAGGGATATGCACGTTCCTGATGAAAGATATGAAACGAGCGATGGGGCATAGGACCATGAATTCGGTCTCCAATAGAATACCGGTTAACCTTCTCTCCTATTTTTACCACTTCTCCAATTCCCCATGTTTGCGGTACAAGAGGTGTCGCTAATGAAGAGCCGCTTTCCTTTGCTTTTTTAAGCAATTGATAATCCTCCCCATGACGTAACGCAGTCATACGGGTTTTAATTTTAACCTCTTCTGGTCCTGGTTCATGAATTTCGACAGGTCGAAATCCAACCTCACCATTATTTTGAAAGCATAATTCCAATACCACTACACGACCTCACCATTGACAATAAATATACGAAATTTATAATATCTTAAAAATATCTGTTGATTTCATACCATTATGAGTATAATTCTCTATAACATAGTATGACTCGTTTGCAATTTTATAATATAAACTGGGTGATAGGACAATGATGCCAGAAATAGGAAAATTTTTTCTGTTGATTGGCGGCCTATTTGTTATAATCGGTTTGATTATGTACCTGGCGCCACATATCCCCTTTTTGGGCAAACTCCCGGGTGATATTCATTATAAAGGGAAAAATGTTCAATTCTATTTCCCCATTGTAACATGCATCATCATTTCATTAATCCTGACGTTGCTATTTAACCTGTTCGGTGGGGGTAAATGATAGATGGATATTAAGGAATTTGATTATGAACTGCCCCAGGAACTGATCGCCCAAACTCCTGCTGAACGGCGTGATCATTCCCGCCTGCTGATTGTCCACCGTAACGCAGGTTCGCTTGAGGAAGGGCTTTTTCACCAATTATCTGATTTACTCAACCAAGGCGATGTGCTGGTGCTGAATGACACCCATGTGTTTCCCGCCCGCTTACTCGGTAAAAAACAGCCGGGTGGCGCGGATATTGAAATGTTGCTGTTAAACAGGCGTTCAAACGCGCTATGGGAAGTCATTGCCTATCGCGCCTCCCGCCTTAAAAAGGGTACCCATGTTGTTTTTTCAGATCAGCTTTATTGTACAGTGGCCGATGTTCTTCAAGAGGGGAAATTTTTGGTTGAATTCTCATGGCAGGGTGATTGGGATAAAGTACTTGCCCAATGTGGTCAAATCCCCCTGCCTCCTTATATTCATCGTGAGGATGGCGAATATGCCGAATTGGATAAGGAACGTTATCAAACCATCTTTGCCAAACCCAACCAATCTTTTGAATCAGCCGCTGCCCCCACCGCCGGCTTGCACTTTAGTGAATCGTTGCTGCAAACCCTTCGGCAACGTGGGATAAACATAGGTTATGTCACCCTCCAAGTTGGATTGGATACTTTTCTTCCCTTACGCAGCGAGCGAATAGAAGAACATGTAATCCACAGTGAATCATACCATTTACCACCATCAACTGCTGAATTGATCGAATCTGCACTGGCAAGGGGGAAGCGGGTTATTGCGGTTGGTACAACCGTGGTAAGAGTGCTGGAAAGCGCTGCAAAAAGCAAAGGGAAACCAGAACCCGGAACAAGAAACTCCAATCTATTCATCACTCCCGGCTTTGAATTCAAGATTATTAATGGATTGATCACTAATTTTCACCTACCTCGTACAACTTTGCTTTTGTTGGTTTCTGCATTTATGGGAAATGATCTCCGAAAAAAAACTTATGAGTATGCCATTCAGCACCGATTTCGCTTTTATTCATATGGCGATGCCATGTTGATTTTATAAACAAGGAGATTGAAACCGTGGCCCATCTTGCTCCTCAGCGAACTATTGAAACAATCCTTCGTAATCTTCCTCTCACAACCGTGGAAAGCATTCAAGACGCCCAGCAAATATGCGATCATACCGGTTTTCATATCCATCCAGATGTTCGTATGCAGGTGTGGGATATTACTGTCGAATCAATTGAACCAATACAACTTAGCGGGTATGTCTCATCTTCACACTCATTGTATGGCCTGAACTATATATTCAATCAGTTGGGTCATGAATGTCTTGTATCTGACGTAATAGCATTCCCTGATCCATCTTGTCCGGATTATCCATTTGGAATGGTCACGACGATTGAATGCCCTCTTTTTTCTGACAAGGCCTTGCGTGAACAAGTTGATTCAGCCCTTTTGGGTGACCCCCTTTATTTGTTGCTGCGTGATGAATCCATGAGCCTTGTTTATTCCTCATCGGGATACGCCGGTTGGACACATAACCACGATTTTAAATTAATGACGGAAGATGAATGGTTGGATTGGATGAAACACGATCATGCCCAATTCATCACTCCGTTTGAGCTGCAAGGTATCACTATCCCCGGTGGAGCTGAACTTATGTTGACACCCACCAACGAAGTATGCCTACCCACCGGATCGCATTTTATCCCGATATCAGGCATGTATATTCGTGTATCTTCGAATAACAGTCAACAACGTCGTGCTTTGCGCGAAGTGGCGTTAACCAAACTGAAAGTCCCTTATCATTGGGGAGGTATGACTTCAAGAGGCATCGACTGCTCTGGCTTGATACGTTATGCGTATCAATGTATAGGCGTTTACCTGCCCCGCGACACTGATCAGCAGTTTCTGTGTGGCAAAATCATCGGTTTGCCCTGGTGCACAGGGGCCATCACTACCGGCGATTTGTTATTTTTCTCCGGTGAATATGGCGGGATCACCCATGTTGGCATGGCCCTTTCCAATGAAGAATTCATCCACGCCAGCCAGTCGGATGGTGTTTGCCGATCTTCACTAAAGGCTAACAATGAATTGAGAGAACGTTTTGTATGCGCTAAACGGATAATTCGATGATTAACGTTTAGTTATCAATCCATTGTTGAAAGAGCTCTCCGATCTTGGCGTCTTGAGCACTTCCTTCATGAACAATCACGCGGTATTCAAGAAACGGCTTTTCTCCTTCTGCAATTTCAATGGATCCCTCTTCCAGCCAATTCATCTCTGTCGGGGAAAAGAAACCGTAATCTCGGGTAAACCAGCGGCTGGGATACCATTGATTTTGGGGATGATCAAATATTGCAAGCCCTTCGGTAATTCCATCACGGGTACCGAAGTAATCACACCAGGGCGCTTTTTTGCCTAGCGTTGCTTCCTCACCTTTATCCCCATGCGCATTGATTAAGGTTCCTCCTTGTTTGACTGACAATTCCGCCACCATGCGTGCAGAGAAAAGTGAATGGTTGGTGCGTTGGATTGTCACGTCCATCAAAGCGGTGCACTCGATTTCAAAATCAATGATACGAATGGACTCAGACGGTGCGCTGATCACAATTTTTCGGACATCCCGAAACGGTGATTCAGCCCCAGGACGCTTCCAAAGATTGGTATTTTGTATCTCAACGGTTTCACCCTTCGATTTTATGATTTCTATCTCTTCAACCACAATCTGTCCGCGATCATTCACATCCTGCCAGTAATTCCCTCCATTGACTCGGTCACACCCGAAAAACAGGGAATGATGATGGGGGTAGGGTTGGGATGATTCGGTGGTCACACTTTTTCCTGATTTTGGCCCATTAACAGGGTAAAAGTAAGGATACTTTTGCTCAGCCCGATAACGGTATTCCGTAAACAGGGTATCTCCCACAAACACCTGCACCCGATCATCCAACTTTTTGGCGGTTAATTCCAATGGATCGGCCATAGTCGGTTGAAACGAGGCCAATCCAATCAACAAAGTAAAAGCAATCAAAATTGAATTTAAAATTCTCATAACCATTCTCCTTTGGGTTTATGTTTTCTTATTAAATCTTTTCCAACTTCTTTAAAATAGTCCTGCATCTTATCGAACCTTATATCTCGTTTCATCTTGGGTATAGGTCCTTTTTTATCAAATTATTATATTTCATACCGCCAGACTTTAATTGATTTCTTGATGGCCTCTCGTTTTTGTTCCGCCATACTCACATCGATCCCCTCATCCAGTGCATGGATTTGTGAGGTAATTTGAGGTGTTGATTTGATGTCATATCCTGTCATTATGGATAAAAGGGCATCACACATCAAAGAGAATCGCTGCACCGGCCAATGGCTGGTTTCAAGTTCGAGCATTCTACCAGTCAGGGATTCATAATCAATCAGAGCCATTGTTTGATCTTTCCACCATCTATTCGATTCCTGCAAACACCTCGTTCAAATCAACTTTTATGCCGTCCAGCGATTGCAATGAAATTGTTTCAGTGGTGTCAAATATTTCATTCACACCATATCGCCCATTTTCCTGCAACATATAACGTTCAACTAACTTCTCCATTGGATTGAATAACAAATATTCTCTCACGCCTGATTGTTCATACAAAAATCGTTTTAATCTGCGATCCTTTAATGTTGAAGATGGGCTTAAAATCTCAATAATCAAATCCGGCGCACCCTTTATATTATTTTTGCTAATCTTCTTGGGATCACATACAACAAAAAGATCAGGCTGAACCACATCTATTTCTGATAATACAATGTCCGTTGGAGCGAAGAATAGCTCGAACTTATGCCCTTTCAACTTCGATTCTAACTGTGTGGACAAAATTCTCAGTATGCGTTGATGGTCTATGCTCGGCGCAGGAGCCATTGAATAAGCAACTCCATTGATGATCTCCCAACGCTCATCATCCGGCCAATTCAGGTAATCCTGATATGTGTAGTAGCCTTTGGTATTAGGCTGTTGCATAGGTTGTATGCTCCATGAAAAAGTTCGCTTGAGACGGTTCGAATTATTAGCTTCCTATCCCTTCAAACAAATCAGTTAATTCAATCTCAACACCTGCCAAAGACTTAAAGGCTAATGTTTCTGATGCTTCAAAAATCTCATTCGCTCCATATCGCCCACTATCCTGTAATAAATAACGTTCAACCAGTTTCTCAATGGGATTAATGATTAAATATTCTTGTACCCCTGATTGCTCATACAATAACCGTTTTTCACGCCGATCCTTTAATGTCGTTGACGGACTCAAAATCTCGATAATCAAATCCGGTGCACCCTTTACATTATTTTTCGTTATCTTCCTGGGGTCACATACAACAAAAAGATCAGGCTGAACCACATCGTCAGCTGATAGTATCACATCGGAGGGAGCAATAAAAAACTCGCATTTATTCTCTTTTAACTTATCATTAAAAAAGGCTGTAAGCCGAATGAGAATCCTTTGATGGTCCATACTCGGTGAGGGCGCCATTGAATAGGCAACTCCATTGATGATCTCCCAACGCTCATCATCCGGCCAGTTCAGGTAATCCTGGTAAGTGTAGTGATCTTTTGTATTAGGCTGTTGCATGGTTTGTATGCTCCATGAAAAAGTTCGCTTGAGACGGTTCGAATTATTGGCTTCCTATCCCTTCAAACAAATCAGTTAATTCAATCTCTACACCCGCCAATGACTTAAAGGCTAATGTTTCTGATGCTTCAAAAATCTCATTCGCTCCATATAGCCCACTATCCTGTAATAAATAACGTTCAACCAGTTTCTCAATGGGATTAATGATTAAATATTCTTGTACCCCTGATTGCTCATACAATAACCGTTTTTCACGCCGATCCTTTAATGTCGTTGACGGACTCAAAATCTCGATAATCAAATCCGGTGCACCCTTTACATTATTTTTCGTTATCTTCCTGGGGTCACATACAACAAAAAGATCAGGCTGAACCACATTGCGTTCAGATAGCACGACATCGCAAGGCGCAAATAAAAGGCTGCATTTTCGACCTACTAATTTTGGATCAATGGCTAACGCTAATTTTTTTACGATGAGTTGATGGTTAACATTCGGTGAGGGCGCCATCGAATAGGCAACCCCATTGATAATTTCCCAACGCTCATCATCTGGCCAATTTAAATAATCCTGATAGGTATAATGATCTTTGGTATTAGGTTGTTGCATGGTTGATCCTCGGTTTGCTTATAAACTCAATTATACTCCAATCCAATAAATAATCATTTAACAAAAACACATTAAAGGATTCTATTGAAAAAGAATCCTTTATTGATTCTAAGGTGGTACCTAACTTATTTATAATGTAAAATAAAAAACCCTGAAAAGGCAAAAAATCCTGATCTCACCTTTTCAGGGCATACATTTTTATATACAACCCGTTTTCCTGTCTAAACATCATCCATCGCATTTATTGATCATTTTTAAACATACCTGTCGCCATGGTGGTTTTTTTGCCATCCGGCCCTGATTCAATAACCAGTTTACCTACAGACGTCGGCCCATTCTTTTTGGCTTCTTCCGAAATGGCCACTTTCTCACGCGGTCGATTTGTTTCGCCGCGATGGGGATGGTCACCCAAATAGCCGCCGCTGTATTCAACATTGAACTCAAATAATTCAAGAGTCATTTTACCGGGTTGAACACTTCCACGCAGATAGTTCACATCCTCTTGAGTACCCCATAAAGCGCCATGAACAATCTGCCAGATGCCATCTCGCTGAAAAGCGGTTATCCGGTGGTGTTCACCACAAAAATAGGCGTCCACCCCATATTCCACCATGGTTTTCCAGAATTCACTGTCTGTTCCCCCTTCCAGCATGTTTCTGCTGGAATTTTTGCCTCGAACAGGACCAGCAACAGGCACATGACCCTGTACGATGATAAATTCTTTATCCTTGTATTTTTTAAGTGTTTCTTTCAACCATTCCAGTTGCTTTCCAGATACGGTCATGGACATCCGATCCCCGGCATCTTCAAAAGTATCAACAGAGATAATAGCAAGGTTTTCTTTGGTGAACGAATAGGCCAGTTCTTTTTTGTGTTCAGGGCCGTTGAGTGGATGGTCAAAAATGGAAACAAACTGTTCTGCAAAGATGGGGGCCAGATTCATTTTTCGCAGCCCTTGATCGTCACCATACTCGTGATCTCCCGGGGCGATATATAGGGTGATGTTTTTATCTTCGAATCGCTTTTTGAATCCTCCCCAGTATTGTTGGGTTTTGTTTCTCACCTCTTCAGCATTGGTCCACCAGCGGGCGTCCATAATATCCCCTGCATTTAATGAGAATGCAGGACCTTCTTTTTTCATCCCTTCCAGGAACCAATCCATTGCATCTTCCCATCCAGTTTGGGGATAATTGATGTTCCAGTTATACAAATCGGGGAAACTGGTGAAATGAAAACTCGCATCATTCTGCGAGGTGGGAAACTTAAACATTTCCCCCTTCCCCTTTTCTGGTTCCGCATCCTGCGCATATCCAGGCGTGGGGTAACACATCATGAAACACAATCCCACTATTGCTAATAAGGTCCAATTGGCTTTTCTAAAAGTACCGGCTTGAGATGTTTGATGTTGCATCCTTTTCTCCCTTCAAAAATTGATAATACCCATAGCTCATAAGCATAGGTTGAATAGGCATTTTTTTCTATGCATAGGTAAGAATTATTAAAATACTAAAGTTTATTGCGAATGATTCCATTGCGCAAAATATGAAATGTTTTAACGGCCTCTATTTCGACGAAAAACCCCCGGTAACAAAAAAACCTTGGCGTGCTTGCCAAGGTTTTTTTGCCGATTATTTACATTAATAACTACTCAAGATTGGTTATTTTAAACGTAAACGCATCTTGTTTACGCAGCTTGATTAGGCGATCTGTGGGAACATCAACAACAATGTTTTTGCCATCCTGTTTCCATTCAAGATTCCCATCCAATCCTAGCATGGAAACTGTGGTTTGATTGGATGCATTGACATCCTTCAGTACAAACTCACTTCCCGGCCAACGGGGAACCATGGCGTAAACATTTTCCTCTTTGGAGGTAAAAAACGCTTCAATAACAGCCTTTTCACCTTTGGGATCACCTGTGACTTCATTGATATCGTATTTAACCATATAGGTTCCGCCATATTTAACCTTTGGAATTTCACCCTCACTCCATTGGCGGGTCTTCTGCCAGGGACGAGTGCCATAGATCGCTTCACCATTAACGTCTAAAAATCGACCGATATCCATCAGACGTTGTTCCATAATGACTGGAATCTTTCCCCCTGATGTAGGGCCAACATTGAGTAACAGGTTTCCTCCCCGGCTGACTAAATCCACAAACATCAATACCAATTCACGTCCCGTGCGATAATCTTCGAGCGATTCATTGCGATTAAAGCCATACGAATGACCCATCCCCCGGTTTTCTTCCCAGGCATGATCAGTGTCTGACATGCCCGAAGCATATTCCGTGGTAAAGTAATCACCATGTTTATGCCGCGAGTTTTTCCCCCAGCGGTCATTGACCACTACTTCATCCTTGTTCTCGGTTTCGTTAAACAACCAGGCCAGCAGTTCCTCGCTTTTCCAATCGCTAGCGGGTAAATCCCATTCCCCATCCGAAAATATAATGGAAGGTTGATAGCGAGTTACCACATCCTTGAATTGGGGAATCATGTGTTTTTCTATAAAAACTTGCCGGTCGGTTAACCATATGGGGTTATACCATTCATAAAGAGAATAGTAAAAACCCATACGTAAGCCTTTATCTCTAACCGCTTTGGCCAAGTCGCCTAAAAGATCGCGATGAGGACCTTCATCAACGCTGTTCCAAGGCCGTCCCCAACTTTGATTGGCATGTTCGCTGGGCCATAAACAAAATCCATCATGATGTTTTGATGTCAATACCACATACTTCGCCCCGGCTTTTTTAAAAATATCCGCCCATTGATCAGGATCAAACAATTCGGCTTTGAACATCGGAGCAAATTGGTGGTAACTAAAATCTTCCCCAAATGTTTTTTTATGAAACTCCCATGTATCGACTTTTTTATCATTGGGATTGCTTGATTTTGATCCTTGATCCATATGGCGCCAGTACCACTCCGCATACGTTCCTTTTGGAGCATACGATGGAACCGCATAGACACCCCAATGGATAAAAATTCCCAATTTGGCATCCTTAAACCAACCTGGAATCGGCCGTTGATCCAGCGACTCCCAATTCGGTTCATAGGTTTCTGCTGCTTGGGTTGGCATAATCAAGCAACAAACAACCAGGATGAAGAAAATCGTTGAAATTATAAATCCTATTTTGGTCTTCATTATTTCCCTCTAAACATAAATTTTAAAATCGATAAACGATAATTCATTTTCATTAGAAATTGAATAGACTGGGTTATTGTTAGTTATATAGAGATTATTCAGCCTGTTTTGATATCCAAATATCGCCCGAGCTGGTCTTTTTATCGCAAAATGGAACACCCAAACCATTGGTTGGCGAGTATGTTACCTCATCCAAATCACTATCACCTCGCAAAAAAGCCAAGGCCTTTTCAGTGGTAATATCCCGCTCCTTGTCTGGTCCTACGCTATAAAGTAGATAAGATTGATCGTAATTAAAATAAAACAACAAGGGCGATTCGGGTATCTTTGAAAATGGATCAAAAAGCGCATTGGCAAGGCTTGAATTCGTAAATGAAGCCGATGGATCAACCGCTTTGACTGAAAGAAGTTGATTAATATCCAAGCGGTTGTTGAGCGATGGAGGGTATTTATCATAATGTTGATAATAGGCGTCCAAAACATCAGATAGGGTATTCAAGTTTTGCTTTGCAATATGAATCCGTGCTTTAATGCGGGCTTGGTAATCATGTTGAATTTTGACAATTAATTGTTTACCCCCAAACCATAGCAATCCAAGCACAATTATCGCAACGAATCCCCAAATGAGCCATTTTTTATAATTCATGTGTACGCTAGCCTGCCTTTGAAGCCCTTTCCATCTCATCTGATTCGGATTATCTATTGTATATCGGATCACCACAAGATGCAGGGATTGCACCTACTCTAATCTGCATATTGATATGGGAATAATGAATACAGTTTTGGGTTTAAACAAAGATAGAATAGAGCTGATTCTTCTAATAATTCTGATGATAACAGTGGCAATCGGTGCGATTATCCTCAATCGTTTTGCCTTGCAATCATTCCCAAATTCCGCGGATGAACATGCCTATCTGTTTCAAGCCAAAACTTTCGCCATGGGACGTCTTTGGGTTCCTGCTCATCCAAAACAGGAATTTATCTCTCCCTTTTATATCCATACACATCAAGACCGGGTATTCTCCATCTTTCCCCCAGGTTGGCCAATGATCCTTTCCATTGGGGTATTGCTTGGAATTGAGGATTGGATAAATCCCATTATCTCAGCCCTTAGTGTAGGGGTGGTTTTTGGAATCGGAAGGCTCTTGATCGGCCGAATGGGCGCTTGGGTTTCTGTGGGTCTTTTAATTATATCGCCATTCTTTCTATTTAACGCCGCTTCCTATTTTTCCCATCCCGCCTGTTTGTTAGGGGTATCTCTCACCACTTTTTTTCTGCTTCTCTGGAATAAAAATGAAATTAATTGGACAGCAATCGCAGCCGGACTCGCATTGGGTTGGACCTGCTGCGTTCGAGAACTGACCTGCATCGCCATATTGATTATCCCGGTTATTTATACAATTTGGCAAAGCCAACAGCGACTTAAATTAATCACTCAACTGATAATTGGTGCTCTTCCGATGGCTATTTTGTATCTTATATACAATGCTGAGTTGACTGGACATTGGTTTTTGCCAGTCCGTTTTATACTTGCTGATGAATGGCTGGGATTTGGAACGAGAGAGATTCGATTATTCGATTATATTGAAAAGGTGTATTATGGTCCGTCCGATGCTCTCCGGAATTTGCTAAACAATAACAATCGACTAATCCTATGGACTTTTCCCGGCCTGCCTATATTGGGATTAATCGGAATATGGCATAATCGTTCAAATGGCTGGACTTGGGCTTTGATGGGAAGTGTTCTTCTACTTCCACTTTCTTATATGCTTTATCCTTCTGATGGAGGAAATCAATATGGCCCCCGCTTTTATTATGAATCAATGGTTTATTGGGCCATTTTAGCATCCTTGGGTATTCGAGGAATCATTGAACAAATTCAATCCAGAAAAGGGGAAAATAATCTTATTGTCGTTTTGTCTCTATTGTTAATCACCGATGGTATGATATTCTGGAATCACGTAGATTTCTATCATGAACAAATATATAAGCGCAGGACGCTGTTTAGGTTAGTCGATCGGTTTGATCTGGAAAACGCCATCGTTTTTGTGGGAGCTCCAAGTGGCGATATGACCCAGGGAGATTTGATTCGCAATCACCCCATCCCCTCTATATCCGATGTTATTTTTGCTTGGGATTTGGGGGATAAAAACAACGCATTGCTTGAACAATTTCCCGACCGTCAGGGTTATCTGTTCAGGCAAAACCCACAGACGGGTATCTATTCGCTAAAGTCCCTGCGCTCCCGGCTTGGATATAAGTCGTTGTTCAGGTAGACTTTATTGAATATAATTTTTGAATCTCGAAATGAGTTTTAGATTCTTAACTCTAACATAAGGTGGGTTTTACTGATGACGGCAACCGTTCCGGCCATCTCGATCAATTTTGAACCATGTAAACCTGATGAAGCCAAAATATCAGTGTTTGACCACGGGTTTTTGTATGGGGACGGTGTTTTCGAAGGAATCCGGGTTTACCGTGACAAGATTTTCCGGGGGGATCGCCATATTGCCCGCTTGTTTCGCTCAGCGAAAGCAATAGACTTATATATAGGGTGTTCACAAGAAAAGATGATCGATGAATGTTGCCAGATTGTCCGAAAATGGGCAGAAATTAATCAGGTTGATTTGTTAAAAAACGTCGATCCTCTTTACATCCGAGCGGTGGTTAGCCGAGGAGACGGTGATCTCGGATTATGTCCGACCAAATGCCCGAAACCCAACATAATTGTGATTGTTGATCGCATTAAACTCTACCCCAAGGAATGGTACGAAGAAGGACTGTCTTTAGTAACAACCGCGATTCGACGCAATCCACCGGATTCATTGCCACCACAAGTAAAATCTTTGAATTATTTAAACAATATATTGGCCAAGTTGGATGCCAACCGTGAAGGTGCTGCAGAAGCTATTTTTCTAAACCATCAAGGTTTTGTGGTCGAAGCCACCGCCGATAACTTGTTTATCTACCTGGAAGGAACCCTGATCACTCCACCAACCAGTGATGGGGCCTTACCGGGAATTACCCGGGAAGCCGTATTGGAACAGGCAAAGTTATTGGGTATCCCTTGCAAGGAAGATCACATCACCTTGTCCATGTTGTTTAATGCGGAAGAATGTTTTGTGACCGGAACGGCTGCGCGAGTGGTACCTGTTACACAGATTAATGCCCGTTCAATCGGAAGCGGTAATCCAGGCCCCATAACACAAAAGTTGATGGATGCTTTTGTCGAATTAACATTAAAAGACGGAGTTTGTGTTTACGAAAGTGTCAATGTCTGATCGAACGTCAACGATCAATTAGGATAATCTTATGATTTGCGATGTATGCAAAAAAAATCCAGCTAAACTTCATATAACTCAGCTGGTGAACGAAAAAAAATATACACTTCATATTTGTCCGATGTGCGCAAACGAAAAAGGCATTACCGGACCGACAATCAATACCGATTTCTCCATCGAGCATCTTATGAGTGGGGAATCAGCCACTGAGGTGGAACCGAAGATCGAAGCAGGAACACATCAGACGTGTTCATCCTGTGGGCTATCATATGGGGCTTTTAAAGAAAGTGGCCGTTTGGGATGCTCTCTGTGTTATGATACCTTCTCCACTCAACTTAAACCACTGTTACAAAAAATTCAAAAAGAAGTTAAACACAACGGCAAAGTCCCAAATAAAGGGAATCAGGAATTGGTATTGAAGCGGAATATCACTGACTTGCGCATGAAATTGAAAGAAGCCGTCAGTCAGGAACATTTCGAAATGGCTGCTCAATTGCGCGATCAAATACGGCAACTTGAATCAGATTTAGGTGATCAAGAGTAGTTTTTTTCGTTCAGTCTAAATGGATCGTAAAAAAAAATGGTGAATTTACCAAAAACATATTTAGAAGAATGCGGATGGCTTAGATCCGGTGATACGTCCAACGATCTCGTGGTAAGCAGCCGGGTTCGCCTTGCCAGAAATATTGAAGGATATCCCTTCTCACAGTGGGCTTCTTCGTCTGATTTAAAGCGGATCGCCGATCAATCAAAACATGCGATTTATCAATCCACCTCTCTGAAAGATTCATTGTTATTCAATATCGATGATCTTGAGGTTATGGATCGGCACTTTTTGGCGGAACGGTATATGATCAGCCGCGAATTAATTAAAAGCGGGATTGAACGCTATGTCTCAATTCTCCCCGACCAAACTGCCAGCATCATGATCAACGAAGAAGATCACATTCGAATGCAAGTCTTAATGGCTGGTTCAAAACTGGATGATGTATGGAACAAAATTAATTCTTTCGATAATGAACTCGAAGATAGCTTAACGTTCGCATATTCAAATACTTATGGTTACTTGACCGCCTGTCCTACTAACGTGGGCACCGGCATACGTTGTTCTGTTATGGTGCATTTACCCGCATTGGTGATGTCACGGAAAATTGAGAAGGTATTAAATGCTGTCACCCAAATGGGCTTGACAGTCCGTGGCCTTTCAGGCGAAGGCAGTGAAATTGCTGGTAACCTCTTTCAAATTTCCAACCAATGGACTTTGGGTATCAGCGAAAAAGAAACCATTGAGAAAATCGATAAAATATTAAAACATATCATTGATCAAGAACGCAAAGAACAAGTTCGATTGATGGATGAAAAATCCTCTACAGTGGAAGATAAAGTGTGGAGAGCATATGCCACGTTAAAATATGCCCGTATTTTATCTTCCAATGAAGCCGTTGAACTCCTCTCTTCTATACGTCTTGGGCGTGGATTGGGCATCCTTGAAAAGCCAACGTACGATAGCATCAACGAAATGATCGTGTGGTTAAGGCCCGCTCATTTGCAAAAAAAGGCGGATCGGCAACTTTCTGCAAACGAACGTGACGAAATCCGCGCTGAACTTATACGGCAATGGCTTGAAACTGGAGGAGATGACATAAAAGACATCAATCGATAATTGGCTTTATTTGCCATCATACACATTAACAACAAAAATATTCGTCGATTTAGGAGACGTGATTATGATGTTTGACCGACTAACAGAACGTGCCCGGCTCGTGATGAAACGAGCAAAAGAAGAAGCGGCACGCATAGGCAGCAGCCATGCCGCAACTGAACATATTCTTCTCGGGCTTATTGCGGAGGGGGAAGGTGTCGCCGCTACCGCAATGCGAAATATGGGATTGAATCTTGAATCCCTCCGTATGGAAATTTTGAAAAATCTTAGCAATGAATCAGGTAGTGGTGTGTCTGATAGCACCATCTCCCTTTCTCCAAGCGGAAAACGTGCGATTGAATTTGCTTATCAGGAAGCTCAAGCATTTGGTGTTAACTTCATTGGAACCGAACACCTTCTTTTAGGTGTGATTCGAGAAAATGAGGGTTTGGCAGCCCGTGTGCTTGCCAGTCACGGAATTGATTTGATCAAAGCACGCAGCGAAATTCTGCGTTTAATGGGTGGCGGTCCACAAGAAGCGGTCGCCGCGGGGAAATCAAAAAGCAAAACCCCCGCTTTGGATGCGTTCGGAACTGATTTAACAGAACTTGCGAGACTCGGTAAACTCGATCCTGTAATCGGACGCCAGGATGAAATCGAACGGGTTATTCAAATCCTCTGCCGGCGTACTAAAAATAATCCCGTTTTAATCGGTGAAGCTGGGGTTGGTAAAACCGCGATCGCCGAAGGATTGGCGCAGCAAATCATTGGGCGAACCGTTCCCGACTTGCTTTTAAACCGCCGCTTGATTACCTTGGATCTTGCCGGACTGGTAGCAGGAACAAAATACCGTGGCCAGTTTGAAGAACGGCTCAAGGCGGTACTAGAAGAAATCCGCCGCTCTAGCGATACCATCTTATTCATTGATGAGTTGCATACCTTGGTTGGCGCCGGTGCGGCAGAAGGATCTATGGACGCTTCCAATATGCTAAAACCAGCCCTGGCACGTGGTGAATTGCAATGCATCGGAGCAACCACCCTCGAGGAATATCGCAAATACATCGAAAAAGATAGCGCTTTGGAACGCCGATTCCAGACTGTGATGATTGATCCACCCACCGTGGATCAAACCGTCCGAATTCTGGAAGGCCTACGGGATAAATACGAAGCACACCACCGGGTGCGATTTACCGACAAAGCAATTCGCTATGCCGCTGAACTGTCTGATCGTTATGTAACTGACCGCTATTTACCCGATAAAGCGATTGATTTGATTGATGAAGCTGGCTCCCGAGCACGATTGCAAGCCACCACCCGCCCCAAAAATTTGCGGGAAATTGAAGATGAAATCAATCAAATTATGAAAGAAATCGAAGCTGCCACTGTTTCAGAAGAGTTCGAAAAATGCCTTGAACTTAAACGGCGGCGTGAAGAATTACGAGACAAACAAACTCAACTTATGAAAGAATGGGAAGAAGCCCGTAACAAAGCCGGTCAGGAAACCAATGTCGATGATAATGATATCGCCTATATTGTCTCCAAATGGACCGGAATTCCCATCGTGCGGATTGAAGAAAAAGAATCAGAAAGGCTTCTTCGCATTGAAGAAGAACTTCACGAAAATGTGGTTGGGCAGGATGAAGCCATCAACATTATCTCCAAAGCCATTCGCCGCTCACGGGCAGGTTTATCCAACCAACGGCGCCCGATCGGATCCTTCTTCTTCCTTGGGCCAACAGGAACCGGAAAGACCCATTTGGCCAAAACATTGGCGAAATACCTTTTCGGTGATGAAGATGCCCTCATAACCGTTGATATGTCCGAATACATGGAAAAATTTGCCGTTTCACGATTGGTCGGTGCCCCTCCAGGCTACATTGGCCATGATGAAGGAGGCCAACTGACTGAAAAAGTGCGACGCAAACCTTATAGCGTCATTTGCTTGGACGAGATAGAAAAAGCCCACCCGGATGTCTATAATATCCTTCTTCAAGTCCTGGAAGAGGGTCGCCTTACGGATACAACCGGCCACCAGGTCGATTTTAGGCATACGGTTTTGATAATGACATCCAACATTGGCTCGAAAGAAATCACCAATCGTGTCTCTTTGGGATTCGCGACTGAAGAATCTACCGCAACCTATGCGGCCATGAAAGACAAGGTGATGAGCGAATTAAAACGTACTTTCAGACCGGAATTTCTTAACCGTGTTGACGAAGTGGTTGTTTTCCACGAACTCGAACGTGATCATGTGATGCAAATTTGTGACATTATGATGAAAGAAGTCCAGGATCGGTTAACACCGCATAATTTAAATTTGGTGTTAACGGACGCAGCCAAGTCGTTCCTGGTTGACAAAGGCTTCGATAAGTCGTATGGTGCACGACCATTGAAACGTACCATTCAGAAATTCATTGAAGATCCTCTCTCTGAAGAGGTCCTTCGTGGACGCTTCAAAAGCAATGATGAAATTATTGTCGATGTGGGGGAAGAGGAGCTGCTCTTTCGCAAAGCATCCCCAAGGGAGGTGGTGGTCTGAAGCCGCATTTAGGGAATCAGCACCTTTGGTTAATTTGTTTTGTTAGTCTATTTGTTTTGTTCTCCACGGTTGCCCATACACAACCGATTGAAATTATTCGTATTGAGGGAACAACGCATGTAGACGAAAGCGAAATTCGAGAGGTCATTGAGACCCGTGCGGGTGATGACCTCTCTTCACCTGCTGTCCAACGCCAGATCCAGGATGATATCCGAGCCATCTGGGCGTTGGGTTTTTTTGATGATGTGCAAGCCCTTCAACCTGATGCAACCAACGATGTGGTTTTCCAGGTAGAGGAAAAATCTGTCATCAAAGAACTTCAATATACCGGAAACGAGGAGTTCAAAGCCAAGCGCCTCAATAAAGAACTTGAGTTCACAGGTGATGAGCGGATTTTTTATTCCGCCCAAACTGCAGAACGCTTTAAAACCCAATTGTTGACTTTTTATACTGAAAAAGCATTCCCCAATACAGAAATCAGCTGGGAAACCAAAACGCTCGAACAACCCAATGCCATTGCTATCGTCTATTCCATAAAAGAGGGCAAAAAACTCCCCATTGAAGAAATTGTCTTCGAAGGAAATAACATAATAAGCGGTAAAAAACTCAAAAAGACGATTCAAACCAAAGAATCCTGGTGGTTTATAGTCAAAAAACATTTTGATGAAGCCATCGCTCAGGATGACATTAACCGCATTCGTCTTGCTTATTGGAATGTGGGATTTCTTGATGTCGATATTACGCTTGCAGAACCCGAAGAAATTGATGGTGGCTTAAGAGTTAAATTTATTATTGAAGAAGGCGAACCCTACACGGTGGGTGAAATCGACATTACCGGGAATACCATGTTCTCTGATGAAGAATTGCTCTCCAATATCACTTTAAAACCCGGTGATCTTTTCTCTTTCACTACTTTTCGTGATGATGAGATGGAAATGATCCAGTTATATCTGGGTCAGGGATATATCGATACCACTGTTAATCCACTGGAAGAGCAGTTGTATAAAGACGAAAAAAATAAAATCGTCGATATTCATATCCGCCTGAGAGAAGCTGAACGTAAATATCTCGGAAAAGTTGAAATTCAGGGCGTTGTAACCTTGGAAGATGGTTCTGTATTCCCAACGGAAGAAGGTGAATTCAAAACCAAAGATTTTGTCATTGAGCGGGAACTTGAATTAAAAGAAGGAGAACCACTTGATTGGACTAAGGTTATAGAAAGTGATCGTAACCTTGTGAATCTCAACTTTTTTGAATCCCGGCCGTATCCAGTAAAAGGGCAAACAAACCTGTTACCCGGTTTTAAACGAAAACCCATTGAAGGCACCAATGTTGAAAACCTTCTGTTGCAATTGGAAGAATCACAAACCGGCTCCCTTTCCTTTGGAGGGGGATTAAGCACTTCGTTTGGACCGTCGGTTTTTGCTACTCTAACTGAACGGAATCTATTCGGATATGGTGTCAGCGGTTCCATTAAAGGTGAATTTGGGAAATATCGCAACAGCGGTACTTTAAGCTTATATGAACCGCATTTATTTAATTCCGACTATAGCGTTGATTGGGATATCTATTACATCAACCAGGAAGGCTACCGGGGACGTCGCTTTGATCAGGAACGCGTCGGCAGCACCGTGATGTTTGGTAAAGAGTTGAATGATGAACTGACCCTCTTATTCGGTTTAAAGGCTGAACGTGCCGATATTACACCAGATGAGGGAACAAGGTTTGATTTAAAAAAGGACTCCATCCCCAAAGAATACAACCTGGGAGAAAATACAACCACAAGCATTACCTTTGGATTCACTCATGATGCTCGTGATTTCAGGCTTGATCCCACTTCAGGGACTTATACTCGGGCAACTATCGAACTGGCTGGATTAACGGATAATGAATTCATCAAATTTCGCACACTGGGGAATTATTATAAGCAATTATTCAATAAACCAGTGTTAGCCCTCTCCGCTGAATTGGAATTGGGCCATGCCTATGGTGATCCGGGTTTTATACCCATTCAGGAACGTTTTTTCATTGGGGGTGCCAATTCTGTCCGTGGTTTTGATGAAGGTAGTATCGGTGAATCAAGAATCATCTCCTACGATGATCCTTCTTTTGGTGGTTTCAGAACATACTTGGGAGGAGAAGCCGCATTCGTTGCCAATGCAGAATTACGCTTTCCCCTCACAGAATTTTTGCAACTCGTGGGATTTGTCGATATGGGTTCAGTTTGGCCGGAAATTGGTGAAATTGATCCAACTGATTTTCGCTTTAGCACCGGGGCGGGAGTTCGTTTTCGTGTCCCTGGCCTGAATGCCATGATTCGCCTAGACTTTGCTGTGCCATTGAGAAAAATGGATGGAGATGAAACCGAGTTCTTCCATTTCAGTTTTGGTCAAACATTCTAAACAAAAGTGTAATGATAATAAAACATTAGGGGTGTGTTTGTATGAAATTTTAGAGTACAATGAACCCCGAATGAATTAATCAACGGAGATTCAACCATGAAAATCCTTAATCAATTGATTTTAAAACTTATTTTATTCTCAGTTATTCTTTCATTTACTTGTTTTTCAGCATTAAAAGCAGAAACGCAGGAATTTAAAATTGGTTTTATCGATCTTCAAAAAGTTTTTGCTGAAACGGAAGAATTTAAACAGACATTCCAGGAATTGCGCCGGATTCAACAATCCAAATCCGACGAGATAAAGCAAAAAGAGCGTGAATTAAAACAGCGTGAATATGAACTTGAAGTGAAAATGGAGATGGTGCCTGAAGATTCGGCAAACCAACTTAGGCAAGGATTTATCGAGGATGTCAAGGAATTTCAAAATCTGTTGCGCTCTGAAAATGAAGAATTTGAAAAAGAAAAAGCAAAAAAACTGGAACCCATTAACATGAAATTGAAATCGATTATTGAGAGTATCGCCAAGAGCGAAAATTATGCTTTTGTTTTCAAATTGAGTGATTTGATTTACGCAAACCCCAAATATGATATCACCGCAAAAGTAATTGAAATGATGAATAAACAATGAATTGAGTAAAATTAAGACGTGCCTACTTTTAACCTAAAAGAACTCAGTGTAAAACTAAACGAACCCTTTGAAGGTAACGGAAGTGTAGAGCTTACCGGCGTGGCTCCTATTGAAACCGCTAAAGAAGGGGAAATTTCGTTCGTTGCAAATCCAAAATATGTGTCAAAAGTATCTCAATGCAAAGCTTCAGCATTGATTGTACCCAAAGATCTTGAAACCGATTTTACGCCGGTTATTCGGTCCTCGAATCCATACCTTACTTTCACCAAGGCCTTAAGCCTTTTTCATGAGGGCACACGCCGAATTTCGGGAGGTGTGCACTCCACGTCATTAGTTTCAGATAATGTCCAGTTTGGAAAAGATGTTACTGTGATGGCCAATTCGGTAGTGGAATCTAATGTGGCAATCGGTGACCGGACCATCCTCTACCCCGGTGTTTTTTTGGGTGAAGGTGCTGTTATAGGAAATGATGCTACACTCTATCCGAATGTCACCGTATACGCAGGGTGTCGAGTCGGAGACCGCGCTATTCTTCATTCGGGCTGCCGCATTGGATCGACCGGAACGGTTAAAGATAGTATCAATCCCGTGGTCCTGGAAAATGATATTGAACTTGGCGCCAATGTGGTTGTTTCCGGTTTATCCGAAGCACCCTCCATCATTCATGAAGGAACCAAAATTGACAATTTAGTCCATATTGGTATCGGCACTTCAATCGGTCCACATTGCATTATTGTTGCACAAGTGACCATCGGGGATCAGGTTACTTTGGAAGAACAGGTTACCATCGCTGGTCAAGTGGTTATATCACCCGGTGTGGTCATTGGAGCGGGCTCCCGCATTGGGGCAAAAAGTGTCGTACAGGAGGATGTCCCTCCTCAATCAGATTATTGGGGAATACCGGCTCAACCCCATCATCAGGAAAAACGCCAGAAAGCCAATATAATTCGCTTACCCAAATTTTTTGAAAAAATCCAATCTTTGGAAAAAAAACT
Source organism: uncultured bacterium (assembly GCA_964517495.1). GTDB lineage: Bacteria > Hinthialibacterota > Hinthialibacteria > Hinthialibacterales > Hinthialibacteraceae > CAZFER01. Next base: position 6,746 of record CAZFER010000024.1, on the reverse strand, counting down.
GGAAGATTCTTAATAAATTATTATGGTGGAATATCAAAAAACAATTGCAAATGAAGCCAGTATAAGTGGGATTGGTCTTCATACTGGGCAGGAAACAACTATCACATTTAAGCCAGCGGAAGCGGATAGTGGAATTCGATTTGTACGGACCGATTTGGAAGGACGTCCTGAAATTCCAGTAAGAGCGGAAAATGCTGTCCTTGAAGATTCGCTCTATCTTACTGCTTTGGGGAATGGGGATATTCAAATTCTCACAGTCGAACATGTTCTTGCAGCGTGTACCGGCTTGGGAATTGATAACATTATCCTTGAATTGACATCAAATGAACCACCCATATCAGATGGCAGTGCAAAACATTTTGTGGATGCCATGCGTAAAGCTGGCATTGTCACATTGAATAAGCCCAAGAAATTCATTGAAGTCAAAGAACCTATTTGGCTGTTTGAAAATGGCCTCGAGTTGGCACTTATCCCCTCGCACCGGTTGGAAATAACATACAAAATTGATTATGATCACCCCGCGGTTGGAATTCGCTCCGCCTCATTTTTGATCACCGAAGATATCTTTGCCGAAAAAATCGCACCCGCCCGTACATTTTGCTTCCTCAAAGATGTAGATATCTTAAGGCAGGAAGGAAAAATAAAAGGTGGCAGTCTTGAAAATGCGATCGTTATCGGAGAACAGGATTTTCTGAATGATGAATTGCGCTTTCCAGATGAAATTGTGCGCCATAAAATACTTGATGTAATTGGCGATTTAACCCTGCTGGGCAGCCCAATCAAAGGTCACATTATCGCTGTTCGTTCTGGACATGCTTTTAATATCCGCTTTGTTCAAAAGGTCTTAAACACTCTTAACGGTTCTGTAAGCGGGGGCATTATTCCTAAATTGCCAATTTCCGCCCGGGAAATTCGAAAAATTCTACCTCACCGCTATCCGTTCCTGCTTATCGACAAAGTGATTGAGATGGATTATGTGGATAAACGTGTTGTAGCCATTAAAAATGTCACCAGCAATGAAGAGTTTTTTAACGGGCATTTTCCTGCAGAACCCGTTATGCCAGGGGTTTTAATGATTGAAGCCATGGCACAAGCGGGTGGAGTTTTATTGCTCTCCCAGGATGATAACCGAGGCAAAATTGTGTATCTTGTTGGGGTGGATGAAGCCAAAATACGCCGCAAGGTCGAACCCGGCGATCAACTTGTAATTGAAACCAAGATCACTAAAATGAGAAAAAAAGTTGGGAAAGTATCCAGCGTTATTCACGTGGATGGCCAATTGGCGGCGGAAGCCAATTTATTCTTTTCAATTGGCGACGAATAGTGTATTCTATCCAATCTCAATTGATTCTGGTTAAATCGGTTTAGCCATTTCATAGACTTTGTGATATGGTTATGTACAATAAAGGCTGAATGGGTTGCTGTTTTATTTCCTGTTTATAACGTGCTAGAAAGTAGTTAAATTCAATGTCATTAGTTTCCAATACAGCTGTTATTCATCCACAGGCGGAAATCGGGGAAAATGTCCAAGTTGGTCCTTATGCCATCATTTCCGAACATGTTAAAATTGGGGATGAAACCCAAATCGCTCCCCATGCCATTATTGATGGGCATACAACCATAGGCCGGAATTGCCGCATCGGAGTTGGCGCAGTAATTGGTAGTGAACCCCAAGACTTAAAATATAGGGGAGATGAAAGTTACGTTGTTGTTGGGGATAACACCACTATCCGCGAATATGCCACCGTAAATCGGGCTACCGCTGCAGGTGAATCCACCATTGTTGGAAAAAATTGCCTTGTTATGGCTTACTGTCATATCGCTCATAACTGTGTATTGGAAAATCGAGTAATTATGTCCAGTTTTGCTGGTCTGGCCGGACATATTTACATTGAAGAAAACGCCATTATCGGTGGTTTGGTGGGAGTTCATCAATTTGTTCGAATTGGACGAAATTCCATCATTGGCGGCGGCTCTGCCGTTCGACAGGATATCCTCCCCTATACCCAAGCTGGTGGTAATCCCTGTAAATCCAGAGGCTTAAACATTGTTGGCCTGCGCCGCCATAATTATTCTCCTGAGCGGATTACCCAATTAAAGAAAGCTTACAAATCTATTTTTCGCACTAAATTGACCGAGTATGAAGCAATTGAGCATCTAATGAATGAAATGGGAGATGTCCCTGAAGTGAAATATATGGTCGATTTCATGAAAAATTCAGATCGTGGTTTAGCACGTTGTTGATTACTTTTCTAATTAAAGGTTGATTCAGGCGGTTCGTTTGATAACGACCAGGGTGATATCATCATTCTGGGGGGTGGCGCCGGTGAAATAAGCCAGACGGGCGCAAGTGTTGTCTACAATGTCCTGTGCGCTTTGTGTACGGCTTTCGAGAAGTGTTTTAATAAAACGATCAAAAGTAAACTCCTCCATTTGCCGGTTCATGGCTTCGGTTATACCGTCTGTATACAAAACAGCAACATCACCGGCATTCAAATTAACTCGATCCTGCTGAGTATAACGATCAAATAGTTCACCATTAACGATTCCCAAAGTAATCCCGGTTGGGGATATCTTCTTATATGATTTTGATTTATATTTCAATATTAACAGGGGTTCGTGTCCGGCGCGAGCCACATCGATGCTACCAGTCCGAATGTCGAGATAAACCAGTAGCATGCTAATAAAGGTTCCACGTTTTAAATCGGGAAGCAGAAATTGATTAAGCCGAATCAACATCTCGCGCGCACTTAAGCCCCCACCAGAAATAGCCCGCAAGGCACTTCGAACGGAAGCCATGGTTAAGGCTCCCGCCACTCCCTTGCCGGATACATCTGCAATCACAACTGCCAGGTGATTTTCATCCGGCCAAAAGAAATCGTAATAGTCTCCTCCAATTTCCTGGGCTGAATCATTAATGGCTGCAATATCAAATCCTTTGATATGAGGGCATTCTTTAGGCAACAGTAATTGCTGGACCTCTTTGGCTAATTCAATATCCCGCTCAAGGCGTTCGTTTTCGCGAATGGTGTTATAGAGAACAGCACGGCTTAAGGTCATGGCTGCTTGTTCGGCCATAGCCTGCAAAGTGGCTTCGTCTTCCAAAGTGAAGGGCACTCGCCCATGGCGTTTGTTGATCAAAGATAAAACGGCCACTGTATTGTTTTGGACACGCAGCGGTACAGCCAAAATCGAACGTATTTTCAAATTAGGCTCTTCCTGCTGGATAACCCTTTCATCCTCTTCCGCATTTTGGATCAATAGTGCCTCACTTGTTTTGGCGACCCATCCAACCGGCCCCACTCCAACTGGCACTTTTTCAGATCGCACCAGATCATGTAATACATCCTCATCCAACACAAAGTCAGATAGAAAATGACTAACATCCAGATTGGGGGGATACATTCCCATCACTACACGGGCGGAAAGAAATTTACCCTTATCGGAAACGAATAACGGCTCAGTTAAAATCTCTTGAATATCATCGCGAACATATAAAGCACCAGCCCCTGCCTGGCAATATTGTTTACCAAATTCCAGGGTGATACGCACCAGACGATCCAGATCCAAATCACTCAACACCCCATCATTGGTGGATTTATCATTTCCTTTCAGGGATGGATTGAAGGATTTGCGCAAGGTTAATTTTTTCAAAAAGGAAAGCATGATATCCTTTTCGCTGCGGAACGTTTTGGCGCGGCGAAAGGTTTCTTTAACATAAAGGAAGTTCGCACGGACCAATAGCGTAAAGAACGCGATCAAGGTCAGAGTGCAAATTCCTTCCTCTCTCCATGTTCCATGCGGAGAATCAATTGTCCAAATATAAAAGAATCTATCCCCGAATATGGCTGTTTCTGCAGATTGGGCTATCTGAGCGGGGATACTAAAAAACCATATTAACAACAAAAAAATAATATGAGTACGCAAGGGGTGGGTGCTATGCCATATCATCATATATACGTGTAAAAGAATCGTCCATTGAAGAAACACATAAATACGAATCACCACACTCCAATAGTTGGAATCCCAACCGTAAAACAAAGAAGAGAACCACAGAGCTAATAAAAACAGCAACCCAATACGTCTCAGCCAATCAATGCGATCCAATTTTGGGATTTTACGGCCTTCCCGAACGGGTAAGGCAGCGAAAAACATAAGGCCATGACCTATATACATGGTGGCGGCAGCCAATACAGCTGGCCGAGTAACGTGAAGAATAAATGGCAGGTCGGTTTTGACCGGTGATACTAAAAATGGGTTCCCAACGCTATATAGCGCTTCGAAAAGAAAGGCTAATGTCCACAAAAAAAAGCCAGTGATAAAAAGATAGGATTGTTCTGGCTTGATTAGAGTTATAAAGGTATGGATTTCACTTCGTTCGGCAATTCGGCGGTAATGAAGAAAGTGGTAAAGATACACAAAGATCGCCAAACTTAAGATCAAATTTAAATAAATTAAATAGGTCCAGATGTTCATTGTCGTAAATGCTCAGACTTTCCAAGCTAACCGAGGTTTTTGTTGGACATTGAAATCCACGCAAAGGAACCGTCTCTTTAACTCGTTCTAAATTGAAGTCTTGTTTTTGCACTGTCCCTCTTCTGATTTCAAGGTGCATTCATCTCAATATGCTGCCCCGGTTCATATTGATGCTCCAAATAAAGAAAGTATATCAAATGGAATGAAATGAAAACAATGTAAATCAGAATGTTTATGCCATTATTTTTTATTCGGCTAATAGTGTATGAATTTGATCACCTTCTATTCCTTTGCCAGGGATCACGTGAATGGAAGGTCTGGTTTCCAACGGTTGATTGTGTTGGGCACCTGTAAAAAAGGAAACGACATGGCCAATTGATATAGGTTCATGGTCTTTCTATTGAATTATAAAATTTTATGTGATGAATCCGTTTTGTAAAGATTTTCAGGTTGCATAAATGAATCTCTAATGATATAGCGTCCAGCGCAATACCTGTTTCAATTTCACCATTCCATGTCATTAAAGAATTACCAACAAGGGAGTGTAGGGAAAATAGCGAAATCGGCTGAAAATGTGAAAAGCAAAACTATACTATTAATATGAAGCATTCATTGATAAAACAGACTCTAGTGGTTGTCTTATATAAACAAAGCATTTTTCCAATTGCTTCAGTATGGGGAGTTTCCCTAAAACCCCGTTGCTTCATAGAAAATTCTTCGTTTTTCTTGGTTGAGAAATGAAGAGAATAACCTTGTTCATGATGCAGGAACAGAGATTTTAACTCACATAGAGTTGTATTCTTTTGAAAGAGTGGATAGACTACGATGAAAACCGAACTAATGGAGTATTTAATGCCGACCAAACGACAAGATTTGCCGATTTATCGGCGAGGATTCGGGCTTAAAGATGAAGTAGCCGAAACCCTGAACACGGAATATAAGAGTTCATTAATCAAGCAGTTAAGGGAAAATGGATATTCACTGCAGGTGGGTGATCTACAAATATTGCTCGCCAAGGAATTTGGCTTTTGCTACGGTGTGGATCGCGCGGTGGATTATGCTTACGAAACCCGGCGGATGTTCCCAGAAAAAACGCTTTATATCACCACTGAAATCATTCACAACCCATTGGTTAATCGGCGTTTACGTGAGATGGGTGTACGGTTTCTAAGTGGCGGCGATGGCCAGAATTATGATTACAGCGACATCAAAGCCGACGACGTTGTTATTCTCCCCGCCTTTGGGGCCAGTGTGGAACAGATGGAAAACCTGACCAAGATCGGGTGTACGCTGGTTGACACGACCTGCGGCTCAGTGATGACCGTCTGGAAACGGGTGGAGAAAAACGCCAAGGATGGCTATACATCCATTATCCATGGCAAATATAAACACGAAGAAACCATTGCGACCAGTTCACGGGCAATGCAATTTCCCGGCGGTAAGTATTTGATTGTTCGGGATGAAAATGAAGCCGAACTGGTATGCAACTACATCCGCAAGGGCGGTGATAAGGAGCAATTTCTGAAACATTTCGAGAATGCCGTCAGCCCTGGATTCGATCCAGATCGGGACCTGCAAAAAGTTGGTTTAGCGAATCAAACCACCATGCTCAGCAGTGAGTCATTGCATATTGCGAAAATGATCGCACAAGCAATAAAAGACCGAGATGGTGAAGAAGCCTTAAATTCACAGTACCGGTCATTCGATACCATTTGCAGCGCCACCCAGGAACGCCAGGATGCGATTATCGAATTGGGTGAAAAGAAACCGGATATCATCATGGTGGTTGGTGGATATAACAGCAGTAATACCAGCCACTTATGCGAAATTGGCTTGCGATATGCCCCCACGTACCACATCAATGAATCCGAATGCATCATCTCCTGCAATGAAATACGCCACCAACCTTTCAGCACCCGCGAGGAGGTGCTTACAAATAATTGGCTGCCAAGTGGACCAGTTTCAGTGGCCTTTACCTCAGGAGCCTCGACCCCCGATAAAGTCGTGGAACAGAGTATTATTCGCATTCTGGAATGCTGTGGTTACAGCCCGGATGACATCTTAATGACAGGCTCAACAGAATCTGCGATGACGAGTGTCAATTAATCCAAAAAGCATTACATAAAATTCAAGAAAGGGATGGTTAATCGCCATCCCTTTTTTAATGGTTTATCCCTTTGTGGTAAGATTGTCTCAAAACTTAATTGAAACACAGGTCATTAAGTTAAGATCAAATTGGATCGTTGAATAGGGAGGGCGAGGCTCCCGCC
>CAZFER010000023.1:0-79604 GCA_964517495.1 uncultured bacterium | reverse complement strand
AGCCTCGCCCTCCCTATTCAACGATCCAATTTGATCTTAACTTAATGACATTGGGTTCGCTCCTACTTGATGCAGGGATTGACCTATGTGTCAACCCGCTTTGAGACAATCTCACCACAATACAATAAATTTGCTCATTTCTTTTTTGAATCCTTTTTTTCTTCCTCTTTGTCCTCTTTCTCTACTTCTTGCTCGGGTTGTTGAGGAGTTTCAAATAGGATATTTCTGATTTGCTCGTAAATTTCTTTGAACATGACGGGATTATTGCGCATGGTGGCCTTGGCGTTTTCGCGGCCTTGGCCGAGTTTTTCGTCTTTATATACATACCATGAGCCGCTTTTTTCGATGATTTTATGATTTACGCCCAAATCAAGGATTTCACCGGTTCGTGATATGCCTTCGCCAAAGGTCAAGTCGAATTCCACTTCACGGAAAGGAGGGGCCATTTTGTTTTTGACGACTTTCACTTTGACCTGAGTGCCCACAGCTTCCCCTTTGTCTTTGATGGTGCCGATACGCCGGATATCAAGCCGGACAGAGGAATAAAATTTCAGTGCCCGGCCGCCGGTTGTGGTTTCCGGATTGCCAAACATGACCCCGATTTTTTCGCGAATTTGGTTGATGAAAATGGCGCAGGTATGAGATTTATTCAAGATGGCGGTCAACTTTCGAAGTGCTTTTGACATGAGGCGCGCTTGCAGGCCGACTTGTGAATCCCCCATTTCGCCGTCGATTTCCGCTTGCGGAACCAAGGCGGCGACTGAATCAATAACAATGATATCGAGGGCGCCGCTTCGGACCAACATTTCCACAATGTCAAGCGCCTGTTCACCTGTATCAGGCTGAGAAACCAATAGATTGTCGATATCCACACCCAATTTGGATGCATAATCAACATCCAGGGCATGTTCTGCATCAACATAAGCGGCTACACCGCCTGCTTTTTGGGCTTCAGCCACAATATGTTGTGCCAACGTGGTTTTTCCTGAGGCTTCCGGCCCATAAATTTCGACCACCCGGCCACGAGGGATGCCCCCAATTCCTAATGCCCAATCCAAGCCCAACGAACCGGTTGAAATATAAGGGATATCCTGTTTGGGGATTTCCCCCATTTTCATAATGGAACCGCGTCCGAATTGTTTTTCGATCTGTGAAATTGCAAGTTCGATTGCTTTGTTTTTATCTTTTTGTTCGCCAGCCACGGTTGATTCTCCTTATATTGGAAAGCAGTTTATTGAACATTTGTTTATTAAAGCAATGTTTTAGTCATTCGGCAAGTGAAAAACAAAGCAGTTTAACATTTTTTTATAAATATTGAAAAGTTTCTCCTGAATACCGCTGATTCATGAAATATTCAATTTTTTACACCGGTTTTAGGTATATAATAAGGAAATATGGGAGTTTAACTTGAATATATCCTAGAGGCGTCATAGACTATTACACCTAAAAGACCATGCGATACTAATCATTCTCACGTGTTGATCAAAAACGTGACTTAATTGAGGAAGCAATGAAATCCAGGCGTTATGGCTTAAAAGGTCCGGTAACATCATCCACGTTAGAAGAACGATTAAAACAGACGATCGATATGAAAAATGAGATCGAAGAGGATTATCGCGAAAATAAACAGCGATTTTGGTGCATCATGTTTATTGATGTCAGTTCCTCGGCCAAAGGGGTGTGGGATCAAGGTGAGCAGGTTGCTGATGTTATATTTGGATTGTATCAAAAACAGGTTCGTGCTGTTTTAAAGGAAATGAACTCGTGTTTTGTTGAACCTGGTGGAGGGCCTCAGGTTGTGTGCTGCTTTGAAAAACCTGACGAAGCTGTTATCGCCGCCAAGGCGGTAATCAATACCTTGGCGGAATGGAATAAATACCAGGATAACAACCTGAAGTTGATGCCCAGTATTGGTATCCATCAAGGCTATATTGTTTATCATGATGATTTGATCCATCAATCGAACACCAACAATATGGCCAAGCGAATACAAACTGAGGCAAAAACGGGAGATATCCTGATATCCGAAGATCTTTATGATGTCCTCAAAAAGGATTCACGATTTAGAATTTCCTATTTAAAAACCGCTAATTTGAAGAATATTCCTGAACCGCAAAAATTGTTTAAAGCCCAAGTACGGATACTTGTACCACCTGTTGATGTTGATAAAGTTGATTTACAAATTGAGACCGTGGTTGAGGATAAAGAACCAGTTGGAAATGAAAAAGTAACCCACAATTGGATTATTGTTTTTATTGATGTGTGTGAATCAACCAAGAAATTTTGGTCTTACGGTGATCGTGAAGCCAGCCAATTGATACAAGAATACCAAAAGTTATGCCATTTGACCTTTACTCAATGCGGAGCTGCATTTGTTAAATCATGCGAAGGCGACCAGATTTTTGCAGGATTTGAGCTGGATTATGCAGACAAATCGCTCATTGCCTCCATCCATATTCTGCAATCTCTATTTCGGCGTAACATTAATTTACCCCAGACCAAACAGGTGCGGGCTGCGATTGGCATGCATGTGGGTGAAGTGTGCATACAAAATGAGGACCTGGCACAAACCAAAGACATGCGTGTGGGGAAGGGAATTCAATCCCAGGCGTCTGCGGATGAAATTTTAATCTCGGATACCTTACAGGGTTATATAGACCCGCAATATCATAATTATTTGGAAATCTACGGCACCTGCGAATTTAGTGGAATCAGCGATCCGTGCAATGTTTTGAACCTGAAATGGATTCGGGTACCATCTCGTTTAGCCTCATCACCGATGATTAAACCTATGCGTCAATCCAGCCGTTTTTCATCCCGGCGTTGAGGTTTTCCATTTTACCCTTTATTAAATGATTACTTTTCTAGCCAACGCTCCTGGATAATTGATTTGTAATCAAATTCCGCTGAACGTTCAGAATGCAAATCGAAGTTTTCACGCCGTTCAAATTGTCCTAATGAAAAAGGATCAACTTCGGGTGTTGGTATATTCTTTTTATATGAGGGCGAATATTGACCTTTGGCCAGCCAAAAATCGGCTTTTAGAAAATCAGAAAAATGATTAAACTTGCGGCTCATCCCCAAACGGAGTTGATAGTTTGATTGGATATTTACTTGGTTTTGATTATCCTGAAAATCGATTACATCACCATCATCGGGTAAAATACCGTAATCAACAACATATGGCTGACGGCTGAAAAATTTTCCACTTCGAACCGGCCGAATGATGGTGTTGTAAAAGGTTGTTACATCACTAGCCGCGTTTGAGGTGAAAAGATCAAATTGAGCACCTATACCCAAGGGAAGTGAACTTCGGCTTCCCATATCGTTATTGATGGGTACGGTGTTTTCAAAACTATCCGCCTGGTTGTATATTTTATCTTTTGGTTGATGAAGTGCATCATTAGGACGGTTGGCACTGCTTAATTGTGGGGTTGATGAACAGGAAGCAATAACTATAACAATACCAAAGGTCATGAACGGTATTGAGTATTTGGCTATGGATGTTATTTTAGTAAATAAACGTTTCATCGAGACCCTCCAATTTCAACAACGAGCTGGTTTTAGGGTGTTTGTTTTACTTGGATGCAATCTTCTGACTTCTATTCTACCGAATTAAAGACATTTAATCTTTAATGATAACTTCCGTTGGTTAAGGAAAGAATATCATAAGATTTTAAAATGTATCATATTTTTGTATAAAAATTGATTATTCTTCTGTCTAGAAAAACGATTTCCATTATAAAGAGTTACGCTTGAAGGTTTGGTTGGAGTGTTAATCCATGTATCAATTTGATTGTGCCCTTATTCCCCCGGCGGTGTTGCAGATTAGTGACGTTTTGAAACCGTCAAAAACCTATCTGGTAGGAGGAATTATTCGTGACACTCTTTTAGCTGCAATCAACAAAAATGAAAATCAGATTAAAAAGGTGGTCGAAGGTGACTGGGATCTTGCCACTCCCCATCCCCCGAATGAGGTATTGAAACGGCTAAGACGCGCCGGTATCACCTCGGTTCCGATTGGATTTGAACATGGAACGGTTGCAGCGGTGATTGATGGGCAACAGTATGAAATCACCACCTTTCGATACGACTTGAAATATGAAGATGGAAGGCATCCCATCGTTCAATTTACCGATTCCATTGAGGAGGATTTAAAACGGCGGGATTTTACCATCAATGCCTTTGCCGTGGATGTGGAAAACGGGAAGATTCTTGATTATTTCGATGGGATCAAGGATTTGCAGGCAAAATGTATACGGACAGTGGGAAATCCGTTTACCCGGTTTCGTGAAGATTACCTTCGGATGCTTCGGGCGTGCCGATTTGCCGCCAAATTAGAGGGAGAAATCGAATCACGAACCTGCGAAGCAATTAAAGAAAGGGCGATAGACATTTCGCATATTTCAGCTGAGCGTATACGTGATGAATTGATGAAAATGCTGTCTTACCCCCGGCCTTCGCTAGGTTTTCAATTGATGTATGGAACTGGTTTGTTGTTATATATCCTACCTGAATTGGAGGCGGGATTTGATGTGTATCAAAACCGTTTCCACTCCCATGATGTGGCCAATCATACCTTGCTGGCGGTTGATGCCCTCTCACCGGACTATCCCTTAATCCGATTTGCCACCCTGATGCATGATTTGGGGAAGGTGCCTGCCAAAGCATATCTACCTTATAAGGATGATTATGTTTTTTACAGCCATCAATACATTAGCAAACGGATGGCGATGGCCATTATGCGCCGGCTGCGGTTTTCAAATAAAGAGATCGAAGTGGTAAAGCGGATTGTGGAGAACCATATGTACAATCTCAAACCGGATCTATCCAAAGCAGCAACCCGCCGGTTTGTACAAAAATTGGGACGAGAGAATGTTGAACCGTTCCTGCGTATGCGTATGGCCGACAGGAAAGGGAATCTGTATAACAACGATGGTTACGAAAAGGGCATTTTTCATTTTGCCCGCAATGTGCGTTCGATTGACCAGGATGAAGATGCGCTAAAACTGACAGACCTTAAACTATCCGGTCATGACCTTATCGACATGGGGCTTAAACCCGGGCCGGTTTTTTCCACTATCCTGAATCAATTGCTGGATGAAGTGATCGAAGAGCCTGAGCGCAACACCCGGGAGTACCTGATGGAACGGGCGGAATCGATGGCGGAGCAATACAGGCAGACTGGCCAGATTTCGATCCCGGACCGTGAGATGACGCAAGACGAATAGCAGGAAATTAAATTTTATATATCTAAATATTAGATTTTACCATAAAGACTTACGTTTAGGGTTGGAAATTCATATGATATATTCAGCGGATAATGTTTTTTTGTGCGAATTGCCTGTTAACCGACACGTTGAACTGTTCTAAAAAAACAGGCATGATTAAAGTATAAAATTTTTTGCCCAGGATGAGCGTTATGCTTAAACTCGAGAGATGGAACGGAGGTAGATAATGAAAGCGATCATTCCATGTGCGGGACGCGGCAAGCGGCTCCGCCCCTTAACATTCACCAATTCAAAACCCTTGATTCCCATTGCCAATAAACCCTTGGTTCAATATGCCATCGAAAAGATAAAACAAGTTGGGATTAATGAAATCGGTATCGTGGTGAACGAGAATACTCGCGATATGCAACGTGAGTTAAAAGACGGCAGTTCGATGGGAGTAAATCTGACCTATATTCCCCAGGAGGAACCGTTGGGAATCGCCCACACCATCAAAGTCTCAAGGGAATTTTTGGGGGATGATCCATTTATTATGTACCTGGGGGATAACTTGCTGTGCGATGGTCTTGAAAACGCTTTGGAGCGATTCAAAAAGAATAAAAGTAATGCCCTTCTTTTTCTATGCAAAACCAATAAACCTCAATTATATGGCATTGCTGTGATCGAAGACAATCAGGTGGTTCGATTGATGGAAAAACCCAAGGATCCCCCTTCGAACCTGGCTGCCATTGGAATCTATATGATGGATGCCAGTATTCACTCCATCATTGACAAGCAAAAGCCATCGGACCGGGGAGAATTGGAAATCACTGATGCGTTACAAGGATTAATCGACAGTAACGCACGTGTTGATTACCACGTGGTCGAAGGATGGTGGATCGATGCGGGGAATCCCGATGATATGATTGAAGCCAACCGCTTGGTATTGCAAGACCTGGAAGCGGACATCAAAGGGAGCATCGATGAGGAATCGGAAATTCGAGGTGAAGTGGTAATTGGGAATGGTTCAAAGATCGAACGGAGCACCATCCGTGGTCCAGTGATGATCGGTGAAGGATGCACGATCAGGGATTCGTTTGTGGGAAGTTTTACCTCTATCGGAGATCGTTCCACTCTGGAGGATTGTGAAGTGGAATACAGTGTGATTATGGAGAACTGTGAAATCTTCAACACCGATGAACGAATTGATAACAGCATTCTGGGGCGCAATGTGCGGATTGCACGAACCACACGCCGGCCAAAATCGTATAAGCTGGTTCTTTCAGATGACAGCGCGGCTGAGTTACCTTAATCTATTTATTATTACCATGTAAAGTAAATTATTTTATATTTCAATGACACAGTTGTTGAATCTTTTTCCCACCATTATAGGCCTTCCACTGCGATTATGGCGTGGAAGGCCTCGTTTATTTAATAATCCTGTCATTTTGCGGGAAATTGTGGTTCGGCTGCGCCGTAAGAGTTCATTTGGGTATCTGGCATTATTTATCTTGATCGGCGCTGGTGTGTTTCTATTGCTGTGGCCTAATTTGATCCAAGCCTATTATGGCGGAAGACAGGGGGAAACACGCAATTTATTCAATATACTAAATTTAATTGAGGGTTTACTAATCCTGCTTTTAGCCCCATTGATGAGCGCCACCGCCATCAACCTGGAATACGAACAGGAAACCTGGGAACTGGTTGCCACCACTCCCCTAAGCCTGGCTAGCATTGTACTGGGGAAATTTTTGTCTTCGGTTTTCTTTTTGTGGCTTTTAATGATCGCCATGATCCCGGTTTACAGTCTCAGTTTCCCACTGGGGGGTATTTCACCCCAGGAGATCGTGTTTGTTTTCTTGATGTATACGGAAGTAATCGTGATTTCCGGGCTCATTGGCTTGATGTGTTCTACTTTTTTCCGCCGAACGGTGCAATCGGTCACTGCGGCGTTTTTTATTTCTTTCGGCTATTTTTTGGGCTTTTTTGCTATAACGCTCAGTTTTTTTCTGCGGGGAGAAGGGGTCTTTGTCTGGTTTGTTATGTTATCGTCCCCTCTGATGGTGTCGATTTATTACTTTTTTAATGATCTCCCTCCAACGGATATGCCAGGTTGGTTAGAGCAACACTTTTTCCTTGCTCACGGGTTAGTGGTGTTCTGTGTCATCCTATTGTTGCTGTTTCTATGTATGATTGGTTTGCTTTCTAAAAAGCAAAAGGGCTATTCTCTCAGCTCATGGATTGACCGCCGAGTAAGAGCTTTCTCAAACAAAAATCCTGAAAAAAAGCCTCTTAATGAAAATCAAATGATTTCAAATAACAAAAATCCCGTTTTTGTGGGTGAGATCAAGTCGCTTTATGGACGGTATCATATTCGGCAAATTATGGGAATTGTGGTCTTGTTTTGTTTGGGCGGTTTAATTGCATTGAGAATTTTAGTGAACACCCATTATAATAGTATACTGGGGACCGATTTTTTTATCTGGAATGTCCTTTTAACTCCCTGTTTTATTCTTCCCTATGCGGCTAACTGCATCCGCAGTGAATATGATCGAAAAACCTGGGAAATGGTTTCGACAACCACGTTGTCTTCGTGGCAAATACTAAAAGGGAAAATGTGGGCGGGCTTTTATCTGTATAATTGGCGATTGTGGTCTTTTTATAGTGTGGGATTCGTTTTGCTTGTCGTTTATTTAATACCTGATGATCCTAGTATACTTCTTCAACGGGCAATCATCATTGGAAGCGTTCTCTTGATCTGTTATTATTCCTGCTTTTTTTTCCTCTCAATGGGGATTGCCTTGTCAACCTATTTTAAAAAAACGATCAATGTCTATTTTGCATCCTTTGCAATAACGGCATTGATTATATTTTTAATCCCCCTGATAGTGGGTATTATTTTTGAGATTTTCTTTCCTCATTATCCACGCCATACGGTTCAAAGCATAACCCGGATGATTTCACCGTTTTTTCTGGTCATCGAAATCTGTGACCATTTTCCCGTCCGTTATGCTGGTGGCCTGCCGAGGTCGTGGATGGTGTTTTTTATGATTCAATTGGTTTGGATGACCGTTTCCGCCATTCTATTCAACTTGCTTGCAGGCTATTTACTTCGTCGATCGTATTAATGAGATATTCTACTAATTTTGTGCTTACGGTTTGTATGGGACAAAACAAAACCAGCCCTGGAGCCACCTTTACAACATTTGCCACCTGGGAGCACCGGCTAGCATGAGTTTATTATAACCCTGGTGGATTATGTTTATAAATAGGTTTAAGGAAGGATGAATGCAAAATCAAATCATCTCGATATTGGGGGAAGATTGAAAACGGAGCATAAAGAAATTGATGATTACACACACCAAAATAGCCCCACAAGTGTCAGCGATTATATCCTCTATAGAAGGATGGCGTCCTGGGACGAACATCTGGTGGACCTCATCGGAGATTCCATAGCACAAGGTGAATACCACAGAAATAATATAGGCATTCAAATTCAACTGTGCCCACTTGCCATTAACCCAGGCGCGGAGGAAAAGGAAGCATAAGAGGCCGAATAGGAAGGCATGTACGACTTTGTCGTAATAGAAAAACCAGGGGGGCACATCAATAGGGAATCCGGATTGATGGGAGAGATAAAAGATGACACTCATCCATGCAACCAAAGGCAACCAAAACCAAAGTAATTTACTCATTTATAATCCCACAATCTTCTTGTTTCATTTTTGAATCATTGTAACGTGTCAGCCATACAATGTGGAAATATAGTGAATACATATAATTGGCCACACTATTCCTCCCCCAATGCAATGGGGGAGGCTAGGAGAGGGTTAAAGGATTTTTTTTGCCATTCTCTTATCAACCCTCCCCTAGCCCCTCCCAATCTTGGGAGGGGAACGGTACTTCTTCAAACGGTTTACTACTTATAAACCGTTTAATGACGAATAATAGGCCCACTTTGCCCGGTATGAACTCCGAACCAAAGGTCCCGCTAAAACCGCTGAAAAACCACGTTCGTATGCAAATGCTTCATACTCTTGAAATTCCACTTTGGAAACCACCCGGTCAACCTTGGCATGGCGTGGAGTGGGGGCTAAATATTGGCCGATGGTCAATATATCACAACCCGTTTGACTGACTTGCTCAATGGCATCCAGCATTTCCTCTTTGCTTTCGCCTAATCCGGCAATAATCCCTGATTTAACTACAAATCCCCGTTGTTTGGCATACCGTAAAACTTGCAATGAGGTCTCCCATTTCGACCAGGGCTGGATGCTGCGATAAAGCCGAGGGACGGTTTCAACATTGTGGTTCAACACATGAGGTTTACTGTTCAAGACCATATCCAAAGCACTCATGTCTCCACAAAAATCAGGAACCAACAGTTCAACCAGACACTTTGGAGACAAGCGGTGAATACAGCGCACCGTTTCCGCGAAAATCATCGCTCCACCGTCTGGCAATTCATCACGATTGACGGAAGTGATGACCGCGTAATCCACGTTCAAATCAAATACCGCTTCAGCAACCCGTTCCGGTTCGGCAAGATCCAACTCAGGTGGCTTCCCATGCATCACGGCGCAAAACCGGCATGATCGGGTGCACACGTTACCGAGCAGCATAAAGGTCGCGGTGCGATCCCCCCAGCATTCATGCATATTCGGGCAACGCGCACTCTGGCAGACCGTGTGTAGCTCTTTTGACTCCACAATTCGGAGCACATCCGAATAGTCATTCCCACCAGGGAGTTTAATCTTTATCTCTGGATCAAGCGTAATTGGCATTGTGTATCGAGTTTAGTCACTTTCTATATAATGAATGATTGTGCCACTCAACATCAACCCTCCCCTGGCCCTTCTTCGACTTGGGAGGGGAATGGGTTATTCACCCGTTTTGGTCTTATAACAACCCAGTATATATTCCCAATAGTGTATTGGCAATTTGCCAAAAATCATGGGTGGCTCCGGTCTCCTCTTCCAGCGAGGTGAGCGGCAGGTTGGGCATGCCGCAGGGGACGATAAAGCGAAAGGCTTCATGCTGAGGAGTAATGTTGAATGATAAGCCATGAAATGTGAAGCCTCTGCGTATTCGAATACCCATAAAGCCGATCTTTTTGTCCTCAACCCATGTCCCCGCTTTTCCGGGGATTCGCCGGGCTTGGATTCCAAATGATGAGCACAAACGAATCATGGTCTCTTCGAGCATACGCAAATGCTCATGGACCGGCATGCCTCGTTTGCGCAAATCAAGCAGTGGGTAACACACCAGCTGGCCCGGCCCGTGGTAAGTGGCTTGCCCGCCCCGGGTGGTTTCCACAATGTCGAGTCCCATACGTTCGTAATATAGCTTGGGAAAGGACAAATCCTCTGGAGTGGATGAAGTCCCTAATGTTATAGTTGGTGGATGCTGGCACAGGATGATTTTCTCTTCCCGCTTCTCCACCCATTCCTTCTGCAGGCGGGTGGCATCAGCATAAGAAACATCTGTATCCCATTGAATAACGGGGATACTTACTTCAACATCAAGCACCATGAATTCGTTCTCCAAGTACGTCCAGCGCCGCTTCCATAATGGACTCGCCTAAGGTGGGATGAGCGTGAACGGTATGGCCAATATCGTCGGCAGTGGCTTCCATTCGAATCGCCAATGCCAATTCGTGGATCATTTCAGTGGCTTCACCGCCAATGATATGGGCTCCAATCAAACCTTTGTATTGTTTCTCAAATATTAATTTTACCAGTCCATCCGCATCACCGGTGGCGATAGCGCGTCCACTGGCTTTAAATGAGAAGGAACCAACCTCATACTCGATGCCTTCCTCTTTGGCCCGTTGTTCTGTATAGCCCACACTGGCGATGTGGGGACGGCAGTAAATACAACCGGGAATCGCTTCGTAATTGATTAATGCTGGATTATGCCCCGCCATATGTTCAACCGCATGCACCCCTTCCGCTGAGGCAATATGAGCCAACCAAGGTGGGCCGATCACATCGCCAATGGCGTATAT
Organism: uncultured bacterium; assembly: GCA_964517495.1. GTDB lineage: Bacteria > Hinthialibacterota > Hinthialibacteria > Hinthialibacterales > Hinthialibacteraceae > CAZFER01. The sequence continues at coordinate 68,387 of CAZFER010000023.1, read as the reverse complement.
GTTGGATCGGGCGGTTTGCATATGTTCGTTAACAGAAATATTACCTTTGATTATTTTGATGCCATTTTCTTCCAATCCCAAGTTTTCGCTATTGCCAACCACGCCGATCGCGACCAGAGCGGCATCGGCAGTCAGGTTCTTTTCATTGCCGCGCACTTCATATTGAACTTGGACACAATCTCCTTGTCTTTCGACAGTTTTTACATCGGCTTGTGTTTCGATTTTCACCCCACGGCGTTTGAAACTTCTGGCCGCCTGCTTGGATATCTCTTCATCTTCAATAGGAAGCACACGCTCTTTGGCTTCCAAAACCGTCACCTGCGAACCGAGGCATTGGTAATAGTAAGCGAATTCCATTCCAATCGCACCGGCACCAATAACCACCAGTTTTTCCGGCAGTTCTTTTAGCATCATGGCTTCTTTGCTGGTGATAATCCGCTCGCTATCGCTAGAAACGCCAGGCAATGCGCGTGGGTGGGCTCCCGTGGCGATTAGGATATGTTCAGCGGTATAAGTTTCTGTATTGTCTTCATTGGTTATTTGTACAGTTGTAGGTGATAGGATTTTTGCATCACCTTTAATGGAATCGATCTTATGCTTTTTGAAAAGATACTCAACACCGGATACAATGCGATCGGTGATTCCCCGGCTGCGGTCGACGATTTCTCCAAGGTCATAACTTATGCCATCGGTTTTCAGGCCATAGGCTCCCCCTTTTTTTACGGTTTCGTATAATTCCGCACTTTTAAGCAGGGCTTTGGTAGGGATGCAGCCCCAGTTAAGGCATAAACCACCCAAACGGCCGCGTTCCATAACAGCGGTTTTCATACCCAATTGCGCAGCGCGGATGGCGGCTACATATCCGCCGGGGCCTGCTCCGATGACAAGTAAATTGTAGTTTTTTGCGATTTCCATGGTTTGAGTCCTTAGTCCATTAATTATTTGCGCTTCACTTTTGGGTTGACACATAGGTCAATCCCTTCAAATTGTAGGGGCGAACCTGTGTGTTCGCCCTATGTTGTGGTGCATTAACCATTTATGATCTTTGAGACAATCTCTATTCCTGGTGCTTCTCATTGAACCTTCACAAAAACAAAGACAACGGCTTTTCCAATAAATTCTTCAATGTAGCCAGAAAACGTGAGCCTTCCGCCCCGTCGAAGGTGCGGTGATCGCCGGAAAGGGTGAGAGACATCCGCTTTCCAATGACGATTTCCTGGTCGCGTACCACTGCTTCTTCACGTATGGCACCAACGGCTAGTATAGCCGATTGCGGCGGATTAATGACCGCATTAAATCGGGTGATACCCATCATGCCCAAATTACTGATGGAAAATGTGGCGTCCGATAGTTCTTCCACAGACAATCGGCCTTGCCTGGCTTTATTTACCAAAGCGGTTCGTTCTTTAGCCAGTTGGCTGATGGATTTATCTTCACAGGCTCGGATAACAGGCACCAGCAAAGTTCCCTCTCCCGCCACCGCCAGGCCAATATTGGCGGATTGAAAGCGGCGGATGAAATTACCGCCAAACTGGCTGTTCACTTCGGGATGGCGAAGCAGCGAGATGGCACAGGCTTTGATTAATATATCCGTTAAAGTGATTTTGATATCATCAGCGGTTATGGATTGAAATTCATTCTTCAAGGCAAGCGATGGTTCGACATCGATATCGGTTTCCAGATAAAAATGGGGAACCGGCCCCAAACTTTCAGGAAGCCGCCGAGCCATGGTTTCGCGAATGGAGGATAGGGGCACATCCTCGTAAGGTACATTGGCGGTTGGATCAACTGTCGCAAGGGGGGGAGGCGTAATTTTCTCTGTCAGCGATCGGTTTTTAGCCAGGTAAGTTTCCACATCCCTTCGAATAATGCGTCCACCAGGTCCTGAACCGGTAAGATTTGTGATAACAATATTGTGTTCATTCGCCATTCTGCGGGCCACAGGTGAGATAGCAATCTTCCCAGCAGCGGGGGTTTCGTCTGTTGGACTGGTTTGATTGGCTGTCTCTTTTCCCCCATATGGTGATGATTGTGTTCCGCTGGATTGCGTGGCTCCCCCAGCAGGTGAATCGATCAATCCCTCAATGTTCTCGCCAGGTTGGCCAACGATAGCGATGGCCCCTCCCACAGGGATGGGGTGATTGGGTTCCGCCACGATTTTCAGCAGTGTGCCTTCCTCAAAACATTCAAGTTCCATCGTGGCTTTATCCGTTTCAACTTCGGCGATGGTATCGCCGTTTTTAACGGTATCCCCTTCCTGTTTCAGCCAGGAGAGGACTTTTCCGGTTGTCATGGTATCGCTTAATTTTGGCATATCGATAATCGTTGCCACTTGGAACCACCTCCAATATATGAATAAGGGTATTCATCATAAAATAGCATGGTTAACGCTTTAAGATAATGTGTATGTGGTGTGATAGTGTTCACTTTACATTGCCTGGTTGGGTTTTATGATGATTAAGAATATGTGTAAAGTTCCGTCGTTTGGATAAAACCCATGATTCCTGTCGCATTAACTATAGCTGGTTCTGACCCTTCGGGTGGCGCCGGATTGCAAGCGGATCTAAAAACATTTCATCAGTTTGGTGTTTATGGGATGAGTGTGGTTACGTTGCTTACCGCACAAAACACCCAAACCGTTAAACAAATTAAACCCATAGAACCGTCCTTTATCCTTGATCAGCTGGATGTGGTGTTAGAGGATATTCAACCCCAGGCGGCAAAAACCGGTGCTTTGGGCCGCTCTGATATTATTCAAGCGATTGCCAACCGCGCTCCATTTTTTAACTTTCCTCTTATCCTTGATCCAGTCATGGTTTCCAAGCATGGCAGCCCATTGATGGACGATGACGCGGTGGAAACGTTGAAGGAAGCGTTAATACCCCATGCCTATCTCATTACACCCAACATTCATGAAGCCAGTGCTTTGGCGGAAATTGACATTTCTTCGATCGACACCATGAAACAGGCTGCCGAAGCCATTAGCCACCTGGGTGTTAAGCATGTGCTAATAAAAGGTGGAAAGCACTTCGAAAACGCATTGGATTTGCTTTACAGCGATGAAGCGACCTATGAATTTCCATCCAAACGCATTGAAACCAACCATACACATGGTACCGGCTGTGCTTATAGCGCTGCAATCGCAGCCCTTCTTGCCAGTGGACATAACCTATTGACCGCTGTCAAAAAAGCCAAAGCATTCATTACCGCAGCGATTGAACAACACCCCAACGTGGGGCATGGATGTGGCCCCATTGGCTTTCATGCTCCGTTCACTGAATGATCTCTCTCTCACTTCGATTCAAGCCATTCTAACGTTAACATAACCAATTCGTTTATTACCCATTTGCATTACACCATTTCATGACGCGATGGAGAAGAGTATGGCTAAATCCAAATATTTTACCGCCCCGGTTAAATCCACCAAAATGCCACCCGGCATTCCTTATATTATTGGCAATGAATTTGCCGAACGCTTCAGCTTCTATGGCATGCGCGCCATATTAACCGTTTTTATGACCACCTATTTGATGGGTGCGGATGGCAGCCTGGATGTGATGACCGAAGAGAACGCCAAAGGGTGGTTCCACTTTTTTGTGTTTGCTGTCTATTTTACACCCTTTGTGGGAGCGCTTATATCCGATGGCTTATTAGGAAAATACCGCACCATCATCTTATTATCCATCGTCTACTGCTTGGGCCATCTCGCCCTTGCCCTGGATGAAACCCGGCTGGGCCTGGCGGTGGGTTTAACCTTGATCGCCGTTGGCTCTGGAGGCATAAAACCGTGTGTTTCCGCGCACGTGGGTGATCAATTTGGGGATACCAATAAACATCTCATCGAAAGGGTATACGGATGGTTTTACTTTTCCATCAATGTAGGCTCGATGTTATCCACCCTGGCGACCCCATTGCTGCTTGAGTATTATGGCCCACATATCGCGTTTGGTGTGCCGGGCGTGCTTATGTTTCTTGCGACGGTCCTTTTTTGGATGGGACGCTACAAGTTTGTTCATATTCCCGCGGGTGGCCTTGGTTTTGTGAAAGAAACCTTCAGCCCGCTTGGATTAAAATGCCTTAGCAAACTAGTCCTGATTTATGTATGCGTTGCTCCCTTTTGGGCGATGTTTGATCAGACCGGTTCATCCTGGGTTCTGCAAGCAAAAAATATGGACCTTCATTGGTTGGGCATAACCTGGACCGAATCACAAATTCAAGCGGCCAATCCCATTATGGTCTTGATCTTTATCCCGCTTTTCTCTTTGTTTATTTATCCAACGGTTAACAAGTTCTTTACCATGACGCCATTAAGAAAAATCTCCATCGGCTTGTTTTTAACCGTTCCCTCCTTTTTGATCATTGCGTTGATCGAACATTGGATCGGCCAGGGCTACCAACCTGGTATCGTATGGCAGATCTTGGCCTATGCGGTCTTAACGGCCGCCGAAGTGATGGTCTCCATTACTTGCCTGGAATTTTCGTATACTCAAGCGCCCAAAACCATGAAGTCGATCATCATGTCGTTCTATCTTCTGTCAATATCGTTCGGGAATTTGTTTACCTCTGCGGTCAATTTCTTCATTCAGCGTGATGATGGAACAGTAATCCTTGAAGGGGTTGATTATTTCCTTTTCTTTTCAGGAGTAATGCTTGTTGCAGCTATTATATTTGTCTTCGTGGCCTATTTTTATAAAGAACAAACCTTCATTCATGAAGAAATTGAATTGACCGATCAACCAGGTGTCACCGACAGCCGTTTAATGAAACCCGATGCCACAAAATCAACATGATGTTAATAGATTCATGATGGCTTGATGCAACAAACCATTGCTGGCGATTATGTTCTTGACATTCAAGGATGCATTGCCATCCGAATCGGTAATCTTCCCTCCTGCTTCCTGCACGATTCGCAGGAGGGGGGCAGCATCCCATATTTGTAAAGTGGAATCGATCATGATATCCATTCGCCCAGTAACGAGCAGGAGATACCCGTAACAGTCGCCCCAGGTTCGTTGCATGCCCGTTTCATTCAACAGGCGAATCAAGGTGTCTTTACCCCATCGGTTGAGAAACGAATCAAAAGCGGTAAGGGATACCGCCGATTGTTTGATGTCATCGGTTAATGAGACACGGCATTTCCTGCCATTGCAATAGCACCCATAATTTTCCATGGCAGACAGGGTTTGCTGATTGGGGGGATAACGAATAACACCAATCTGACAGTTACCGTTTTCTTCTATACCAATCTGGGTGCCATACATGGCCACCCCGCGTATGAAGGTTTTTGTCCCATCGATGGGATCAAGAATCCAGCGCCGTCCGCTGGTTCCTGGCTTTTCGCCGAATTCCTCCCCTAATATCGCATCATCAGGGAACCGTTTTTCGATTTCCTGCCGCAAAAATTCCTCCGCCTTTCGGTCAGCAATGGTCACAGGCGAATCATCGGCCTTTTGCTCGATATCGATGTCAGTACGAAAATACTCAAGGGTGATTTCACCGGCCCGTTCGGCCAGTTCAATGGCATATTCGTAAAGTTCTTTCATATTTGATAACCTCGATTATGCACCATTATAAGAAAACCCTTCATATTCTGTAGGGGCAAATCCAATGTCATTAACTTAAGCCGTTTATTCTCTTCAAGTCCCCCCGTTGACGGGGGGATTTAGGGGGGAAAAAAAATCTTCACTGAATCCGTAGTTATCATGAACCAACTGTCGCTTTTGATTTGATCGGATATATGATACAGATATGGCAAAAGGTAAAAGAAAAGGGTAAATCCTTACCATTCATTTTTCCCATCGTTATTTATCATGGAAAACAGACGTGGACTTCAGATACCAACTTTGCCTCGCTGGTCCACATCCCACAGGAGATGAATGAATATGTACCCCACTTTAGCTATTTCTTATATGACTTATCAAAATTTAGTGACGATGAAATAAAGGGAACGATTTTATCCCGAGTCGCTTTGTTGTTGTTTAAGCACATTTATGATGAAGACTTTGGTGAACAGTTTATTCGAATCTGTAAATTATTAGGCGAATTAGGTGAAGAAAAAACAGCTTTGCAATTTATGCGCAGCATATTAGAATATAAAGGCTTTCAACAAGGCTTTCATCTGGCATTGGAAATAAAATATGGATCAGCTGGATTGGACTTTTATGAACGGATGAAAGATAAGGCTACATTAGAAACCTTAAGATGCATCGAACAGGCCATTCGAAAGAACGCCACAATAGATGAACTTGGAAATATTATGAAGCAATAGCGGCTTATGATTTTCTTTTAAACAAAAATAACGTTCTTTATCATCGGAGGTATATATGAATCGAGTCGGGTTTGTCGGGTTGGGAACCATGGGATTGCCCATGGCTATGAATCTCATTAATAAGGGATTTGCATTATCTGTCTATAACCGCACAGCAACAAAGATAAAATCACTCGTCGATAAAGGGGCTGTTGGATGCGCTTCTCCAGCGGACGTAGGATCTCAGAGTGATGTGGTTGTGACGTGTGTTTCCGATTCACCGGATGTTGAAGAGGTGATTAGGGGCGCTAATGGAGTGGCCTCGAAGTTGGCGAAAGGTGGGCTTATCATTGATTGCAGTACCAGTTCACCCGAATTGGCGCGAAGTATGCATACACAACTTAAAGAGCGCGAGATCGGTATTTTGGATGCGCCTGTAAGCGGTGGACCTGAAGGCGCCCGGCAGGGGACCTTGGCTATTATGGTTGGTGGAGATGATGTTGATTTTGAAAAAGGATTACCCGTATTACAAGCGATGGGGAAATCAGTCACCCATGTTGGACCAACGGGATCCGGTCAACTGACCAAAGCGGTCAACCAAATCATCACCGCCTTAAATTTAGCAACCGTGGCTGAAGGTGTCGCACTTGCCCGAAAAAGTGGAATCGATCCGGATAAAGTTCTTGAGGCTATTATGGGGGGGGCTGCTGGCTCCTGGATTCTCACCAACCGCGGTCCACTCATGGCCAAAGAGGAATTCGAACCGGCTCGCTTTGCGCTCAACTTGCATAAAAAGGATCTGCGCATCGCTATGGAAACGGCTCAATCCAACAACCTCAACCTTCCTTTAGCTGACAAAGCTTACGAGATGCTAAAAACCTTGATCGATAAAGGCTACGGTCACCTCGATCATTCAGCGATGTATTTGTATGTGAAGGAAAACAATAAATTGTAAATCGACTTAACCCAATCAACCTTCTTCCGGGAAAAAAATATCATCTTCTGCTATATCTGGAATACCACACACTAAAACCAGATGATCCCCCTCGCTTGAATGAACAGAACCCGGATCCAATTTTACCATTGTTCCAGGTGAAAGGGGAAACGTATCTCCATCCACTGTCATCGTGCCCGATCCTTCCAACACATAATAAAATTCAGTGGCGCGTTTGTGATAATGGGTTTTGGAAGAGTTGATTCGGACGACATGAAAGAAAGCATTGGTGTCGTCACCCGTGCTAAAGAGCCGTTGCCGATAGCCACAGGTGCTTTTCTCTTTTTCGACTGATTCCAGTCGTTTGACTGTGTATCGCTTTTTCACTGTTTCCATCAGGATTTTCCTTTCTTATCTATATCACTCTCTGGTTCAAGATGAGTGGTTATCGTGATTGGTTCCTCAAGCGATTGCCGGAGCACGTTTTCCAAATGACTGGCTTGGTTGTGAGCGGATTCCAATGAGACATTCTTATTAAATACCAAATGAAGCTCAAGCCAATGGCGATTTCGTTCAGAGCGATGACGAAGGGCATGGTAACCCCAATCGTGCTCATTCGCTTCTTCAGCAACCACTTTGCGAATGACACGATCCACACCCTCATCGGCTTTATCCATCAATCCATCAATGGATGAGCGTAATAGTGAAAGACCGATGTACAAGATATAAAGTCCTGCCAGGATCGCCACCACCGAGTCAATTTGGATAATAGAAGTCCAATAAGCGAGTAAAGCGCCCAAAAGGGTTCCCCCAGTGGTTACCACGTCCGAAAAGATATGGTATCCATTGGCTTCCAAAATGATGGATTTGTGCTTTTTACCGGTTCGAATCAAATACCAGGCAAGTAGCGTATTGATAACACCGGCCAGAAAAGAATAAGCAATACCTCTATGAATATCCAATAATTCGTACTCTTGCATCAGATTTTGCCCACTATTCACAAAAATTAAAAGAGACGTCCCTACAATCAAACTTCCTTCAACTGATGAAGAAAGAAATTGGAATTTTCCATGACCGTAAAGATGATCAGAATCAGCTGGGCGGCGGCTATACCACATGCAATAAACAGCGAATAAAACCACGATATTGTGAGCAAACGATTCCAGCATATCGGCCATGATGGCCATGGAATTCGAAACCCAATAAGCACTGGTTTTGATAAGAACAATCAGTAGGCCAATCCCAAACGAAATCAAGATGGCCCGCCCCTCTGCATAGCTAAAAAAATATTTGATTTGACTGCTTGTCATTTTGTGAATAAATCCTATTCTCGTGTGTTCGTATCAATCATTTAAAACGGTCCATTTCGATAAGCAAAGGGAATTATTTGCATGCTCTTCCTTTTAATGAACAATAAATTACCCCCCCTAAAGTGTAGCAACCCTTTGCATTTTTCTGCATCCTCATAAAATAGCCAAGTCAGAAATATAACTTGAATAGGTTCTATTCTCGTACAACGAAAGGAATGACATCGATGACTTCAAAAGACGTACTCCCGGCCTTTTCCATTTTGGGCGCACCCGGTTGCGGCAAAGGCACTCAAGCAATATTAATTCAAGACAGGCTTGGATTTATGCATGTCAGTTCGGGTGATATCTTCCGCCAGGCAATTGAAAAGGGGGATCCCTTTGCCTTAAAAGCTCAGGATTTAATGCAACGCGGTGAATTGGTGCCCGATCAATTGATCCGAGACATGGTCGCCCACGAATTGGCATCCATGCTTGAAAAAGCCGATAATCCCCGGGGAGTCATTTTGGATGGATTTCCTCGTACTGCTGGCCAGGCGGAATTGCTGGATGATCTTTTGTCTGAACTAAATCTCCGTTTTGCGGGCATGATTAATTTAGTTGTCCCAGAAAACCTGTTGATAGAACGTCTTTTAAAGCGTGGAGCGGGTGATGAACAACGACCGGATGATAACGAAGATGTCATTCGGGAACGTATGCGTGTATGGAGAGAAAAAACCCAACCACTGGAAGATTATTATAAAAACAAAAACCAATTAATCTCCATTGATGGAGTGGGTGAAATTGAAGAAATATTCAATCGTTTGAAACCAGTTGTAACCCAGGGTTGATGAATCAGAAAATTTTTCTTGAACTTCGGAGCGAATGGCGATAGATTCAACAGAGAGAGTTGCTTTTCGTGTTCGAAAAGCGTTAGATGTATAACACAAGATTTATGAAAGGATAAACCCATGCGCGTTTTCCTTCGTTATACGATCATTGCCATGCTCGTTTGTGCTACTCATGGTTTATCGTTTGCCGCTTCGAACAGTCCCTTGGTTTGGCTGCAAGTTTCAATCGAAGAAATCAATTCCGCTTCACCGATCATTGGTTCGGCCACTCTGCCATTGCCTTTAACCGGTGCAATTGTGAATGCTGTCCCTGAAAAGATCAAAAATGACTGGCAAGAAGACGGCTTTGATGTGGAAGCAATCTTTGAAACGGTGAATGCCATGCGCGGGGATGATACCTTTGCACTGACTAAAGAAGACTATCATCTTGTGATAAAAAAGTTTACGAAGACTCCAACAAGTACGGCAACACCATCTTATTTTAAGTTGAAGAGCAATAAGTTTTCATTGCCCATCCCACTGATGATTACCAGCACGGCCGTCCGTGTGATCCAGTTGGCATTTCGTGATTTAAAGATTGATAATGCCGATTTGGCTCGGGTGATGGAAGAACTTAAAAATACGCCTCCCGGTTTGTTGTTGAAAGGAGAGGATAAACTCCTCGATTCATGGCTGGAAATCCGACTCGAATGACCTTATTCTCCGATTCTAGCGAATTAACTGTTGAACAAACACTTAAAGCTCGATGGGGTGACCAATTATGGATTAATGTACCTATGGCCCCTTATACGAGCATCAAAGTGGGGGGGCCTGCGCGTTTCCTGCTTGAAGTCACCACCTCTCAAGAACTTTTAGAAGCCTATCGAAGCGCGTTGCAGCTGAATTTACCCTTCTATTTATTGGCAGGTTGTTCAAATGTATTTGTTGATGATGCTGGCTTGAATGGGCTTGTGGTTATCAACAAGTCCAATTGGATTGAGTGGAATGATGATTTTACTGTGAATGTTGCAGGTGGATATAACCTGGATCGTTTTATTGAGCATCTTTCCAAAAAAGGGTGGGGAGATTTAACCTTTGCGGCTGGAATTCCAGGTTCGTTGGGTGGTGCTTTGGTTGGTGGAGCGGGTGCATTTGGTCATCTGGTGTGTGAGTTTTTGATAGAAGCGAATGTATTGCACCGGGATGGCTCAGTGGACGTATGTAAGGTTGAAGATCTTGGCATTGAATACCGAAACAGTGCTGCCAAAAGACGCATGGATATCATCCTGGATGTTAAAATGGGGCCGTTTCAACCATATCCAGCTGACTCACTGATGGAGAATATTAATAAAATCAAGTCTGAGCGCGAGGTCAAACATCCGGGGATCGATTTACCCTCGGCTGGTTCGTTTTTCAAAAATCTCCCCCCTGAAGAACCAGGAGGACGGCGCCGCGCTGCGGGTATTTATTTGGATAAAGCAGGAGTGAAGGGCTTGCGAATTGGTGATGCCGGTGTGTTCGAAAAACACGCGAACATTATCGTCAACCATGGCCACGCCACTGCGGCGCAAGTTAATGAATTAGCTGAACTTATGGCACAACGAGTAAAGGAACAATTCGGAATAATTCTTGAACGGGAAGTGCAATATCTCCGATAATGATATATTGGGTATGAACGAAAAATCCATAACCTATCGAACCCTCAAAGCTGAGTATGTTACCAGTTCCCCTGATTTAAAGCATTGTCCACTGCCCACTTTGCCTGAAATCGCTATCGTTGGCCGTTCCAATGTAGGTAAATCCAGTTTAATCAATCTCATATGCCAACGCCGATCGTTAGCGAAAACATCAAGTACACCAGGCAAAACCCGTATGATTAACTTTTTCCATTTGGTCTTAGATCCTGGCCCGGTGGAAATTCATTTGGTGGATTTGCCGGGTTATGGTTATTCAAAAGTGGATAAAGGTACTCAAGAGCATTGGGGATATGCTCTGCAGGAATTGTTGGAAAACAGGGCATTTTCAGGTTTGATCCATTTGATTGATGCACGGCATAAACCCACCAAACTTGATCTCCAAATGCGGGAGTGGATTGTTTACAAAAGAATTCCCTGCATGACAGTATTGACTAAAAGTGATAAAATCAGCAAACAAAAATCATTAAAAGCCAAAAATGAGATGGAAGAGATATTGGAATTGAGGGAAAACGAACCCTGCATATTATCTTCAGTAACTAAAAAAATGGGAGTAAATGAAATAGTGGAATCCCTTTGTGCATTCGCTTTGTCTTCTCAAAAATAAACTTAATATAATCAGTAAGATATCACCTTTATTCATAAAGTGTCATGCTAAAAGACACTCAATTAATCACATCAAAATTGAGAATCAAAACGAAATTTGATATTAATTACTGGCAAAATATTCTAATGTGGCAAAATCAATTCAATCTTTTTTCATACCTTTAGTGGTTTTTTCTTGACCTAAAATATTCTATAACCTATACTGAAAAAAAGAGATACTTATAATTACCTAAAGCCAATTCTAGACAGAGGTTCTCTTCATTCTCTTTCGTGAATTTTATGGAGTGAAATAAAATTGTGGATTATGATTTGCTAGATAAAATTAAACAGGCATTGCGTGAGGAATACACCGCTTATGAAAATATTCATAGCGTGTCAGCTTTGCAAGTTGAATTATTGGAAAAAGATGAACCTGATACTGATCAAGCGATTAATTTAATGCAAAAAAAATATGCTTTAATTAACGAGCAACAAAGCGTGGATGAGAAAAATGCTCATATAAAAAAAGCATGGTCAGATCAATTTCAGCAATTTTCTATTGAACAACGCAATGAAGTCAGAGAATTAAAAGAAGCAATTGTATCGATGATGGAACAACTTTTGGCAAAAGAAGACCGGATTACGGTTTTAGTGGGCAAAATACAAGATGAGATAAATGCCAAGTTGCACTCCTTGCAAAAAGGCCGTGAGGTTAATAAGGCGTATTATAAGCCTGAATCCTTGCCGCCACGATATGTGGATAAAAAGAAATAAATTGAATTTTTCGTGACTATTTATTGAATTTTATTTCATCCGTCAGGGTGAGGGTTATTAGGGTGAATGTAAAGCAAAAAAATATAAACTCGGCCGATTCTGTCCCTGTCGACGATTCTCAATCATTGCGCGAGCTTTATTCCCTTTATATTGAGAATACAGAAAAACTGCGCGAGGCGTTTGACCGGCTTGAACGCCGCTTTCGTGAAATTGATCCCTACAACATTTATAATTCCATTACGGAAGGATTGATCACCCTTGATGCCGAAGAGAATATATTAACTTTTAATAAAGCAGCAGAACGCATTTTTGAAGTGAAAGAAAAAGAGATTGTCGGCAAGGCGTTCCGAAGTGTTATTCCCCAATGTGAAAGCCAATTGAATGCTTACACCCTGCATCGGGATCAAGATAAACGCTTTGAGGTGACATTCAAAAATCAACGGGGTGACCCGGTTTTTTTGAAAGGGCGTTTTTCGCCACTTCTTGATCGCAAGGGGGCGGAAATTGGAACCACGTGCTTATTTACTGATCTAAGCGTGGAAAGGATTCTACAGGAGAAAGCCCGTCGTTCTGACCGTTTAACCGCTTTGGGAGAGCTCGCTGCTGGGGTAGCCCACGAGATGCGAAATCCCCTCACGACGATACGCGGTTATTTGCAGATTTTACCCCATAATAACAATGATGATGATTTTATTCGTGAATTTTCAGATAACTTGATTCGTGAAATTGATCGTTTGACGCGTCTGACTGAAGATTTATTGAATATGGCCAAACCCATTTCACCTGATTTACAACCAAAAAATGTATCGGATGTCATCAATGCAGTTGCCATCTTTTTAATGGATAAGTTTGAAGCGGCAGGGGTGAGTTTTGAAATCAACGATAAGGATGAAGACTCTGCTGTTTTAATCGATTGCGGCCGAATCAAACAAGTGTTTATCAATTTATTTATGAATGCGATCGAAGCCATGAAAGATGGTGGCCAAATAAAGGTTCTCATATCTCAACGGGTGGAACAATTGGCAGAAGGTGAAGATCCAAGACCCTGTATCATGACCGAAATTCAAGATGATGGGCCAGGAATCCCGGTTGGCGTGCAGGAGCGGATTTTTGATCCATTCTTTACCACAAAAGATACCGGGACAGGCTTGGGATTGTCATTGACCAACCGTATTGTGGAAGAACATGGAGGTTTTTTGAGAGTGGATAGTTCAGAAGGTGAAGGCACATGTTTCAGTATTATTTTACCATCGGCTGATAAAATGAAATAATGAGTTGAAATAAAGAGGGCAGAAATGGCACAGAAAAAAGTGTTAATCGTTGATGATGAAATCGGTATTCAGAATCTTTTAAGCCGGGTATTGAAAAGTGAAGGCTATGACGTGAGGGTGGCTGGCAGCGGTGATGAAGCGCTCGAACTCATTCGGGAAGACCAGCCGGAATTGGTGTTATGTGATATCAAAATGCCGGGTAAAGATGGTATCGAAACGCTGGCCGAAATTAAAGAATATGCCAGTGAGATCGAAGTCGTTATGTTAACCGCCCATTCAACGGTCGAAACCGCTGTTGAAGCCATGAAACTGGGGGCGGCCGATTATTTAAAAAAGCCATTTGATGTGGATGAACTTAAAATTGTCATCGAAAAAACCTTGGGGGTAGCGGATCTTAAACGGGAAAATACCAGCCTGCGCCAGGAAATCGGTTTAAAATACGGCATTGATCACATTATTGGCACTGACCAAAAAATGCTGGAAATATTTGACTTAATTCGTACGGTGGCAGCGACACCCAGCACGGTGTTGATCCACGGTGAAAGTGGAACGGGGAAAGAATTGATTGCAGGGGCCATTCATTATCACAGCCCCCGGAGGAACAAGCGGTTCATTAAAGTGAATTGTGCCGCTATTTCAGAAGAGTTATTGGAAAGTGAATTGTTTGGCCATGAAAAAGGAGCCTTTACCGGGGCGGTTCGTGCCAATGAAGGAAAGTTTATATTAGCCGAAGGTGGTTCGATTTTATTGGATGAAGTAAGTGAAATGAGCCCCAAACTCCAGGCTAAACTGCTGAGGGTTTTACAGGAAAAAGAGGTGGATAAAGTTGGAGGGCGTGAACCCATTCCTGTTGATGTGCGAGTGATGGCTACCACTAACCGAAATTTGGAAGAAGAGATAAAGAAAGGGCGCTTTCGAGAAGATTTATTTTATCGCTTGAATGTGGTAACTATTTCTTTCCCTCCTCTGCGGGATCGCAAGGGCGATATTCCTGAGTTGGTGCAACACTTCCTGGACAAGTATAATGTAGAAATGAATAAGAAGATTCAAGAAATTGATCCAGAGGCTGAAAAAGCGCTGATAAAATTTCATTGGCCGGGTAATGTTCGCCAATTGGAAAATTCCATTGAACGAGCAGTGGTTTTATGTCAGGGGCCAACTATTGAATTGAAACATTTGCCACCGGAAATGACCAAAATCAACTCTGTTGAAGATGAAAAAAAGGATTCCTCACTCCAAGTTGGATTAACGGTGGCCGAAATGGAAAAGCAGTTGATTTATAAAACCCTGGATTTTACCAAAAATAACCGAACCCGGGCAGCCGAAATTTTGGGGATCAGTATACGAACCCTTAGAAACAAGTTAAATGAATATAAAAACCACAGCTCCCTTCAACCGTTAACGGGTACAGATGAATAACACGTTCTGATGAAAAAGGGAGTAACAGGAATTCAGGACCATGGATCCTAATACGTCCGGCGGGACAAGCAAATCCGCATTAGATTTGGCCGTAGAGTTAGGTGTTCGCACTCAAACCATTTTGGGGGGCTTGCAATCACTTGGTATTGATGCGGAAAATGCCAGTGAAACCGTCGATTCTGATGTTGAATCCATGTTGGTCGATCACCTTATCCAACAAGGTCAAATTTCATCAAAACTAAAGGGAGGCAAAGGACGCCGTTCCAAATCAGATGATCCTGTGGTGGATGATGATATTTTGACCGAAGCCCTGGGCGCCAGTGAAACAGGTTTCCAACAGTCCCGAATCCCGCGCCAGTTTTCAATCGAATCCGATTTTGAAGAATCCCCCTCCTTTTTTCAACGATGGTTCGGCAAGAAAAAGAATTTGGCTCGTAACCTCAAAGAGCATGCCTTATCCGATGAAGAAATTTCCTCAATGTTTCAATCCCGTTCCAGCCGGCAGGATCAGACCATGCCTTCCCCCTTTCAAGATCAAGGAAAAGAGGATACGGGTGATATCGATATGGATGACTATGAAGAGACAGATCAGGAGCAGGCGGATGAAGGCATGGAAGATCTGGAGTTGGATGAGGATTTAATCGATGATCTCGAAGATATCGATATTGAACAAGCCAGTGATGAATTAGGGGATATTGATGTTGATGATCTTGAAGATATCGATATGTCCGATATTTCTGACGAAGATGACACCGGTGAGGGTGAAGCCTCTGATGAGGATGTTGATATCGAGGATTTGGATACCAGCTTCGAAGACGAAGAGGGCGAAGGAGAAACCTCTGATGAAGAGGGTGAAGGTGAAGAAGAAGGTCAAGAAACCGAAGAGGAGGAAGAAGAGCCCTCCAGCTTTGTTGAACGGTTTTTAAGCCGCATTCAACTTACCCAGCTTGAAATGTATTCCTTATTGGGTGCAATTATCACCCTCATGTTAATTACCACGGGTTTCATGATTTATTACATGGTGTACCGCAGCCCCGATGCCCAATTAAGGGCGTGGGAGGAAGCGAATGATCATTATGAATTGGCACTGGAATATGATAGAAATGATCAATTTGAAGAGGCCATTCCTGAATTCCAGACCGCGGTAACCTTGTTTGAAGAATTTATCAATGAATTTCCCACAAATCAAAATGTGCCGGAGGCCTATGAAAAAACCAGCAATTCCTATTATCAAATCGCTACAGCTTATGAACAGTTGAATGAAGAAGAAAAAAGTGAAGAACCTTACCGCCTAATGGCGGAATGGTACGGAGACTATTTGGCGGAGCTTGAGGAAAGGGCCATGAAGCAGGCTGAAAAGAATCTCGAACTTCCGCCTGAAGAACGGGATGCTGCAGGAGCCTATGTTGATCCGGCAGAACAACGAAAAGCCCTTCTACGTATCGCTTTGGCACAGCGGAAATTGAATCGATTTGAAAATGCCGTTCAAAAACTTAAAGAATTCATAGAACGATATGAACAATCAGAAGATGCGATTCAAGCCCGTATTGATTTGGGCGAAACCTACGAGCGGTGGGCTGAGGTGGATAAAGAACAGGAAGATCGGCTATTGAATAATGCCATTAGCGTGTACGAACAAGCACTCGATCATTACAAAGATCGGGATGATCATATCAACGCCATGAACATGAATGCTAAATTGGGCAATATCAACCGGAAACTCTACCAACGTTACAAACCGGACAAGGAACAAAAGGATAATGCCACTGCCAAATTAAGAGACGCTATTGGGTATTATGAAAAGGCTGAGGAAGAAGCCAGACAAATCGATATCTCTCTTGATGACCTCAATTATCGTGAAGTCATTGATAATGTAAATAATGTTTTTAATGAATTAGCGGATTTATATTTAATTAGAGGGGAAGAAGCAGGGGATCAATGGAAGGAATTCGAAAAAAACGCAGCTGATTTTCCTGAAGGGATGCCACCCAAAAAACAATTGGAGGAAGAAGCCCAACAAAAGAAAAGGACCGCCGAAATGTTCTTGGATAAAGCCAACGAGCTTTATTCCATTTTGTTGGATAAAAGCGAACTTCTCGATTCCGATACATACCACAATATTTTATATAATCGTGCCAAATCAAGGCATATAATGCGGGATTACACTGGCACCATAGCAGCGGGTGAAATGCTCCTTAATTCAACTCAAACCGTTAATCCCGAAATCAAAACAAAAACCCTCTATTTATTAGGTGATGCAGCCTGGAAACAAGCCCAAGAGCAGGAAGGAAAAGACTATAGTCTGGTAAAAAAATATTACATTGATGCGCTAAAAGCCAATCCTTTATATCCAAGAGATCAAAATGGTGAAGTTAGTAATTTGGCTGAAATCCGCCTGACTAATGTATATCTTCAAACGGACCAGGATTTTGAGGAGGCCATTCGGCGGTTTGAAATCGCTAAACAAAATTATCCGAATACCGGTTATACCTATCTTACTCTTTATTATTATGCGGATGCGCTGGATCGGTATGGTGATACGTTGCTCAAACAAGCCATGGTAAAAGAACAGGATGCCCAAGCTGTTGGTGGTTCGCCAGTTTTGATGAAAGAAGCCGAAAATCTTAGAGAAAAAGCCAAGCAACAATTTGAAGAGGCTGTTACCCAATATAATGCGGCAATATCCGCCAGAGACGACTCGCGCTTTGGGGATCCAATCAATAAAACTTATCTCATCGAAATAAAATTCCGCCGAGGACATAGTGCATACAAGGCCGGAAATTATAGAGATGCGCAACAATATTTGGAAGAAGCCCTGGCCGAATATCAAAACGAAAACGTCGCGCCAAAATATATCCCTAAAGCGATTGAACGCTTGGGTGATATTAACGCCGACCGGGCAAATTATGACAAAGCAGTTGAGTATTATAAACAATACTTGGGCGAAAATTATGAAAACACCGATGAACGAGTTCGTAAAAAACTGGCGAATGCTTATCGCAAAGGATATTCTTTTGATAATGCACGTGAAATTTATCGCCAGATTATCAAAGATAATCCTCCCCCCACCGAAAGCGAAGTTAACCGCCTGAAGCGGGTTGGTTTACCGGTTAAAAAAGGACCGGCCTTTGAAGCCATGAAGGGGATTGCGGAAACCTATTATACCGAAGCCAAACGCTCTTATGGGGATGAACGAATTGATAATCTGAAACAAACACTGACCGCCTATGATGCATTGATTGATCATTATCCCCTTCCCTCAGAGGCTGTGGATGAACGGTTGGCCAATGATCCGGATTCCTTGGAAAAAATAGCTAAAATTCACTACGAATTAGGATTGACCCAAGATGACGGTTACGAAAACTTTAAAAAAGCAGCAGAAAATTATGAGGCTTATTTGAGCACTGTTAGCACTAATGATGAAAAATTAAACAGAAATTATGTCTATTGGCAGTTAGGAAAGTGTTATATGCAAATGAAGGATGAAGTCCCACCTAACAACAAAGGTAATGTCTTGGACAAAGCCATTCAGGCGTTGGGTAACATATCTTCAGATACTCTTTATACTCCTGAAAATTATGCGGATGCGTTGATTTTATTGGGACGGGCCTATGAATCTCGCGCCAATGAGTTTCTACGACAAAATAACAATGATGTCGATCTATATTTAAGTTATATGGAAAAAGCGGTTCAGACTTTCGAACAAGTGAATTTAACCAAAGTTCCAGAGAAAATAACCATCGCGTCGAATCTTAAAAATGATGTTGAAAATTTAATTGCAACACAGCGCAATAAGATGGGTACAGGGCTGTCCGCTAATTAAGAGGAGCCATTTATTTGAAAAAAGGTGGAAAGAATTGCCGATTTTTGTTTTGATTTTGATGAAAAGGATTGAATTTATTAAAAAAAAGAGTGTTTGGTGGGTGGTACGTATTTTGCGTTTTAATTTGCTTAACACAATTCTTTTGAGGTGAGTCGGAGAATGATTATCGGATCCTTTTTAGGAAGTTCAACCATCAATGTCCTGAAAAAGGGAATTGAAGGAACCAATTTGCGTCATGAGGCCATTTCGAATAACATAGCAAATGTGGATACGCCTAAATATCAACGGGCGACCGTTGAATTTGAAGATCAACTAAAGCGGGCTATTAATCAGCAAGGTTTCATTGGGCGCCGCACTCATCCAGCCCATTTCATTATTGGTGGTCCGGAAGAGATCAAGATGGTGCGCCCAAGAGTCGATATTGATAATGAAACCCGCTTCCGCCCGGATAAAAATAATATTAACATTGATCAAGAGATGGCTGATTTGGCGAAAAATACTCAACGAAACGTTCAATTTACCGAGATTCTGTCTCGCTATTACGGTGGAACAAAGAATGTCATACAAACGGCAGGAAGGCCATAATACTTAAAATAAGAGGGAGATCATGAGTTATTCCATATGTGCTTCAGGGATGACGGCACAACGCATTCGCATGGATGTGATTGCCAATAATATTGCCAACGCCAATACCATGGTGACTACTGAAGGGGGACCCTATCGACGCCGTGAAGTGGTTTTTGAGGCGCCGGGACGTACTTTTTCCGAGTCGCTATCGACTGCCCGGCGGCGCTTGAACCGTACGATTGGCAGCGGGGTGAAAGTGCAAAAAATTGTAGAAGATAAGACGGACAAGGCTTTTATCAAAATATATGATCCTGGCCATCCGTTTGCTGATCCCGATGGAATTGTATTAAGGCCGAATATTAACGTTACCACCGAGATGGTGAATATGATTGATGCCTCACGTGCCTATGAAGCGAATGTGACGACCATTAATTCATATAAGCAAATGGAACAGCGGGCCTTGCAAATCGGCGGAGGCCGTTAAGATTAGGAGAACGCAATCGTGAGTGACATGTCTTCTTTTCCCATACCGCCGCGAGATGTTTCCTCGATTGATGGTGCGAAACCCGCCCCTGGTCCCAACCCGAAAAATCAGGCGGATTTGGGCCAGTTTAAGGATGAATTGATTCAAGCGCTGGGACAAATCGGTCATGATGCGGATCAGATGTCACAAACTTCGCCCTCCAAAGTGGAAGATGTTGAGTCGGCAATGGATCAAGCCAAAAGTGCGTTTGATGATACCATGCAAGCCCATCATTTAATGCAAAAATTGATACCGCCGATGACCGATATGAACAATGAAACACCACCTGAAGAACAGGAATAGGGAGAGTGATTTATGGTGGATCCCCTTGGTGGAATGCCGGTTGGACCATATGGTCCTGGTCCGAGTGAACAGGGAATGGCGTCCGAATTCGCCCCCAAAGAACCGGTCGTGCCTGGAAAATCGTTTGCCGACTTATTGAAAAGTTCGGTGAACGAGGTAAATTCCATGCAGAATGCCGCGGCTGGAAAAGTCCAAAAATTAGTAACCGGAGAGATTAGCAGTGTGCATGAAGTGATGATCGCCACGGAAGAGGCGGGCATTGCGTTTAATTTATTAATGCAAATTCGTAATCAATTATTACGTGGATGGGATGAAATCCGGCGCTTGCCGGTGTAAGATATATATGCTTATTCAATTTTGAAACCAATGGGTTTCGATTGGGTTGAGGGAAACGATGGTAAACTTCCTTTTGTTTGCGTATTTTGGTTCTTAATCCCACCTTATTATGGTGGTGATTGACCAATTACCTGCCTTCGTCTTCCCCTTTTTATCATATCTTTGTGTTGAGTTGGCATACATCTGTGTCAGGAGAATGCTTTTAGATGTATCTGATTCCTGGACCTTCAATAAACAGTACGTTTAGTTGGGATGGAAGGAGAGTGTGGGATGGAAAAGCAGACGTCGGTGAAAAAACAAGCCGGCAATATTCCTCAAAAACGCTGGTTGATTTCTTGCTTGTGGTTAATACCGGTTATCACCAGCCTGAGCTTATTTCTTGTTTTGGGAATGAATGGTGATTTGGAAAGAACCTCAGCTTCCATGGCTTCCAAAACGGCTGAAAAAACAACCGTTGGTGTTGCTGGTTCTTCCATGAAAGAAAAAGAGCGTGATAAGGATTTACCTGAAAATGAATATGAAAAAATGATGTCAACCCAATAAAAAGTATTGTAGGTGGATTCCAGGAGGATAATCATGATCATTTATAATATAAAAGGTTATTGTTCGACATTGTGGAAGTCATTTTTATATTGGCAAAAGGTGGTATTTATTCTATGTTGTTTAATTCTTCCTATTGAACTCGGCTATGCCCTCTTTTTTGCTGATTATTCGAAAACGGTTGTATTGATCGATTCAAATGATACAGCCCAGGTCGAATCAATCCGTTCCTATCTGGACAATCAGGAATTCTTTTATGAATTGAATTCAGAGCGTGTATTTTTGGTAAAAGAACGCGAGCGAAGCCTTATCCTTTTAAATTTAGCCAATGAAGGATTGATAGGGCCAACTGAAAGTAATCAGTACAAACGTTTCGATCCGGCGCGAGTGGGAAGGTCAAAAGCCATCTCCCAGTTGGATTCATAATTGTATGAAAGAGCACCTGTTCCACCAGATACTGAGAATGAAAACATGAACAAGGTGCAGGAGTGTCGGCCATGCAGGATTTTCTTCAACAAATAAAAGAACAGATCGGACGCATTTGGGTACAGATATCTCCTCAACAAAAAGTCATTTTTGTTTCGGTTCCACTTTTATTGTTGCTTGCCATGGGTGTTTCTGTTTATTTGGCCAGCCGCCCTGAGATGGTGACCTTAATTAGTTCAGATGATCTCAGCCGGTTAAATGAAATAACGAGTTACCTGGATTCAAATGGTATTGAATACAAAATGTCAGGGGACAACACTGTCCTCGTTGATAAATCTGTTCGCAGCCAGGTTCGCCTGCAATTGGCGGGACAGGATTTGATTGGCCCTGATTTTGGGCCGGGATTGGAACTGTTTGATCAAGTTCAGCTGGGTATGACTGAGAGTATGTTTGATGTCCAGCGCCAACGGGCATTGGAAAACACTCTGGCCGAAGCGATCACCGAGGGGGCGCGTGAAATCGATAACGCCATGGTGAAAATTGTTGTCCCAACTGAGAAATTGTTTAAATCAGATCAGGCCGAACCCACCGCGTCAGTAAAAATTCAAGGTAGAGGTACGCCTTCACAGGATATTGTGAGAGGAATTCAACGCCTGGTAGCCGCCGCGGTGGAAAATATGGATCCCCAAAATGTCGTTGTGGTGGATGCCAGTAACAAACCCCTAAGTGAAGATACCGATGTTCAGCCTGGCGTGGCGCGCGCAACCAAGTATTTCCAGTATAAAAAAATCGTCGAAATGGACTTGGCGCAAAAATTGGAACGCAAGTTGGAGGTCATTGTCGGCCCTGAAAATTATCAGGTTGAAGTCACGGTTGTCTTGGATTGGGAAGATAAAAAGATAGAGAAAATCGATATCGACGGCACAAATCCTGCCGCGGTTAGTCAAAAAGATTACGAAGAAAAATCCACCAGCCCAGGTATATCCGGCCAACCTGGAGTTTCCACCAATGTTCAGGATTCCGGTTTGGGGGCTGAGGTGACTGTCGAAGAATCGCAAATTACGGAAACCATTCTAAACAATCAGTATCCCTGGGCCAAAACCTTTATTCAGGAAGAACAGGGTGAAATTGATGAACTCTCTGTCGGTATATCGATCAATAAAAAAACAGATGAAGATGGCACTCCAGTGGATCGGCAACCGCAAGAACTCACAAAAATTGAAGACACATTGAAGGCCAGTATTGGTGTGCCGGTACAACAGCAACAAGTTCCTAATTTTCAATTTGTGCTTAATGAAATGGAATTCGATACCAGCTGGGCGGATGAGCTGGCCCGGGAACAGTTTTGGAACAATGTAACCAATGCCCTTCGCAGTTTGCTACCGCTTGTATTGCTATTAGCTCTTGGATATTTTGCTTATATGTTCTTCCAGCGCGCCTTCGCTCCACCGGATATGGGGGAAGAGGAGATGGAAGAAGAAGTGCCCATCGAGCCGGTCACCGAGGCAAAAGAACTTACACTGGCTCAGTTGGGATTGGCGGAATTTGGCGATATCGCCAGCTTGCCTGCGGAAGAGCAGCGCCGTTTGAAGATGCAGGAGCACGTGATCAATTATGCGGCTGAAAAGCCGGAGGAAGTGGCGGCGATTATTAAAGCCTGGCTTAGTAGCTAATGGGAAAATGAGAATGAGGGCGAATTATGGTACACATTCGAAATGATTCAGGTATGTTGCCGGGTCGAAAAAAGGCGGCCATTCTTTTGCTCGCATTGGGGCCGGAATCGGCTTCCCAAATTTACCGGAGTTTATCGGATCAGGAGATTGAACAACTTACGCTTGAAATCGCCAATCTGGGAAATGTATCAAACGAGCTGAGTTCTCAGGTCATCGAAGAGTTTTACCATACCGCCATGGCCAAGCAATATATCAGCTATGGCGGGATCAATACCGCCCGGGATATTCTTGAAAAAGCCCTTGGACCGGGAAAGGCAATGGATATCATCGAGCGTCTTCAAGGTATCCTGACCGGTTCGCCGTTTGATTTCCTCAAACATGTTGATTCGGATAGCCTGTTTAATTTTGTTCAGAACGAACACCCTCAAACGATTGCTCTGATCTTATCCCATTTGGATTTCGATCAAGCTGCTTCCATCCTTACGGGTTTGTCTCCCGAACTGCAACAGGAAGTAGCCTTGCGTATTGCTTCCATGGATCAAACCAGCCCGGAAATTATCTCCGATGTCGAACGGGTTTTGGAAAAGAAACTGTCGAACCTGCTTTCACAGGAATATACAGCAGCGGGTGGGGTGGATTCATTGGCGGAGCTGTTAAATCGGATCGATCAAAACAGCAGCCGGACGATTATGGAACGGCTCGAATCGGAAAATCAGATGCTTGCTTCTGAAGTGAAAAAACAGATGTTCACGTTCAGTGACCTGGTTTCTCTTGATGACCGTTCATTGCAGAAACTGTTGCAAAGGGTCGACAACAAGGAATTGGCAACGGCGCTGAAGGGGGCCGATGAAAGTGTGGTGCAATTTGTCCTCAGCAACCTCTCATCCCGAGCCGCTCAAATTTTAAGAGATGATATTGAAACCATGGGCCCCATCCGGGTGAAGACTGTCGAAGAATCCCAACAGCGAATCATCGAACTGCTTAGACACATGGAAGAAGCTGGGGATATTCATATCGCTCCATCGGGGGAGGATGACTATTTTGAATAACAAAGGTGAACCACATCATGTCAAAGATTTTTGTAGCATCCCCTTTGGGGTTTGCCGAAAGCACCCGCCCTTTTATTGAACAATTACGTATCCAGTTGAATTCAATTGGCCTTGAGATGGTTGATCCCTGGAGTGCTTCAGGCGGCCTGGATTCATCGCTTGACAACGCTCTTATGATTTCTGATTCCTTGGAGCGAGTATGCGAACTCCATCGCTTATCCATGCTTATCGCGGAACGAAACGCGGAGTTATTGAAATCCTGCGATGGTGTGCTATCTATACTGGATGGCGTGGATGTTGACTCAGGTACGGCATCTGAGATTGGATATGCCTTTGGGCTTGGAAATAAAGTGATCAATGGATATCGCGGGGATTTTCGCCGTAGCGGTGAAAATGAAGGGGTGATGGTAAATCTGCAAGTACAATATTGGATAGAGCGCAGTGGTGGAAAAATTATTAATAGCCTGAAGGAAATAAAACTGTTATCCTTTACGAGATAACAACAATGGATATGTACTTAATACTTTGAAACAAGGTTTATATAAAAGATGGCGCGTATTATCAAAGCACCCAATGTTCAAAATGAACGCCCTTACCGTGTGGTTGAACGGCATAAAGTGTTGAAACACGCGGACGACGAAGCGGATGAAATTGTGCATAAGGCACAGCAGAAGGAAAAGAAGATTTTAAAAGATGCCTCCGAACAAAAGGGGGCCATTTTGGCTTCGGCGGAGGAAGAAAAACAATCCATTCTTGCCGAAGCACAACGCGAAGCGGGGGACATAAAACAAAACGCCAAACAGGAAGGACATCAGGAAGGGCTAAATGAAGGACGCCAGGAGGCACGCCAGGAAGTCTCCGGAGTGTTGAATGATTTAGGTAATATGCTTCGAGAGGGACAACAAATCCTGGAAAATATGTTTTTTGAACAGGAGCATGAAATCCGAAAATTAGTAGCGGATTTGGTATCCAGGGTTGTGAAAAAGAAAATTGAAGAAGATGATGAAGTGGTGGTCAGAGTGACAAAAGAGTGTATCAAACTGGCGGCAGACCGGCAGACTTTAAATATTTATGTTCATCCTGAAGATAAGGAAAAGATTGAAGCCTGGGTTCCTCATTTCACCCAAATTTTCGATGAAATTGAAAAAGTCAATATCGCTGTGGACACCCGGGTTGACCGGGGTGGAGTAATAATCGAGTCCGGAACCGGTGGAATTGACGGACGTGTGGATAAACAGATTGAAATTCTTAACGATACCTTGCTTAATTCATGACACTTACTCCCCATACCATAGATTGGAAAGCCATTCGCTGGTCGCTTGATCATGTTCAACCGATTCGTCAGCGTGGATATGTTGACGAACTTGTTGGGGTGGTTATTCTCGCACGTGGACCCGGTGGAGCAGTAGGCGATTTGGTCCATATTTATCCACCCAACGATGGCCAACCTATCCCGGCGGAAATTGTTGGATTTCGAGGGGGACGCGTCATCTTAATGGCGTTTGGCGAGATCACCGGAATTCGTCCCGGATGTGAAGTGATCTCTTCTGGCGGCCCATTAAAAATCAAATGCGGAGATGGCCTGCTGGGCCGCATCCTGGATGGATTGGGGAATCCGGTCGATGGGAAAGGTAGTGCCAAGACGGATACCATCCGTTCAATCTATAGTCAGCCACCCAGCGCTATCACCCGAAAGCGAATTATTCAACCTCTCTCGACAGGCGTTAAAGTCATTGATGCTATCTTGACCTGGGGGCGTGGCCAGCGTATTGGGGTGTTTTCTGGAAGCGGGGTAGGTAAGAGTACCTTGATGGGGATGATCGCCCGAGCCACGGAAGCAGATGTCAACGTCATTGGCTTGATAGGTGAACGTGGCCGGGAAGTAAGAGAGTTTATCGAGAAAGACCTGGGGGAAGAAGGCTTGAAACGAAGTGTGCTTGTGGTGGCGACCGGTGATAATCCACCGTTGATGCGGGTTAAAGGGGCGTTGGCGGCCATGACCATCGCTGAGCATTTTCGAAATCAGGGGAAAAATGTCTTATTCATGATGGATTCCGTTACTCGCATGGCTATGGCCCAACGCGAGGTTGGACTGGCAGCAGGTGAACCACCCACCACACGAGGTTACACACCCTCCGTATTTGCTTTGCTGCCTTCTTTTCTGGAACGAGCGGGTACCACACCGGATGAAGGCACCATTACAGGACTCTTCACCGTTTTGGTGGAAGGTGATGATATGAATGAGCCTATTGCTGATGCCACCCGCGGTATATTGGATGGACATATCGTGCTATCTCGTCAATTGGCTCACAAAAGCCATTATCCGTCAGTCGATATTCTGCAAAGCGTTAGCCGTGTGATGGTGGATATTGTTCCGGAAGAACATGTTGTTTGCGCTCGAAGAATTTGTGAAGTAACCTCTATCTATCGTGATGCGGAGGATTTGATCAATATTGGGGCTTACCAGCGAGGTTCCAGCAGCGATATTGATATGGCGATGGAGATGATTCAAACCATCAATAATTTTTTACGACAGGGAATAAATCAGCAGGTTTCATATGATGACTCGATCAAACAAATGATGGATATCGCCAAACAGTGTGTTCCCCGTCAGGCTAAACCTCCTGCTAAACAAGGGGGTGGCGGACAATGAGACACTTCCGTTTTCGACTTGATCCCGTCATCCGGCTAAAAAACTATCAAATCGAGCGAAAGGAAGAAGAGATTGCTGACTTGGAAGATAAAATTCAACAACAATTACAGGAAATTGAGGCAGGCCGGCAAGCCGTTCAGGATATGAGGCAACGCTTGATGGAAGAGACCGATGACACGCATTTATTGCAAGCGGAACGATCATTGGATATGTTTCGCAGCTATACCGCACAAGTTGAAATGCAAAAGCGTCAGGAAATCGGGCAATTTCGCCAGGAACAAGAAGAAAAACGAAAAGAATTGGTTAAACTCTATCAAGAGGAAAAAATCCTGGAACGGTTAAAGGAACGGCGTAAAAACGAATGGGAGACGGAAAGACGGAAGGAGGATGCTGCGATGATGGATGAAATCGGGACACAAAAATATGTTCGCCGTTCGCAAGAACGCGGGGGGATTATGCTCTATCTGCTCAGCGCTATTTTGTTGGCGGGAATCGCAGCCGCTGTAGCTCTTCTAACGGGTGTGGTCGATAAAAGTGTGCTTGATAAGATTCCATACATCGGCAAAGGCCGTATAACAAGCGCCACGGAAACCGTTTCACCTGTTTCCGCGACTGATACAGAGCGATATGTCACTCCAGAGGATCTTTTTGGCCCTATCGATGCCCCCATGCCTCAAGTATTAGAAAACATTGCTCGTGAACGGGAACGATTAAGTTCACTTCGTGAGCAGCTGCAACAAAAGGAAGAAGAATTGGAAGAGCAGGAATCTTTATTGGATGAACGGGAAGAAAAAATCAGTGGGATGATTCAAGAAGCTTCAACCACATTGTCCGCCTTAAGAAATCTTCAAACGAACCTGCAAGATCGAGAAAAAAGTGCACTTAGCCAACGTGAGCAAATCATGGCGGATTCCCTTGCGGCGGGAAGTGAACGTAATATCGCACAAATGGCGATAACCCTTTTCCAGGCGGCAAATGCGCAATCGCCTGAAGAGGAAGAAGAAAATAAACTGATTTTGATTCGTATTCTTCGAAAAATGGAAGAACGGGCGAGAAACAAACTATTGGAAGCCATTTCGAAAGCGGATCCCAACACGGGTGCCGAAATTTTGAAGAAATATGTAAACACCGATGATTATGAACTATATGATATCGATAATCCTAATTCAATATTAACTCCCACACTGCCTCCAGGTAATCCTCTCCCACCTCCGGTTAGAGAGAACATTGGGAACGGTACTGGGCAACCTGGCGGGGAATGATCTTATCCCAGTTATATTCCTCCTCCATCAAGCGCCGGGCGTTTCGTTGAAGGCGTTCACGTTTGTCCTTCTTTCCAATCAATTCAACAATGGATTGAATAAACTGTCCTGTATTGGTGGCGATGCGCAGATGCTCTCCATCTTTGACATCCAATCCTTCACAGCCAATCGGTGTTGAGACCACCGTTCGCCCCGATGCCATGGCTTCCAAAATTTTTAATCGAATTCCCCCACCAATATACAGGGGCACGATATAAAGCCAGGCTTTGCGCAAATAATCTCTTACACTTGTCACTTTTCCAGTAATGGTTATTCCATTTTGTCCATCAAATTCAGCTAAATACTCTGGCGGCCCAGCCCCCACGATATAACATTGTAATTCAGGGATGTGGCGTTTTAATTCCGGCCAAATAGTTGTCAAAAATTCATACGCCCCAAAGGTATTGGGATAATACGACATTGTACCGGTAAACACCAAGGTTGGTGGTCCCTCAATTTCCTCTAATAATGGGTAATCATCTAAATCCACCCCTGGGCGTTGATGATGAATGGGAAGATTCTTATCCATCGAAAGCAATTCGTCCCGGTCAATTGGCGAGATGGTCAGGATGCGGTCAAATTTGCGGCAGGATTCCAATTCATATCGTTTGGTTCGCATACCTTCCAGACCTGCAAGAAACTTTATCGCTGGATTTGTGCTGTGCGCT
This sequence comes from uncultured bacterium, assembly GCA_964517495.1. GTDB lineage: Bacteria > Hinthialibacterota > Hinthialibacteria > Hinthialibacterales > Hinthialibacteraceae > CAZFER01. The sequence continues at coordinate 39,485 of CAZFER010000023.1, read as the reverse complement.
GCCCATCGCGATAGAATGTTTCCTTCGATATTTTCCTTATAATGAACTTTCAGGCATGGTTCATCCCCGCGCACATAAGCGGCGGTATAAAAATTCTGGGCATGAATTACATCGAATTTATGACGTTGAAGCATTCGCTGTATATAGATATACATATTTGGATTGAAAAAACGATGGGCTTTAAATGGACGAGAAGAGAATACCGATTTTATCATGGGACGTTTTGCCCATTTTTCATAAGCCGGAAACGCAGCCACTTCCTCACAATATTCCTTTACGGTATCTAAATACTTAAGCTCATCGGGATGATGATAAAGACATACCGCATTGACACGACACTCACGTGAAAAACGCTTTAACGTATTCCAGGTTACAATACGGCCACCGCTGTGAGGTGGATAGGGAATTTGAGGTAATATAAAAAGAACGTTCACGTTGTTTAGGATCTACTTTATTTCATAAAGATCACTCACACCACTTTGCTCGTGAGCGATAAGCAGGCAAATGCCGTTGTACGGACGGATTCGGTTTTTTCGCGTTCATTAAATTCCGGATGGATGAATGGATTGCGTAAATGCTGCAAGAGGATCAATTGGCTGGCTAATTTGATAATTTTATCGTCGGTTAGTCCTTTAATACCCAAGGGGTTTTGTATATCCACTTTCCCTTGCCGGTTGGTAAAATTGTGGTTTCGCCCCCAACAAAATATGATCACACCCAACGCTTTTAATCCATCAGGTTTATATTTTGAACCATGCTTCAAAATCCGTTCAAGCACTTGCCGGGTAATATCTGAATTCAACTCAAGATCATGCTGCTGGATGGTTCGAATCAAATATTGATTGAAAAAGATATCCAGGTTTCCCAATTTATCGTCATAAAGTTGATTGGCCCTCGTCTGTATAGTCGCACTGGAAAGTAACCGGTTTACTTTTCGGCCAATCCGCATTTTCACTTCATTTTCCACCGCAAATGAGTAAGAAAAACTAACATTACGGGCTACTGACAAAGTTGTGGATGAAGGAGATTTGAACATGCTTTCCGCCACCGCCAGCATGGTTTTGGTTTCGGAATCCAATCGATCCACCTCTGGTAACTCATCGTTAATGGATTGCAGGATTGAATCGATATCAAGTTTTTCCATCCATCGTTCAGATCGTGGTTGAGTTTGTTCAAGGCGTTCCAGCAGTTCGTAAACTTCACTTTTTAAACCCATATCCAGGTCTTGATTTTCAATCAAGTTTTGAAGCTCGCCTTTAAACGATACCATCGAATCCTCTTCATTATTGGATAGATTATCCACACGTTCACGCAAGGAACCGATATGCTCAATGTGCGAATAAATGGTATCCAATTTTTGGTAAAGCGTATCGATTTCTTCATCGATACGCGATTTGCTTAAAACAAACATAGCCCCATATTGGCGTGCTAAAGCCCCTTCATCGAACGATCCTACGGCTGAAATCATGATCATTGGCAAGTGAGGGTGTTGCCGCTTGACCTCGCGGATAAAGGTTAGTCCTTCATCGTGGGTGCGCATATCCAAATCAGTAATCACAACTTGAGGATGATCGGTTTGGATTTTTTCCATGCCTTCGCTGGAATCTTCCGCCTCAACCACGTGATAACCGGCAAGGGTTAGATTTCGAACCACGGCCCTTCGATACTGCTGGTTATCATCCACTATCATGATTCGTCGTTTGGAACTCATCGTACCTTCAGTAACAACGCAATTTATATTAATGGTAGTGCCACCGGTCCTTTGGCTTCAATAGAGCGATAAGCGGCCAGGGCCACTTCCATCGCCTTCAATCCATCATAACCCGGGACGGGTGACTCATCATTGTTTTCAATCATTTTAATGAATCCCTTGATCATGGCCAGGTTGGGATCATCCGTCCAACATACCCATTGGGATTTAACCATATCATTATTATATATTTCCAATTGCTGACGGAAAGCATCCAAACTCAATGATCCTTTTTCGCCGACGATTTCCATGGTGACATCCCCCCAGGTCGGGAAAGACGCATTGGGGCGAGACCACGAGGTATCCAGGGTGGCAAAGATTCCCCCTTCGAATTCAAGTGATAAAAGACCTGTATCATCAATGTTGATGTCAGAGTAAAACAACTGGTCTGATTCAGCATACACCGAAACCACATCCTTATTCAGCATCCAGCGCCAGGCATCGACCACATGGACGGTATGATCCATCACCGCACCGCCTCCGGCCAAGTTCTTCTCGATAAACCATCCCCCAGGCATGGTGCCGCGGTTGGTACCCTTCATTGCCAATATTTTCCCTAAACGGCCTTCCTGTAAAAGTTGATATATCCGAACAATGCTGGTAATAAAGCGGCAGGGAAAGGCAATCATTAGTTTTATGTTATTTTTCGAGCAGCTATCGATCATGCTTTGGGCATCAGGCACGGAAATCGAAATAGGTTTTTCACATAAGATATGTTTTCCCGCTTCCGCTGATTGGAGAGCAAAGTCTTTATGCTTGGCGTTTTCAGAACAAATAACCACGCCTTGAATATCCTGCTCAAGTAGTTGTTCACATGAATCGAAAAACGGGACATTCAAACCTTCAGCGGCCTCTTTGCCCCGCTCAGGATTATCGTCAAACACGCCTGCAATTTCCGCTTGCTCCGGTATTTGTTTTAAACTCGCCGCATAACTATGGGCGTGTAAATGTGCAAATGATATCATGCCTATTCGGGTGGTCATAATGGTTTTCCCTCCCTCTCCAATTACGATGATAATGTTACGGGACGTTTAGTGTCTATCGAGTCAATCGCAGCCAATGCCAGGTTTGCCGCGTCTCGCCCCTCTTCCACAGTGACCGGGTTTTCAGCCTTTCCTTCTATGGCGTGAATAAACTGCTGAAGAAGATTAAAACACGCTGGAACAATCACCGGGCTTTCATGATAGTATTGGCGAGCACCTTTTGAATAATCCACCAGTGATACCTTTAGCGGAATGCTTTCCTGATTGTCGTAATGGAGCAATCCTTTATCGCCAGCCACTTCCACATCGATATTAAACTGGCCGTAATGGCACCACGATGATTCGATATGGGCAATGGCTCCACTTTTCAAACGAATGTTAGCCAAAGCGTAGTCAATCGACTCAGTTGAAACGCGTTGGTACAGGCTTTGGCAAAAAATACGTTCGGCAGAGCCAAAGCAATGTAACAAAAAATCAAGCTCGTGAATCATGGCGTCCAGAATCACCCCGCCGCTGCTTTCAAAGTTGGAATACCATTTCTTGGGGTGAGGAGTACGCCGCCCCAGGCGGATCATTCCCGGTTTGCCTACTGCACCGGAATCAACTTGTTGCTTGATAGCCTGGTTTTCTCGATAAAACCGCTGGGTATGGCCAACCGTAATAACGCGGCCGCTTTTATTGGCCAATTCAACCAGTTTATCCGCTTCATCTTTATGGCGAACCATTGGTATTTCCAGGAAAACATGTTTCTGGTTTTCAATGGCATCACGTGCATGAAAAAAGTGAAAAGGAGTCGGGCTGGCCACGATCACCGCATCGATATCATCCCGATCCAATAGTTCATTCACAGTAGAATACGCTGATGCCTCCGCTGGTTTGGCGAGGGAATTCGCTTTCTCCTGGTTGGGATCGGCAACCGCTTTAAGTTCAACCTCAGGCATTCGTAAAATGGATTGAGCATGTGCATTCCCCATGGTGCCTGCACCGATTATGCCGATTCGGACCATTGTTTCTCTCCTCTAACGTGTGTCGTTTGATTCATGATACGCGATCCATTATTTGTTTAAATACCAACAATCTGGCCGCTTTCTGCAGAACGAATTTCCGCTTCAACCGTTTCTATAGCATCCCGGCCATGCTGAAAGGTGGCTCGTTCCGGCTCGGTTTGATTAGCCAGGCATTCAAAAAAGTAAGTATCCTGTAAAAGATAACCGCCAAGATCAGTAACATTAATCCCCTCCACCGGTTTGGTTTGGGGAGGTTTGGGTAACGATAGTTCTTCAACGTCTCCTTTTTGGGGGTAAAAAAGCAATGTCTGTTCCCGGGTGCAATCATAGTCAAGAACCCCTTTTTCAAAGGTGGCCACATAGGCCATTCGAAACGGATATTTTTCACCGTCATACCAGGCCCCTTCCACAAAAACGGCCGGGCCATTGTCATAAAAATAATTGGTGAATATTTGCCGCCAGCCAGCGTAATCTTTTACACCGGTTGAAAAGACCGCTTCAGGTTGACCTAAAAGGAAATGCACAACATCTGTATCGTGTAAGTGTAAATCCAACGCTGCACCACCGCTCAGTTCGGGATTAATCAACCAGTTTCCTGCCGACCAACCAGGTTGGGCGCAGGTTCGGATGAGTTTGATGGATTTCAATTGACCCCATCGCCCATCCTGTGTGGCTTCTTTTAGATAAACATATTCCGGCCAAAAACGAAGTACATGGCCCACTTGGTTGAATAGATTGGCTTTTTTTACTTCGGCTAAAAGTTCATCCGCTGTGGAAAGCGTACGAGTCAGTGGTTTTTCAACAAAAAGATGTTTTCCAGCCTTGATGGCTTCTAAAGCGCGAATGTGGTGCGAAGGTGTCGGTGTGCAGATCATCACCGCATCCACATCATCTCGCAGCACCAGTTCCTCCGGTGAATTAGCGCAAACGCAATTCGCCTGATCCGCCAATTTTTGCGCGGCATCCAGCCGCTCATCCGCCACCGCGGTGATTTTTGCCGCACCGCTAACCAGGCAAGCCTGGGTGTGCATATTCCCCATTCCCCCACAACCGATAATTCCAATTCGTATCATTTTTTTTCTCCTTACATCCGTTCTGGAGCATCGACTTTCAGTAAGTTTAGCCCGTTTCGCATCACTTGCCGAACAGCCAGGACCAGATGAAAACGAGCCACTGTTCCTATCGCATCCGTTTCATCCAATACCCGCTGGGCTTGATAATAGGTGTGAAATGTCTTGGCCAGATCCTCCAAAAATGCCGGGATCAAATGGGTTTCCAAGCGTTCAGCGGCATCCATGACCTGGAGCGGGTAATAGAACATTTTCAACAATAACAAGCGCTCCCGCTCTCCTATTAATGGAGTATGGTCAAAGTCAAGATCGAGTGATATATCAACACCGCGTTCTTTTGCTTTCTCTTCCATGCTGCATGCGCGCGCATGAACATACTGAAGGTAATAGACGGGATTATCCATGGATTGCTTTTTCGCCAAATCCCAATCAAAGATCATTTGGGAGTTATAGCTGCGCTGGGCAAAGAAATAGCGGGTAACATCCGCCCCCAGTTCATTCACCATATCCGCCATGGTCATAAATTGTCCTTCGCGGGTGGAAAGTTTAATCTTTTCGCCACCACGCTGAATACTGACCATTTGGTTAAGCAAATAGTTGAGTCTATCCAGTTCATATCCCAACACTCCCAACGCGATTTTAACACGCTCCACCTGGCTGTGATGGTCATGCCCCATCACATTCACCATCAGGTCAATTTTACGTTTGTATTTATCACGATGATAGGCAATATCCGGAGTGACATAGGTCACTTCTCCGTCGCTCTTCACCAGAACGCGATCCTTTTCATCTCCCTGATCCGTGGTGCGCAGCCAGACAGCTCCATCTTTTTCATAAGTTGCGCCATGTTCAGCTAACTCGTCAAGCGTAGTCTGAACTGCACCTGAAGTATGTAGCGAACGCTCACTAAAAGTCGTATCAAAGTGCACCCTCATCCGCCGCAGATCATCCATAATGATGTCCATTAACACATCCGCCGCAAAGGTGGTAAACGGTTCCCAACTCGATTGGTTTAACCAGGCATCACCGTGGGTGGTTTTAATGGCTGCGGCAATGTAGCGAATGTAATCCCCTTTATACCCATTTTCCGGCAGAGGATAATCCTGATCGAAAAACTGGTGATAGCGCGCCTGCACCGAACGTCCCAGCATTTGCATTTGCACACCGGCATCGTTGTAGTAATATTCACGCGTTATCTCATAACCCACCGCGCGCAGCATTTCAGCTGCGGTATCTCCCACCACAGCGCCGCGCACATGGCCGACATGAAGCGGACCGGTGGGGTTGGCGCTAACAAATTCCACCAGGGCGTTTTTCCCTTTATAGCGATCTGAACAACCAAATTGGTCTTTCTCATTCAAAATTCGCCGCATGCAATCAATCAATGTTTCATTTGTCAAAAAAACATTGATGAATCCCGGTCCAGCCACTTCGGCTTTTTCAACCACCGGGCTGGATGCCAATTCTTTTATAAATGAGTCAGCAATCTCACGGGGTGGCTTTTTTAAAGGTTTGGCCAGCTGCATCGCCGCTGTGGTCATCAAATCACCATGAGAAATATCTTTGGTTGGTGTGAAGGTAAATGATGAGGCATCAATACTCTTATCCGTAAGCGAGGATACAGTTTTAGTAAGTATATCGTTTAATTGATTGACAATATCAAAATACACGTTTTACAGCCTTTCAAATTACTATCTCTAATTGGTGTCACTTTTTTGTGGCGCAGACTTCCAGCCTGCATTATTCGTAGACCCATCAATGCACACATCTATATTACCATGAAGAAAACACTTCAATCCAAACATGCCCGATAATACCTGATGGCAATTGTGATTGATGAATAACATTCGCCAACGAGTTGCTGACTCGGCATTCAAGCACGTTTCGGCCCGCCTGGATTGCGTCCGTTATATCAAGTGTCCAGGGCTCTCGCCATAAGACACCCATGGCTTGATCGTTGATGGCGACTTCAGCCATGTCCCTTATCTCATCGAATGAAAGTACCATTTTACAGCCAATGAATTCTTCTGGAATATCCACCGCCTGACGGTAAATCCCCGTGCCGGAAAGAAATGGATATCCTTGCTGAGTCCATGTGTTCGTTTGAATATGGTCTTTTGGTGTGGCAATCACATAGTGATCTTCAACATAAAGCAACGCAAAATCACCGTGAATAAACAGGCTTTCCTGGATATTGCCCGGCGCATGCATACGGGCACGATTGGATACCGTCAAAACATTTTCACCTTGCCGAATATGAGATGTTATATCATAGGCCACGGTTTGCTGGTCAAAAGTTGTTACGTTCACCTGCTGAGTTAACAATGCTTGGTTCAACCGTATTTCAAACGATTGCTGGCCATGTCCACGAAAAACCGGCTGATGATGGAGTCCGTCACAAATAAGATATAACGGTCCTTTAAACTTATTGACAAAAAAAGTGGTTTCATAGGTGTGATGAGAATCCAAACTTCCCATTCGTGTATCGCTATACGTTCCGATCGTTATCTTCCATTCGTTCAGCGGTAAATCGTTTCCATCTTTGGCAAAAAAGAGGAATTGTTCCTTTAGCGGAATTGTACGAATGAGTTCGCCATCAATTTTCGGAGATTGAATCGCTTCACGCTGTTCATCACACGTCATGACAAACAGCTGTGTCTCGCCCGGTAATAAGGAAACCGGTAAGGTGGGATCCGGTCCCTTTTGTTCCAGTTTTTCTAATTTATCCGTATCAGTATTGGCGTGGTAAATGAAATGCGCTGGCGTTGGAAAGGTTATTGAACCCTCATATGATTTGTTATTAGAACTGTTGTGCAACAAAAAGATATCGCCGTTAGGCAGGATTCGATGTTGGTAAAGTATCTGCTCATTTCGGCCTTCGATTTTGAGTCCTGGAGGGGCGGTTTGAGAGAGTTTCATCAACCAATCCCCTTCCGCAAATTGCACATTTTCGCAATTTTCCACAAGTGCATTCACGCGTTCTGAAATTGCATCATCTGTTCCCGTCTCTGGAGTGGCATCAGGTAGTGAGTTGACAAAGAGAATTTGTGCTCCCCCCTCCGCGAGACGCTCAATAATTTCGAGTGTTTTATAATGCAAGACATGGCAATAAGGGATCATCAAAAGAGGATAACGGCGCAGCATCTCTCCTTTCGGAGAATAAAGCAATTGGCCTTTATCATCCGTCTTTAGATTCGCCAGAAATTCTTCCGGTAAAAAATCAAAATCATATTGCTGACGAATTAATGTTTCGCAAAACTGGGCGAAGGAATTTTCCAACGTCTCCAAACTGCGCCTGTCTTTGGCTTCAAACGAATACAATCCCCAAAACGTTTGGATGGGATAAAGCACTGCGGCCATCGGAACATGCTTCCCTTGGCTGATGAGTGCTGTCAATTGGGTGAGGCGTTCAGTGAAATACCGGTAACATACCCCAAATGGTTGTTGATAGGATTGAATCGGTGAATGGTCACGCTTGCGAAAGCCCTCAATGGAATAATAAGCAGCATGAGGAATAAATTGATTGATTCCCAGTGTCAAATGAAGTCCTGCCAAACGATCCAAATCGGCTAGGGTAATGCTGGCAGAGAATGCATCGTCATCCGCCACCGCCATCGCATAGGGTTTATTCATTAAACGAACGATCGAGGATACCAATTTACAGGCAACCACTGTATAACACAATTCATCATCAGATCGACGGTTTTCAGTGTAGGTGGTACAACTCGGAAATGCCACATGGCGGGCAATCTTAAAGTAATCATATTGCGACCAGAATCGGGAACGGCTATCCCCTTGAAAATCCGGATGCCCAAGGCATAACCAGTCATTCTTTTGGCAAATATTATGTATGGATTGATAAAAATCATCCTGCAGCATGGTATTCATACACTGCATAAACCGGCAGCGATGAATGATATGTTCTCCCTCTCCCGGTATAAACAGGCTGGGCAACGCGCTCCAAATATCATAACCAAACATGGATTTAAACGTATCTGGAAGATCATCCGTCCAGGGAATATCCCCGCATGTGGAATGTAAAATGCGCGGTTGTATGGTAAAAAAGCCTTCCACGCTCCCACTCTTTTTTCCCAGATGGGATTGGTACTGCTCATGAGTGGTTTGAATGAAAGCCTTTATGGCATCAGGATTTAAAGGATCGATGGTATAGCCATGCAACGAACCAAAGGCCACATCACGTGAAAAAATAAGCAAGCGCGTTATTTCACTTGGGACATTATCATGAATCTCGCCATTCTGCGTCCACTGGTTTAAATCGCGAATATCACCGCTTTCAGTCAATCCCAGAATCGATTCGATATGTTCTTTTTCGATTTCCAGGTCGATTTTTCCCCCCGGCTGGATATCCACAACATTCGCCAGGCGCAAAGTGGTCTGGCGATAGTCAGGATTTTCATCCGTCACTGTTCCATTGGCGGTTCCGCTAGGCCCATTCATATCATCGTGGATCAAAACGTGCAGACCAAGCCGCTGAGCCTGTTCGATACACCATCTCACAGATTCAAGCCATTTACCTGATAAATAAGGGGTTAACAATCCCTCTCGCGCACATAGAATCAGCCCGCCGGCACCCTGCGCATGCAAAACTTCAATCTGGCGAAAGAGTTCCGCTTTCTCCAATCGATGGTTCAGAAACCACATCATATAGGGCCGAAAACGATCCGGCGGTGAATGCAAAAAAGACGATAGGGTCATGAGCGTTTTAACCTTAATGGATTGCAAGGTTTATAGTATCAGTGGCATCAATATACCAAAAGGGTTAGTCACGTTTATTTTTTTGTGGCATAAATGTTGTTATACAGATAAAATAGCAATGAATTCAACCAATTTAATGTTCATATAATGGATACAAAAACCATTTCACAAAATGAAATAATAATCAATCGAACCCATGAACTGGAAGAAAATGAAGACCGCCGGGCTTATGTCAAAGCCTTGGTTTGCGTCAAACCACGCCTGTTCAGTAATCCCATCGTTTATCGTGAATTCATTACCACTTTGCGAAATCCCTTATCGTTTTTATATCTCATCGCGTTCGTGTTAACCGCCGCGGGCATTTTCTGTTATGTATGGTGGCATATGAAACATGTTCCTGGAGGGTGGATAGGCAATGAACGGGAACACTTTTACCAACTCAACCTGGCGATTGGAGGCATCATCTGTTTCATTGTTCCCCTCTTCAGTGCAACGTGTGTTAACATCGAACATGAACGCCGAACCTGGGAAATGTTGCTTCAGTCACCCATCGGGATTTTGAATATCTTATTGGGGAAAATTATATCTTCCGTTGGCTTTGTGATCTTGTTACTAACCTCACTTATCCCCATGTATTGGATGTTTGCCGCGATCGCCAAGATTTCACCAATGGATATTTTTATCTCGTTTCTATTTCTATCTGAAGTGGCCGCCATTCTTGGCCTGATTGGGCTTTATTGCTCCTTGGAATTCAAAAAGCCTTATGTATCTATCCTTTTAGCGGCCCTCTTAACCTGCGCCTATTTCCTTCTTTTTGTCGCACCCTTTAGCCATTTAAGCCAAAATTCCTTAACCTCACCAACACGGTTTACCTCACTCTATTTCGGTGCATCGCCCACAACGGTGGTACAAACTATCATCGTTCCATCAGGCGGCAATTCCGCCATCACCATCAATCCCACCCTCAATCCAGCGGCTATGCCAGTTGCGGCTATACCGAATGTTTCTCCTTTTGAATCCTTGATCCATATTGTTTTTTTTATGTTCATGCTCCTTGCATTATTTGTGCTTTGTATGTGGACATTGATTCGTAAACTGGATCACGACTTCGTGGATGATGTGGGTCAGGCTATCCGCCAGGAAATCAGGCGATTCAAACCCATCCTCCGTTTGCGCACCCAACATGAGCGGTGGTTTCCCGATCAGTCCAATCCCGTTCGCCTAAAAGAGATTCGAGAATTGTTTGGCCAAAAGGGATTGTTACTCGCAACGGGAATGATTGTTTTGATCATCATCAGCATGATTTTGATGATGGTTTACAGTGATTTTGAAATATCTCTCGTGGAATTAAACCGCCTTTTTGTATGGGAAGAGCTGCTGGGCCGCTGGCCCTTTTTTGTCATACCCTTTATGGTTATCCCTTATGCTGCCAACGCCTTGCGCAGCGAAGTCAATCGTGAAACCTGGGGCCAATTGATCTCCACGACCATTTCACCCGCCCGTATCGTGAGGGGAAAACTGTTGGCTGCGCTGCAACTATTCAGCATGCAGTTTTGGGTGTTTATGGCCTTAATCATCGCAGTGGCTTTTCAATCCAATTTTAAGGTGGAAACCCACCTTGCTGCTGGGTGGGAGCGGTTGATTGGGACTGTATTACTGGTTTACGCCTTTGCTGGTTTTCTCGCTTTGCTTAGCATCGCCATTTCTGCATCAGTGCGCAAATCCACCACAGCCTATGGTTTGGCCTTCGCACTCACATTCTTGATCTTTTCTGGCGATGCGATTTTTCAATTTTTAAACACGCTGACCGAAACCATTCAAAAAGGATATGGCAGTATTTGGTTTTTCCCTACATTGCTCATATTAACATGTTTATGTGTACGCCATTGGTTATGGAAAAGCTTGTCATTGATTATGCTAATCCCAACCTACTTGCTGGGAGATCTGTTAATCCAATGGATTCAAAATCGACTTGCATCACCCCTGACCGAACACATAACCTTCATTTCACCCACTTTACCCATATCCATTTATGATTACAACAACACCACTCCCTGGTGGTCGGCATTAATCAGCCAATTCACATGGCTACTCCTGGCAAGCCTCTTACTCTACCAATTCGCCATTAAGCAAACCAAACAAAAAATCGAAAAAGATAGCCATGCAGCTTAAAAAAAGGATGATGATATATTCTTATTGAATCCATTAATAATTTGCTAAATTCTCTCTTTGAGATTATCATTATCATAAAGAAAGAGGAGAAAAATATGAACGAAATTACCATTCGCTTTTATACAGATGAAAGTAATATTGATCCAAATTTTTTTGAAAATTTGGATCAATTTGCAGAACAGTATGGTTTGCATGTTGAAAAAGATCCTATTCGAGAAATTGAAACCGTGAAAAAAAAACAACGATTGAGTCATGATGAGTTTGTACGCATATCCGAGGAAATCAGCAAAGAAATAGGACCTGTTCAAAGTAATAGCGCAGACCACATCCGCGAGATGAGAGATAACCGGTGAGTAAGTATGTCATAGATGCCAGCGTTGCCGTCAAATGGGTTTTTGATGAAATCCAACATATAGAGGCAAGGCGATACCTTAATAAAATTTTCAACCTAATTGCCCCTTCATGTCTTTTGGTTGAATGTGCAAGTGCTATTCAAAATAAAGTTCGAAATGGAGAGATTGAGCCGGTAACTGGTTGGAAATCGTTCGAAGCAATCCGGGATTATGAGGCATTATCGCTTGTCTCAACATATGATCTGATTTATCGATCCTATGATCTCGCAAACGAAATCTGGCACCCCATATATGATTGTTTCTATCTAGCGCTAGCAGAAAGAGAGAATGCGGTTGTTGTGACTGCCGATAAGCGTTTTTACAATCGGGTAATCAATGGGCCTTATTCAAAGTTCATTGCTTGGGTAGAAGAGCCGCCTTTATAATAAAACTACAAAGAGCCTTATCAAGTATTATAATGTTGCTTTCCATCCTTAAGCAAGATTATCCGGGAAATTTCGTCCATTTGTTCACTCAAATCCAAATCCTCAAAGTAAAAAATTCCTTCCCATTCCTTCACCGGTTTTTTTGGAGAACCGCCAGACTTAGCAAATAATAAAAGATACTTCCTGTCAGGATTAACAATAGATAGACAATCAAAAGCATGGCGGATGGATTATTTTGGATTAAATAAATAGGGCTTATTGCCTTGGTTAATGTGGTTAAGCCACCCAGCTGGTTTTGTTCAAAAATCGGTACCAATAAATACGGTATGATGCAGTATGAGGCGATGATACACCAACTTCGCGTTAATACATGGTTTACTCGTTCTAAACAAAGAGACAAGTATGAGGTCAACGACATGATAAAAAGAACCTGGCCACCCAATATGATTGTATATATCAGCAGAGATTCCGGGGGTGGGCCGGGGATTTCCCCTCCCCGGGTTCTCAGCAGAGATGTTAACGTGATAGCCAGCAAAAAGGGCGGATAAAACATCAGTGATACTCGCACCGCGGTTTGATAAAGCGCTCCCAACATTTTGCCATTAAGCAGTGTTGTGGATTTGCTGACTGTGGTGATAAGAAGTTCCCAGGTGTAATTTTCACGTTCACCCGCGAAGAGAGTGGCAGCATAAATGGGGGCAATTTGAGCGATAAAGAGAAATACAATTACCGCAACCCAACGCCCTCCCTGAATTGGTGTCAAAATAAACAATACATGAGCCAGTAGAGCAATGAGGTACCAAGATGGAACACTCATGGGTGAGTGTGAGGCGGTATAGCCCAGACGTTCACGAAGGTAAAAGGGATTTTTCCCTTCTTGGCGTTCCCAATACGAATGTTTGATTTCTTTTTTATCTTCTTCATACGCAACCACCTGCCCAATTTGGAAGGAGGGCCGTTCGATAAATTCCCACTGTTCGGTAACTTTGGGTTCGATATCATCCAGGCGATTTTTGGATAAATATAAAGTCCAAAGTGGGATGGCACTCAATAAAATGAAATTAATGATAAAAAAGAGAGTTTTCATGGATGTACGAAAAAATCCCAAAAAATCCTCAAACTTTGAAAGTTGAGATAGCAGGTTAAAAAAGATTTCAAAGAGGCCAATCATAATGCCCGAGGCAAAGGTCAGGGCAAAGCCGAGGACTATAAAAATTAAAAACATGGAAACTTGAGTGGTGATCAGGGTTCTGAAGATGGTTTTGGTTCGCATGGCATGAAAAGCCGCAAAACTGGAAACCACAAAACTGATGTATACCAGTGCAAAAGCAAAGACCAGCACTTCCCAGGGTGCCACTCCACCACGTGCCAGGCACATGCTGATCAATGGCCACGATGCCATGATTAACAGAACGACGATTCCCAGGGTGGAAATTAACTTACCCGCCAGTATTTTGCCCGCTCCCAACGGAGTGGTCAGCAACAGTGGGAGGGTATTGCGATCCTTTTCGACAATCAAAGAATGAGCGACAATCGCAGGAAGCATTAGGAATATGGCAATAATTTCACCGGTGACCAGGGCAAAAAACAATTTCCGCCCGGAAGGAAAATTACTTTGATTGGGAGTACTCCAAAACCAAACCACCACCACCGATCCAACCACCAACAACAGAAATAACATGATAAAAAATCGGCCACTGCGAAATTGTTTAACGAATTCGTTAAAAATGATGGGATTATTGGATAGGAGATGGAACGGTTTAAAAAATAGACGCTTCAAGAATTTCATCACAGGCCGTTTTATCAACAAATTTTTAAATCCATCGACCGGTAAACGATCGGTTTTTGAAATAGTCATTTTGTTTTGAATATATTTATTGATTGCAAGGATTTATGCAATGGAGAAAGATTATTCTTGGATGCTATCAATGTCATTAACTTAAGCGGTTTTTGCCTCAAAAGTCCTCCCCGTTGACGGGTGGATTTAGGGGGGGAATTCTTAATTTAATGCCAAAATGAAACCTGCCCTTACGGAAACGTGGTATTATTTTCAGAAGCGTATAAAATAAATTGAATTATGGAAAAACAACTCATAAACCCTATTAAAAGAAAGCCAACCGTTCTCATGCTCGAGGACGGTTCTATTTATCACGGAAAAGCGTTCGGTGCCGAAATCGAAAGCGGGGGAGAGGTCGTTTTTAATACCTCTATGACCGGCTATCAGGAAGTACTCACCGATCCCTCCTATTACGGCCAAATTGTGACGATGACCTACCCGTTAATCGGCAACTATGGTGTGAATGAAGAGGATTTGGAATCAAAAAGGGTTCAGGTTGCCGGATTTATCATCAAGGAACTTTCCCATATTCCCAGTAATTGGCGCCATACTTATTCGCTTGAAGATTGGATGAAAACCCAAAATGTTGCGGGGATATGCGGCATCGATACCCGCGCCCTTGTGCGTAAGTTAAGAAATTACGGGGTGATGCGTGGAGTTATATGTTCTGCGGAAGGAATGGAATCAGACTTGAAAGCCAAAGTGGAAAAGGTTCCATCCATGTTGGGTGCTGATTTGGTCAAAGCAGTGACTACAGATCAACCTTATGAGTGGTATGAGACGTTGCATCCCTATCATAAAAGCCGGCTGGGCTATGAAAAACCCAAAGAACCCTACCGCGTGGCAGCATTTGATTTTGGTATCAAGCAAAATATCCTGCGCCATTTGACTGAACGCGGGTGCCAAGTCAAGGTTTTCCCAGCATTTACCAAGCCGGACAGCATTTTGAAGATGGAACCGCATGGCATCTTTTTATCAAATGGGCCTGGTGATCCTGAACCGGTAACCTATGCCATTGAAACCATTAAGGAATTGGCCGGAAACGTACCGATGTTTGGCATCTGCCTGGGGCATCAGCTGTTAGGGACTGCGCTTGGTGGTAAAACTTACAAATTGAAATTCGGCCATCGAGGGGCAAACCAGCCTGTTCAATATGTACCGACCGGAAAAATTGATATTACTTCCCAAAATCATGGGTTTTGTGTCGATTATGATTCGATGGATCAAAGCAAGGTAAAAATCACCCATATCAATTTGAATGATAATACAGTGGAAGGCCTGTCTTGTGATGATTTGCGGTGTTTCTCCGTGCAATATCACCCTGAAGCTTCCCCAGGGCCGCATGATGCCTCACATCACTTCGATCGATTTATTTCCATGATGAAATCATCAATTCAATAAAAGAGAACGCATGATAAGAGAACAGGAATAGTAATCGTATGCCTCGTCGAGATGATATCCATAAAATTTTGGTAATTGGTTCTGGCCCAATTGTGATTGGCCAGGCTTGTGAATTTGATTATTCAGGAACCCAGGGATGCAAAGCACTGCGGGAAGAAGGATACGAAATTGTTCTGATCAACAGCAATCCCGCAACCATCATGACCGATCCTGAAGTCGGGGATCGAACCTATATCGAACCGATTATTCCAGAAGCTATTGAAAAGATTATCCAGGTGGAACGTCCTGACTGCTTACTCCCCACATTGGGAGGACAGACAGCATTAAATGCCGCGGTGGAGATGGCGGAAAAAGGTGTCTTGGATCGATATAACGTTGAATTAATCGGCGCCAAACTCCCTTCAATACAAAAAGCGGAAGACCGGGAACTATTCAAAGCGGCAATGGGAAAAATCGGACAGGAGACTCCATCCAGCGCCTACGTCAGTTCTGTCGATGAAGCCATGAAGATCATCGATGAGATCGGTTTCCCTGCTATTATCCGACCATCCTATACTCTGGGAGGAACTGGAGCTGGAACCGCTTATAACATTCAAGAATATGAACATGTGATTAAGTGGGGATTGGATTGCAGCCCCATTCATACCGTTTTGGTTGAGGAATCGGTTCTTGGATGGAAAGAGTATGAATTGGAAGTCATGCGCGATCTGGCGGATAACGTGGTTATTATCTGTTCAATCGAAAATTTTGATCCAATGGGCGTTCATACTGGTGACAGCATTACTGTCGCTCCAGCACAAACGCTGACCGATAAAGAATATCAGGCAATGCGGGATGCCTCAATCGATATTATCCGGGAAATCGGGGTTGAGACTGGCGGTTCAAATATCCAATTCGCCGTTGATCCGGATACGGGCCGCATGGTGGTGATTGAAATGAATCCCCGCGTGTCCCGAAGCTCCGCTCTGGCTTCCAAGGCCACTGGATTTCCCATTGCGAAGATCGCAGCAAAATTGGCGGTTGGATATACATTGGATGAAATCCCCAATGATATCACTCGTGAAACTCCGGCATCGTTTGAGCCAACCATCGATTATTGTGTGACCAAAATCCCCCGCTGGGCGTTTGAAAAATTTGCCGGTTCCGATCACACCTTGGGCACTCAGATGAAATCGGTGGGCGAAGCCATGTCAATTGGCCGTACATTTAAAGAATCACTTCAAAAAGGTTTGCGCTCACTAGAGACAGATCGTTATGGATGGGGGGCGGATGGAAAAGATTTATATATTTTTGATAATCCAAACCATCCACACTATCGAAAACCGGATGATCCCAAACTTCGCAAAGAGATTATCGAACGGTTGCGACGGCCCACTCCTGAGCGGATTTTTTATATCAAATACGCATATCAAACGGGTATGTCTATCGATGAAGTCCATGAATATTCCCATATTGATCCGTGGTTTTTGACCAATTTGGCTGAAATTATCTTCTTGGAAGAGCGATTAAAAGAACTGAAACCCAAATTCCAAGCGCTTTTGAAACACAGCGATCAATATGTACAGGAATTGACTCCCATCATGCGAGAAGCCAAACAATATGGCTTTTCTGACCGGCAACTGGCGTATTATTGGGAATCGACAGAATTGGCCATTCGAAAATTAAGAAAACGTTTGGAAATCCTTCCAGTCTATAAAACAGTGGACACCTGCGCGGCTGAATTTGAAGCTTATACCCCCTATCATTACTCGACTTATGAATCCGAGAATGAAATCCGTGAGTGTGAGAGAGAAAAGATCATTATATTAGGGGGTGGACCAAACCGAATCGGTCAGGGGATCGAATTCGATTATTGTTGCGTTCACGCCGTCTTTGCCCTTTCCGAAATTGGGTATGAAACCATCATGGTCAATTCCAATCCCGAAACGGTTTCAACAGACTATGATACCGCTGATCGGCTTTATTTTGAGCCATTAACCTTTGAAGATGTGATGAACCTTATCGAAGTGGAAAAACCCAAGGGAATCATTGTTCAATTCGGTGGGCAAACCCCACTTAAATTAGCAGTATCATTGGAAAAAGCAGGTGTTCTGATCCTCGGTACTTCTCCTGATAGCATTGATTTGGCGGAAGATCGCAAGCGCTTCGGCGCCTTAATCGATCAATTAGGCATTGTGCAACCCCCTAATGGGACGGCAACGACGTATAAAGAAGCCAAAGATATAGCCAAACAACTAGGCTATCCTGTTTTGGTTCGTCCTTCTTATGTTTTAGGTGGCCGGGCGATGGAAATTGTGTACGATGAACCCAGCCTGTCCGACTATATGGAACGGGCGGTGGATGCCTCCCCTGAACATCCCGTTTTGGTGGACAAATACCTTGAAGATGCGATCGAAGTGGATGTGGATGCCGTTTCAGATGTGGATGATGTGTATATTGCCGGCATAATGGAACATATTGAGTATGCCGGGGTTCACTCGGGCGATAGTGCCTGTGTCATTCCACCACGGACACTCCAAGCAGAAACCATCGAACGAATCTGCTGGCAGACTATCGATCTTGCTAAAGCCCTGAAAGTCAAAGGCTTAATGAATATTCAATACGCTGTTACACGCAAGGATGGTGTAGAAAAAGTTTATGTCCTGGAAGTAAATCCACGCGCATCACGAACCGTCCCCTATGTAAGTAAAGCGACCGGCGTTCCCTTGGCGAAAATCGCAGCAAAAGTAATGGCGGGGGTGCCACTCGCATCTTTTAATTTACCTGATCGTTCCAATCCTGAACATATTTCGGTTAAAGAAGCCGTGCTGCCCTTTGTGAAATTCCCGGGTGTCGATCCTGTGCTGGGACCGGAAATGCGTTCAACCGGCGAAGTAATGGGGATCGATACCGATTTTGGACGCGCGTATGCCAAAGCACAAGCAGCGGCTGGCATGCGATTGCCTGATCCACATCCTCCTAAAGGAAAACATCAAGTGATTATCAGTGTAAATGATCGGGATAAAGAATTAATCCTGGATTCAGCAAAACGCCTCGTTGATATGGGATTCGAATTGCAGGCTACCGAAGGAACCTATCGATATTTAAAAAATCAGAGCATAAAATGCAAACGAGTATTCAAAGTGAAAGAGGATCGTCCAAATATTGTGGATTTGATGAAAAATGGAAGCGTGGTTTTGGCCATAAATACCCCGCTTGATGAGACCTCAGCTTATGATGAACGCGCATTAAGGCGTTGTGCTATCGAACAGCAAATACCCTATGTGACTACCTTATCGGCTGCCCGTGCAGCGGTATTGGGAATTGAAGCCAATTTAACGAAAGAACTGCAAGTAAAGGCATTACAGGATTACGTAGGATAAATACAGCATAGCATCATGTGGGGAGCAAGAAATGTCAGATGAGTATAACAAAAAAATAGCTTTTGTTGGTGGGGGAAATATGGCGGAAGCGGTGCTTTCAGGATTATTGAGAAAGCAAACCGTAAAGGCGGATGAAGTCTTTGTCTCTGAAAAATCGGATGAAAGACGATCTTATCTCGCAAAAACCTACCAGATTGAAACCGGCTTTGCCAACAAAAAAGCACCACTATGTGCCCAAACCGTTTTTTTGGCAGTAAAACCCCAAATGTTGAACGAAGTTAAAGATGAGCTGGCAGCACATTTAAACAATGATCATTGCGTCATTTCAATTCTGGCAGGCACCAGCCGGGATAAATTGGCCAACGCCCTTGGTTTTAAAGAACGAATGGTACGCGTGATGCCTAATTTGCCTGCATTAATTGGAAAAGGTGTCAGTGCTATTACCTTTCCCCCTGAAATGCAGGAAAATGAACGTGACTGGTGCCGTGAAATTCTAAAATCAATCGGGAAAGTTGTTGAAGTGGATGAACCCCTTCAAGATGTAGTGACCGCTGTTTCAGGTAGTGGACCCGGCTACATTTTTTATATGGCTCATTATTATATTGTCGCAGCCATCAACGAGGGTTTGCCAGAAGACGTGGCGAAGGATTTGGTTACTGAAACATTGATTGGTGCTGCTGAACTGCTGAATCAACGCCCCGAAACCGCTCAGGAACTGGTAAAAAAAGTCGCTACCCCAGGGGGAACCACCGAAGCAGGTCTCTCGGCCTTGGAGGAAAATGATTTTGCCGGAATAATGCAGGATACAATATCCCGGGCAACAAATCGCTCTCGGGAGTTAAATCAGAGAAAGTAGAGGCCTTGCCTCTCCCAATTTAAAGGAAAACGTATTATAGTTATTAAGCTCTGCTTGGGAAGTTGACACTTGTGTGCACTCATGATACCTTCCCGCTTGGAGAGTAACGAATCTTATTCTAGTTCAAGGAAGTGGTTATTATGCGCAGGAAAAGGACAAATCTCACATTCATTTTTGTTGTTTCTTTTTTGTTATGCGCTTTTACATTATGTGAGCCAAATTTTGTGAAGGCACAGGGTTATGGTTTTGGTGGCCCCGGCTATGGAATGGGCGGGCCTGGCTATGGCATGGGCGGCCTTGGTTATCAAGGGGGCGGATTTGACCAGGGCGGTCCCGGATTGGTTTGGGTCAAATATGGTGAAAAAATTTACGATGCAGTTTTTGGCGATTTAATCGATTTTAAAGTCTATTACATCCAAGTAAGGCCTGATTCCGTTGGAAGTGATTATTATGATGATGGCACCCATGGTGATGAGGTTGCCCATGATGGTATGCCCAGTTTGATCTATATCAATAAAGATGAGTATATTGGCCCATTTACCATCAAGTATAAACATCAAAAAGAAGAGATTTTGTGGGAATCATTCAAAATTTTTGAAAAGACCAGACAACTTCATTTTCCAGCCTATGAATCTATTATCCAGTCAAATGATAAACGCAATATTCTCGAAAAAATGAGAATGTTTTTGAAATCCAATCCCCGGGAAATGGAAGAAACCATCTCCGTGCTCGGATTTTACGATGCAAATGTCGCAAGTGATGATAGCGAATCACAGGTCAGCCGGTATACCACCCTCGTTCGCCAGTTTGAAAGCGAAATTGTGGATAGTATTTTGACAGAACTTATTGATGTATTTGGCGTAACAGATTATGATGTGTTGTTTCACCGGTTTATTGGCCAATATGATGATGAGACCTATGAAAAGAATATCGACCCTCAATTGTTTGAATCGTTAGAAGGATTTGGCGGTGGTTTTGGTGGTGGATTTGATGCAGCCGGTTTTTTACCCGATTTGCCTCCACCTCCAGGAATCCCACGTCCAGAGAATTTAAATGCTGATCAACAGGGTGCACCGGGTGAACCGTCTCAACCTTACAACCCGATTGATCGAGCACAGGACGCTGCCAATCAAACTTCGGGAGGTTCTGCCTTCGACCCAACGGGGAGTTTGCAAGCTACAGAAGCTATGAATGAACTTCCTTAGATTAACTTGCAATAAAGTATAGGGACCTTTGATTTTTGGATTGGTTTGAATATTAATAGTGTTTTGTATGTTTTTTCATTCAACAATGACTAAAAAACGGCGATGTAATGCTTTAACAGGGTGACCATTCGCCGGATCACCCGCTTTATGTTTGGTCGAATTAAATTCCAGGCAATATGAAATGCCTTTTATTTAACGGTTTGAATGAGGCAAGGTAACTTATGGCAACATGGCATCAAAAAAATAAGGAAGAGATAGAGTTTCGCATCCAGGCGATTCAAAAATTTCTCGAACTGTGGTTTCGATATAATGAATTGTTCCAAAATGCCTACCACCAACAAGACGTAACACAGGAACAAGAAGAGGAATTCATGAAATTAAAGGCCCAATGTGCACGGCGCCACCAATATTTATTGGAATATTTAGGAGATGAGTATGACCGTGCAGAGCCAGTAACATCCTATTTATCTGACACGGTTACGCTGAGAAATATGATCGGTATTCACATGGATTTTTATAAAAAACTTACACTACAATGGCATTCAACCATGCTTCGTTTAAATGAAGCACTGGGATTCTTGATGACACATCTGGAGTTGGAAACACCGCTGAAAAATTGATTGATTATTTATTATTTTGCCAAAAGTTTGTTAAAAATCAGGATCACCACCTGTTTTAAGATGACCGGAAATTTGTACAAGGAGATTGTGTTTCATGAAACCGCGAATTTCACGAAAATGGATTCACTACTTATGTATCGCGTTAATACCGCTATTTTTGATGACTGGCTGTGCCAAGCGGGATGCACAAAAGAGTTTAACCGCAGCAGAGACAGTCAAAACCGAGGCCCAAGACGCCCAAGCACCGCGATACGCCCCACAGGCCTTTCAGCAAGCCAATACACTGTTAACTCGGGCTCAAAGTGAGTTTGATCGAGGCGAATACGAACAAGCCAAAGCATCGGCTGAACAAGCAGCGGCTCGTTTCGTGGCGGCTCAGCAACAGGTCATTGAAGTGAAGCCCAGAGTGGATCGGCAGATTGCGGATATTCGCGATTCCCTTGACCAGGGGGATCAATACATTCAAGAAGCCAGGGAACACAATGCAGATCCTGCTGACGTGAATCCGGTTGCTAATCAGTTGGATGAGTTTCGTACTCGCTTGGACGAAGAGTATCGAACTGTGATTAGTGAACAGGCCTTGAATGATTTTCTCGCCGAAATCAACATTGTTGTTGTGCAATCCAAAGCGTTGGCCACCCAGCATCTCCAACCGGATGCTATGCAGGCAAAAAATGATATCGAACAGCTGATCACAGAAGCACAACAGCTTAAAGCGGATCAACATGTTCCAGATAAATATGCCACCGTCATTGAGCGCTTCAAAGACATAGAAACAGCTGAGCAAGATGGCAAATGGCAGGAAATGATCGATATCGCCAATGAACTGACAACCCCCTTGAATGAAATTATTACCGCAGCTCAAGAAAAAGCCGCTGGAGATATCATTGAAGAAGTCCTGAGTGAAATCGCCAAAGCCAAACAATTGAATATTCAGGATGTACAAGCTTTTCCCACATCAATCAGCCAGGCTGAACAAACCTTGCAAACCGGTCAGGAAGAGTTAAAAAATCAAGCGTATGCGGCAGCTATTGCTGCAGCCAATGAAGCACGGCGAATTTTGAACGATGGCTATCTCGCCTTATCGGATGCCGCCCAGCAGAATGTGCAAACTGCTGAGACAAATCTTGAAGAGGCCGTCGAAAAAGAAGCTTCTCAATATGCTCCACAGGTTTTAGCCCAGGCTCGTGAAGCGATCGCTGGAGTCAAAGAACTCAACCAGAACGAACAATACGCTCAAGCATATCTAAATTCTAAAAAAGTTGTCCAAACCAGCCAGGACGTAATTACCGCAGCTCGGCGTGGGAAAGCACAAGCGGCTTTGGCCAGAGTCGAAAAACCGTTCTCTTTGCTTCATGGACAGGGGGGTGAAACATATGTCCCCGATGCATACAAAAATGCAGAATCTTCAATCCAAACCTTGCGCGATTTGATGAAACAAGGCGATTATGAACAGGTCCAAGCCGGTGCGGATGCAGCGGTTGCCGTGGTTCAAAAAGGGATTGATGCACTTTCCCAAGCAGCTCAAAACTTCATTGACAACGCTGAACAGGCATTGGAAAAAGCCAAAGTGGCGAAAGCCCCCGAATGGGTGGGCATGCAGCATGCCAATGCGGTCAATCTGAAATCTGCTGCTATCCAAGAACTTGAGAAAGAGAACTTCTTATCCAGTATCCGTAAATCAGAAGCCGCCATCGATGCCGCTAATAGCGCTGAAGGCAAAGCCTATCAATTGCGTGCCAAACAAAATCTGGGGAAGGCCGATGATTTTATGGCCCTGGCTAAACAAGCCCGCCAGGATCAACTCAGTCCGTTGGCTTATCGTAAAGCCTCTGACTCGATTGAGCAAACCAACAGCTTGATTGCCAATAATGAATTTGAAAATGCCTACCACCAATCAGTGGAAGCCACCGATCTGGCTGATAAAGCATTGAATAACTTAATCATTACGGCTCAAAATAAAACCGATTCCGCCTTGGATGCCGAATCCATGACCTACTCTGAACCAGAAATAAAAGAGGCTCTGGCTCTATTAAATCAAGCGGAAGCCGCTCAAAAAGAACGCCAATACGAAACCGCAAATGAAAAAGCAATCCAATCTGCGGATTTGGCGGAAGAAGCGGAACATTTCACCTGGAAACAACGAAGCTATTCCCTCTTAAGACACTTGGACGGTACCAAAGAAAAACTGGAACACCATTTGGCGCCAATTAAAAAACCTTCTCTTTATAACGATGTATTGAAACATTTGGCCGAAGCCAAAGTACTACAAATTGAACAGAATTATAAAACTTCCTATGAGGAAGCGGATGCCGCCCGTCAAGCCCGGGACGATATTTGGAATGGTATGCGGAGCGATTTGGAACAGGTTGCCAAGGAGGTAGGTGATACGGCAGCCTGGATTAGTGAAAATGCGTTGGATGTAAGTGGGCGTGATAAAAATATCGCATTGCTCAATCATATCACTGAACTCAATCGCTTGATCTCTTTGGAAAATTGGAAAGAGGCTTATGCTGCCGCAGAAGAATTAAAAGCCCTCTCCCAAAATACCTTGGCTGAAGTCGAAAATCAAAACCGTACTATCCTGGCTGCTCAGCTGCAAGAAAAGATTCAGGAGTATGAACAACAGGATGCACTTTATATTGTCCCCGAAAAACGGGAAACACTCGAAAATACACTGAACGCCCTCGCATCCCCTGAAGAAGAACAAACCTATGCTGAACTTCACAAAATGTATGAAGAGGCCGTGGCTACGATTGATCAAATGCCTGATTCCATCATAACCCTGGCAACTCAGCGGACAGAAGAATTGGCATCAACTCTACAACAAGCTCAAGAAGCAGGAGCAATGAAATATTACGCAGATTGGTTTAGAATGCTTTCCAGCGATTTGCAGTGGCTGCGAAACTCTATCCGAGGCGATGATTATCAAGGCATTTCTGAACGTCTGAGAAATTTGGAAAATGACGCGCCTAAAATTCTGGTGGCCACACGAACCGCGGTGGAGGAAGATTCGTATTTACAAAATCTGAAATCTTACTTGACGCAAATGGATAAAACCATCCAGGACTTTGGTTTTATCGGCAGTATGCCAAAGAATTTGATCATTTCCGCCAGGTCAACCGAACATAAACTGGATGAAACTGTAACCGATATGTACCGAGCTCTGCAAGGTAAATTATCGACCAGGAACTTTGAATTAACAGCAGCTAATCTCGAAGAAAGCGTAAAAGAATTAACACCGCCTGAAACGTTGAAAGATGTCCAGGAAAAAGCAGTCAAATCCTTTACTCATTTCCGCCGTGCTGCTGAAGGCTTCCATATGTATGGACAAACGGATACTCATGATTTGTATTATCGTGAAAGAGCATTGGAACATTCCTATGAACATCTTTACAAAACTCTTGATATCAACGAAGATTTGATGTTTGCGATTGAGTCCCATCGCAAAATGGGGCCGCTTGAAAAATTTAAGTGGAATATGGAAAAGTTTGAAGATAGAATAGGTGACTTCTATTTCTCCTATGATACCCGCTAAGTTTTTTGGGAATAGGATCAATAATCAAACGTTTGCACTCATTTATGGTATACCGTTTTTCAGCAAACAGGTGGGGAGCTTATGTCTTTCATTGATTACATCGAAATTGGTTGTGGTGTGGCTGTGGTGTTGTTTTTTGTTTATGTAGCCTTCACAATGGGTTGGTTTAATAAGGACTAATGTGATAATATTGGGGCTCCTCAAGAGTGGGAGATTTAAAGGTCAATTCAGTTGCGAATGATCTTGTAGAAAAATTAATAAAAAGGCATATCAACTTATGGTAGCGGATGTCCCGGCTGAAATATTGATGAAACGTTTGCAAGAGTATATCAAACTCTGGCAAAAATATATGCAGTATTTTGAACATGCCCTGGCGGCAGAAGAAATACAGCCCCAGGAAGAGACTGATTTTCAGCAGTTGCAGATTGAACTGACCAGGAAAGCTCAGTTTTTACAATTATCCGTTCCTGACGGGGTATTTGACGTCTGGAAAGATATCAAGAAATTATTACTCGAAACCCCCTCCCTTTATATCTTGAAGCGCGAAGTTCCCATTCGAATTAGTGCGTTCAAAACACTGTGGCACGATGTGTCCATCGCTTTGAACCAAAAACAGGGTACTTTGCGTACTGCCCTTGAAGAGCAGGAAGTCAAGAAAAAAGGCAAGAGAAAGTAAATGTTCAGAGGTTAAAAGCATAGTGGCCCATTCACATGGGTTATGAGAATGTCTTTGTGCACCGTGGTTTTGTTCATTCGTTATCCTCTGAGTCCGTATCTCCCAAATCCAAATCAATGTAATCATCGAGATGGCATTTCTCAAATAATGTCATGAGAACAGGATTGACGATAACTCGCAGACGTCCTTTCTTTTTATCGATTTCAGATTTTGTTTTAACCACCACACCAATTCCAAAACTGTCAATATAATCAATTCCCGTTAAGTTTAATGTGATATCGTAAAAACCTTCGTTAATGGCTTGATCAATATGCCGTTGCAGCCCTTTGGCATTTGTGATGATTAAATCCCCTGTGGCAGAAATTTGATACATATCTTCCGATTTGTGTTCCTTGACCAATAAGCCTTCCGTATTCATATGATATGGCCTTTCTGTATCTTTCTATCAAACAATCTCCAAGTCGCGCTGTGATGATGATGACGCCATCACATTTTTCCTTTCGGATTATGTCTGGCGTTATTATCACGATTATTATGGGACGCTGTCCAGGGAAGATGAAAGGATTATTGAAAAAACTTTAGTGACCTCTTACCCGTTCTGTAATTAATATCCCAAGTAAAACATGCAATGGAATGTAAATTTGACTAAATAAATCCCAATCCAAATAACCCAAATCAGGATGCCAAATGGTATGCCATGCCAGGCCGGTCAAACTGCAATACAGTAGGTAACGCTTAAAATCAGTGTTGATTTGCTTTCTCATAAGCAACAACAAAGGCCATTCGATAGGGATGCTTAGAAAGGATGCCACCCGGTGAAAATGCGCTTTGATGATTAAATGCTCCCATGTCATAAATGTGAAAAAATGACCTTTTCGGCTTAAATGGAAAAATGGAACAAGCCGCTCATGAGTGATGTTGATCCCTTCATGGGGAAGCAGGATATTGAAAAGCAAATAAAGGGAAATATAACCCAAAAAGGGAATAAAAAATTCAAAAGGGGAATATTCCTTCTTCTTAATGATGATCCACAACAAGGGCGGAAAGTAGAAAAAAGCCAAACCATGAAACAATGCCGCTGCAAAATAAAAGGTCATGGCAGGCCATAACCGCCATTCCCCTTTCAAATACCGTTCAACAGCCAGGAAAGTTAATAATAAGAAAAGATTGACCCAGGCATAATTTTCCACTTCACCCATAAAAACTAAAAACGAACCGGAAAAGATATTGATGCTCAAAAAGAGCGGATGAAAACGAATCATCGCCAACACTTGGATGGCTATGGCACCTGCCAGCGCACTGCTGGCGGCCAAGGCATACCATCCTGGTATGGCTTCATCGATGTTCAAGAAATGGAATAACCAAAAGCCATCATTATCCACCATCATTTGCCATATTGGCTCGAATATGAGGTAGACCAGGCGATGAACAATCGAGGTAAGGACAGAATGCATGGTGACATACCACCCTTCCTGAGCCAAATGGGCCATGTGAGAACCATCTCCCGCATAAGGAAGAAAACGTATACCCAAAATAAACAATAAGGTGGACAGAAATAACGTAAGAGGAAGACGCCAGGTGATGGTACTCGAAAAAGGTTTTAGGCTAGCTATCAAGCCATTCAGAGTTTTCTCATTCAAATTGTTCATCATAACAGAATACAACTTATAAAGTGGAAGTAAGTGTTCAGCCATTTGAAATACCATTCCACTCCCAAGACTGGGAGGGATTAGGGGAGGGTTGATAAGAAAACGGTAAGCAAAATCCTTTAACCCCCTCCTGACCTCCCCCATTTCATTGGTGGCAGAATGGTGGGGAAAATTAAAAGTTTTCACTCCCTATCCAATTCATATGGCTTACACGTTACAAGTTGAAAAAGCATAGCGTTTGATTGTACTTCTATAAAGCATTAATAACCATTTTTCACTATCCCCTATTGGCTTTATTCTTTGACAAACGAGCAGGATTGTTTGTATACTGCCCTCTAAAAAAGGTATCGTTTTACAAAAAAAGACCGATAATAAGCTTAATAAAACATTTTGGATTTAATCGGTAACGCTCTGCGGTGTTGTGGGGTCCGTGGAGATCAAGCAGAGAAAGGAATATCCCGTGTCAAATAAGCGTTGGATTTGGATAGGTTGCGGCGGCTGCCTGGGAATTATTATCCTTTGTATTGTGGTTGCGGTGGTTGGTTTTTATTGGGTGGGCGAGAACTTCAATCAGATGATTTCAGATATGAATGCTCTACATACTGAAATTGAAGCCCTGAATGAAAAATATCCATTTTCCAAACCCGATGACATGAAAATCGATCCCAGCCGCTATCAAAAATTCTTAAAGGTTCGTCAGGATACCATTAATGAGGCTCAAGAGCGCTTGGATTGGTTTCGCCAACTGATTGATGATTCAAATCAATCCAATCAATTATCCACGTTTGAATTAATTGGGAAATTAATTAACCTGATCCCAACTATAACCAGACTTGGATTACACCAGGTTGATGCATTGGATAAAGCGGAAATGGCGCATAGAGAGTATGCGTTTTACACCGGTTTGTCAGCCAGTGAAACTAAAGCATGGCTGGATGCAAAAGAGGATAGTGAACGAAAAAAAGCAGCTCAGGAATATTGGAAACCATTAAACGATTTGGAACGTTGGAGTGATAAACAGCAGAAAGAAAATCCATCCGCTAATACGGATTTAGGGCCGTTTGACAAGGCTCTCTTTATTCAAGCCATCGAAAAACACCACGATCCTGATCATAGCAATGCAGATTTAATATGGCAAAACCGGGATGATTTTTTCGTTTCCCCTTATGCCATATTTGTTGATGCCTTGGCCGTATGGGACTTTTATGCAGATATACAAAAAGAAAATCAATAAGGTGAATAATGAAGGTCGAATCTCCTCCAAATGAACAGCGAGACATACTCATTGTGGATGATGAAGAATCCAATCTGAACTATTTGGAGGCGATTCTACAATCAGAAGGCTATAGGCTGCGTCGGGCCGCTTCAGGTGAAGAAGCATTGGATGAAGTGAAGAAAAATACACCTGATTTGGTGGTGATGGATGTCTGTATGCCGGGTATTTCCGGATTTGAAGCCTGCCGGGAAATCAAAGTGAACTGCACCAACGCATTTATCCCGGTAATGATGGTAACCGCTTTGGATGAAATTAACAGCAAGGTGGAAGGCTTGGATTCAGGCGCGGATGATTATGTCGTCAAACCCCCTCAAAAAGAGGAAATGCGTGCCCGGGTCCGCGCACTGCTAAGAATTCGTGATTTACAACAAACCCTGTTAAGTTACTCCCAAAAGTTGAAAGAAACCAATGAGCAATTGGTAAAAGCACAAAAAACGATTGATAAAGAATTGGATCAGGTTGGGGCGATTCAACGATCCTTTATCCCCTCCAAATTCCCCTGGCATCCCGAAATTGAATTCGCCCGCATGTATGAACCATGCCAACAAGCAGGGGGGGATTATTTTGATGTTATTGAAATTGGACGCTCTTTATGGGGGATTTTGATCGCTGATGTTACCGGCCATGGCACACCTGCAGCGGTCGTGATGGCGATTACCCACACCATCATGCATTCGTTTATCAGATCCTTTCGATACCCCAGCACAGCCTTAAAGGTTGCCAATGAAAAACTGAATGAACATTTGGCTCCCACCTTTTATGTCACCATGTTTTATGGGGTGTTGAATCTGGATAATATGACCTTTAGCTATGCTTCCGCTGGCCATGAACCCATGATGTTATACCGCTCAAGAACCAATTCGGTGGAATATTTGCAAACCGATTATGGTTTCCCTTTAAAACTGGTCGAATCGGATGATTATGATGAAAAGGTTGTCGAGTTAGAACCGGATGACAAAATCGTATTATTTACCGATGGGATTGTGGAAGCCCGCGATACAAAGGGTCAATTATTTTCTCCACAACGATTGGAAAAACTGGTTCTCAAGTATCACACTCTTCCACCCAATGAGTTTGTCAAAGCCGTAATTTCAGAGGTGGAATCATTCGCTTCAACCACAAAATTCAAAGATGATGTATCTTTATTGTTAATTCAACGGAAATCTTCAGGGGGATGATTCAGGAATAGGTTTTTTCGTACTGTTCCTTCACGTCTTTGTAATTAATGTCGACTGAATAAATATTCCCAAAGGCTTGCCGGGCTTTTTCTTTGTTTCCCAATTCAGCATAAGTAAGCCCAAGGTAATAATACACAGCTTTTAATTCCTCGGATGGAATGTGTGAATATCCCCGATTTTTAAAAAATTCCAGCGACTTCTCATAC
Source organism: uncultured bacterium (assembly GCA_964517495.1). GTDB lineage: Bacteria > Hinthialibacterota > Hinthialibacteria > Hinthialibacterales > Hinthialibacteraceae > CAZFER01. The sequence continues at coordinate 9,205 of CAZFER010000023.1, read as the reverse complement.
TGCTCCACAGCAAGATTAAGATCGTGTTGCGCCCGAAAAGCCTGGCCCAGCAAAAAGAATCCCCGTCCGGCCCAGGATGGTTCACGCAGCAATCGCTGAAGCACAGGGATGGCTTCATCCACACGGCCATGATTGATGAGCAATTCACCTAACTCAGCCCGTTCTTTATCGGCTTCCGGGTGATTTTCCAGTATGTTTTGCATGAGCTTCATTTTGGTCTTATCCCGGTCCAATTTCAAACGCTCCAGTTGATTGAAGCTTTCTCTAGCCGTTTCTCCGACATTAACCTTGGCTTCGAGATTGGCTATTGAGGCGTCAAGGTATTCTACTTTAAGTTCAAGATCATCAGGAGTTTTACTATGTAACTCTTTGTAGAGGTTTTCGGCGATTTCCAGATCGCCGCTGGCTTTCCAAACCCGGGCTTGTTCTCGCCGGGCTGGATCAAAATCCGGATTGGAATCGAGGATGGGACCGAGTATACGGTTGGCTTCATCATACAGGCCACCTCGACGGTGATGAGCCGCAATGTCTACACCCAGCTGGATATTCTTTTTGTTTTTGTTGTATTCTTCCTGCATTTCTTCCAACTGCTTCATGAATTCAGGTGTCCCAGGGGCTTCTCGCTTTTTCTTTTCGACGGCAGCACGTTTTTCTTTCAGGTTTTCAGGGATACCCGTACGAGAGTAAGCCTGGGCGGAAACATCGCGAAGACGATGCGTTACTTTGTCATCATCAGGTTTAAGCGCTTGTAACCGTTGCAGGAGTTCGGCTGCCTCTTCGTATCGATCCAGTTTAATTAGGATTTCCGCATCTTCTTCCAACGCTTTGGGGTGGGTGGCGTTTTCCTCAAGCACGCTTTGGTAGGCTTCATGGGCGTTTTCCAGGTTTCCTGCTTTTGTGGCACAGCGTGCAAACATCAAGGCGGTGCTGATTTTGTTTGGTTGGCTGCGGTAAACCACTTCCAGATCATTATAGGCTTGTTCTGCCTTCCCCATATAACGAAGCAAATTACCTTTGAACAGTTTATAACCTTTGGCCAGAAAAGAAGCCTTTTGGGCACGCTTGACGGCAATATCTTTCAAGCCCTGCAAGGCTTCTTCATTATGGGGGTAGCGATTCAAAACCTGAGTGAAATATTGGTGAGCGAGTCCTAATTCCTCTTCATCAAGCGCTCTTCGGGCCCGGTTGATGTATTCACTGACATTCATGTATTCGCTCCCCTGTTTTCTCTCCTATGAAAGGTAGCCAGGAAGGTCTCTGTTCGTCAACGTGCTGGACCAATTTTAATCTTCTTCTTGGCTTCCTGGCATGGGATGGAAATCTTCACATTGCTGAATGTTGGAGTCCGTGTATCACGGGTTTCACGAACGAAACTGACATAATATTGGAAGAAATCCCCTTTACCCGGCAAAATCAATTTTCCATCCTTTCCATCAAATTTTCTAGCCCAGGGCAAATAACTCACACTCCCGTCGGTTTTGTTTTTACGGTTGACCCATCTGGCCTTGACGGTAAGGTCAGTGCCTTCGGGGATGGTGGCATCCCATGTCATAACCGCAGGACCAGAGCCTGAACCAGCCGCTGGGAAATAGGGAGAAAGGTAACCACACGATGAAGGAGCGTCTTTTTCTGAACGGACAAAGCGAATATCCCCTAAACTGGTTGAGTATTTCCCCGGTACAGCCCTGAAATCAAGCATGAATGTGTCGTCTGTAATTTCATACTCCCCTATTTTGCGGAAGGCTTTAGGATCGTCGGGCTTTCCGTGTTTAATCAGCCGGAAGTCCTTATCAAATTGGGTTTTGATATAAATCTCCCCGGACGCATTATTGTTATAAGCATTGCTATATAACTGTAAATAGACTTCATAATTACCGTTGGGAGCAGGTAATTCTGTCCTTAATAACGATTCTGATTGCGTGGGACTGTAAAAGGCGTTGTATTTTATGTTCCACGCCCACTTGTTACGCGAAAAAGTGCTGTAACTGAAGCTTTGTTTATTATCCACGTAGGCAGGCTCAATGCGGATGATGGCTTCTTCCATATTGGATTGAAGAAATAATTCCTTTGTGCTTGGATCAAAATAGGTAAATTCACCCAATCCAGCGGCAAATTGGTTTTCACTTTCGATATGGTATTCCCGCCGGTTGTTTTCAATGGGTGCTTCTGGCATGCGCAATTGAAGATAAAGTAGTTTTGCCTTGCTGATGTTATTGCCAAGGTCATTTGTTTCGTCTTTTTCACCGATCAAATCATATTTATCTGCAACCACCAGCATGCTGTTACGGGCGGAATAAACGGGGATGTCAAAGCTGGTTTCCCGCTTGGCCCCTTTGGGAATTTCATCGATGAAACCAGTTAATTCATCTTCGTTGTAAATCATGGAGACACGCACATATTCAGCGTCAGACTCGCCAACATTCTGCACCTTGGCTTTCAATTCTCCGGGTTGTCCCCATTCGGGGATTCCGGTTTTGGCTTCCAGCCGCATGTAATGGTCACGCCAATTGTCCACTTGGAGATCGGGAAGATTATGCAAAGAAATGGTATGCCGAACCTGGTTGTTTTCTTCCCCACTTTCCTCGATTTTATCGTAAGGATCAACAATAAAATTGATGTCATGATACCCCAAGCCATCATAAGACGGTGGATCCCATCGGAAAGTGACTTCCTTTGATTCTCCAGGTTCCAAACGAGATATAATCACACGACGGTAGGGTTCGTTAAAGGGAGTCAGGCGTTGATTGAGAGAGCGGTCACCGTCATAGGCTTCTATGGCCACATCCGTGGCAGGTCCCAATCCCATATTCCAGACATTGGCTTTAATGTAAACGGTTTTTCCAATGACCGGAATTTCCGGCTCGACGGTTATTTCAGATTCAGAAAGGGCCAGGTCGGGTTTCCCCAATACTTCCAGGGGAATGATATATGACTTTTCAGTCGTGTCATTGGAAATTGTGAGTGTATATTCATAGTTACCTGCTTCCGGTAATTGGATGGGAAAATCAAGCCGGCGATCTTCTTCCGGAGGTATGGTTATTATCTTTTCGGCTGTGGCCGCACCCGGTCCTGCTATCGCTGCATGAAAGGTGGCATTGTTGATTTTAGAAAAATTGACGAACGGGATCATGGTTCGAATGGATTTGCCCGCTGTTAGTTCCTCGGGAGAGAATTCGATATTGGGAAGAAGGGGTTCAGCGGTCAATGTTTGTTCACGCTCAACAGGAATAACCAAACGTTTTTCAGTGTTCAATGCTTCTATACCCTGCGATGGTTGGGCTGGAATGGTAATCACAGCATATGCAATCTCTTTTGGAATAACCCCTGTCCATGTCGTTTTTGTGGTCGCATTGGGTGGAATTGATTCTATGGTGTGGGATTGAACATCCTCACCAAGGTGGATATCACATTGCATGTCATAAATTCCGAAACCAGACAAATTTTGGACTTCGAATTCGAGGGTCGTTTGGTTTCCGCTCGCTGTTGAATCTCCCTTGTTCAGTTCAACGATGGGTTTTAATTGAGGAATAGACATTCCACCCCAGGCATCCACATTTTCATCTTCATTCCAGGCGTAAATCCGAATATAAGCGGTGGAATCATCAACTTTTTCATTGATAGTGGTTAGAATGGAATGCTCGATATGGCCGTTATCAAATTCAAAAGGTTCACTTTCATACAAGAACGTATCTGCGATGTTGATTGATACCACGGCCTGACCTTTCGAAAAGGTAGTGATATCCGTTTCTAAAATAAATTCATGTTCAAAGCCGGGAACGAAAAAATCGGGTTGGATCGTCATGTCGACTTTTTCTTTTGGTTTGGTTAACTGAAGGGCGGGATCACCAAATAGAATATATTGATTAACCAGGTCTTTGGAATTTCGGGATTGCATATATTCATTTTTGGCAAAGGTGATGGCTTCACCCACACTATCCATGCCGTTTTGAAACATATTCCGCATAAACAGATGGGACATTTGAACGTGCTCATCGGTTGTTCCTTCTCCACTGGGTGCCCATACAGCTATCCCGCCTTTTTCGGGGTGGCGCATGAATTCTTCAGCCAGGCAGACATTGAATGGAGAAATATGAAAATTGAGATAGCCGGTTTTGCACGACCAATTCATAATAAATGGAAACTTGTTGTTAGGTTCCAATTCAAGCACATTGCTATAAATTTTATCTGTCCCATAAAACAAGCGTTCATGGGACCATAATTGATTTCCCCCATGGCCTATGTATTGAACCACCGATGTGCCTCGGTCAAAGGAATCAATGATGGCTAATGTCCCTTGAGGGCAGTATTTCTTGTTTAAATATTCCTCTGCCTTTGGATCAGGATTGCCAACGTTGCGATGGTATAGATAAGGATTCGTGACGTGAGGAAAATCAATCTGATTAATAAATTCAGGCTTAAACACGGCAGGCAGACTGCGTTTGGTTTGTTCAACGCTATATCGTTCAAATTTATCATCCGATATAAACGTGTTTTTGGTTTTCCACAATCCCACCGGCGCATTGTCTTCATAGGTTTCAATTTTGTCGAGGTAATCATTGAGCTCATCAGGCACACGAACAGAAATACGTCCCACAATTGCATCAGACATATAATCCCGCTCGCCACCCCACAGGTAAGCATACCATTCGTCTGAACCATAGCGTTGGGGATTGGTATCCGGCGCTTCAGTAGGGATTTGATCAACCACACCATGTCCCAAGCGGTCGCGATGGTCCCAGCAGGAATCACCAACCAGTGTTACAAACTCGGCCGAGAGACCGTCCCATTCAGATTGGGTATATCGCAAAAATCGTTTAATGGCATCGATGTGGGGGTAACCATAGTTGAATTCATCATAAATATCCTGAACATCCACTTGGAGTACATTAAAGCCATCCTCTAACCGGCGTTGGGATAAACGTCGGACGCCATCCATAAATAACCGGTGTGAGACAATGATGTAATCATATCCCTGATCAGTACGGTGCAGGGAAGATGGATAATCAAGGCTGATGGAATGGACACTTTCCACATTTCGGTCAAAATCAATTTCGAGAACGTCCCACTGACCATCCGGGATAGAGATGAATGTTCCGGATTCAAAAGAACCATGAAGACGTTGAATTCCGTTATTTTCATCGATAACCCATGCAGCAAGATCATCGTTGTTTTCCTGGTTGTTATCCTCTTCTGTGGTGGGCATGCTTAGTTTCAGGCCCTTTGTCGATTTGGATAAAAGGCTTCGTTCGATTTGATAAGGACCGGTGGCCATATTCAATACCGCTGGATAGACGACTTCAATTTTATCAACGAAGACAAAATCCTCATTCCCCATTTTGTCGCTCATGCTGCGCTCGATCATGCTGATTTCGACCGGTTTTTGGTGGGACTCGATGATAAGGTTTTCTGCCGATTGAGCCTGTTCCGCAGGAAAGGTAAACCTGACCATTGTTGAACTATTGATTTGCAATGAAGCGGTAGCGGTGGCATGACCAATAATCGCGTCAAATTCCCATTGCTTGTTGGTGTTGTTTCTTAGTGATAGTGTAACAACGATTTCTCCTTCAGGCGCCAACGTATCAAAGGGAAGGGGATACATTTTGGATTTTTCATCCAGGGAGGAATAAAACCATTTGTAATGTTCATAGCCTTCCCGTCCCAGCATCGTGTCTTCATCATAAGTTGCTCGAAACAATGTTGATTCGCTTCCCTCTTCCTGCCAGGAAAGGGCTGACGCTGATATCCGTTTTGGTGGGATATCAGCAGGAACCCAGGTTAAATAATAAGGGCTGTCCTGGGTATATTCACTATCAGGAGCCTGCCCATAAAAGAAGATGGTATCCGCATTATCAAATATTCCATTGCCGTCTTCTTTTATATAAATAGGTTGCTCTGTTCCCTGATTCCATAGGCGGATATGTTGAACATCCAGGGCGGCTAAATCCACATTGAAATCTTTCATTTCCTCAAAGCGGATAGCCCGCATCCCCGTTTGCCGAACATTGATGCGAAGCGCTTTTGCCCGTGGAAGAACTGGTCCTTGTGCTGCATTAAGGGGCTTATCTGATTCGTGATAACCAACACTGAACGGATGAAAACCAAAGGATATATCTTCCTCTTTTAATGTTCGTTTGCGGCGTAAATCCAGGCTTTCATCATAATTGATACAAAGATTTTCAAATATTTTACCATAACCAAGATCATTTGATCCTGATTGGCTGGAATGGTTATCAGTCGCCCCTTGCCAGGAAATTTCAAATTCGATCCTATCGATAGAGACTTTATCTTGTTTGTAGGTTGAGGTGCCGGTTGAACGAATGCTCACCGGAGTGTCGATTTCCAACTTCAGAATATCCAATTCCTGATAAGCGTTACGATTAACAGTAATGGCTTTTTCAACCATCTCTTTATGTTCATTCAATGTTGCCTGCTTCACGTTGGAAGACGTCGCCCGGTAAGAGAATTCACGGTTTTTGAAATAAGAGAAATCCCAATCCAAAATTTTCAATTCATACGTTGCTTCGATTGGAATTCCTACATATATGATCTCATTCGAGCGGTAAAGTGGATCGCTTTTAGGATCTTGATATTGAATACGAACATGGGATGAGGAGGATTCCAACAGTGAAAAATTGGGGTGTTGGGAGGGGGGATAATCAATATCCCGCCAATCAGCAAAACCAGAGGGAATGAGCCAACCAATAAAGATTAAGAAATAGAGTGCAATGGACTGTGATTTCATCGAATTCTCCATCGAAGTATGGTTTATTTTCCCAAGTGTAAAGAAATAGAGCCTGTAATCAAGGAAGAAGACTCATTCCTTCCGGATAACCCATCATGATGTTCAAGTTTTGCACCGCCTGCCCCGCCGCGCCTTTGGTAAGGTTGTCTTCCGCGGATACGATGACGATGTCACCAGTAATTTTATCCTGATGAAGCGATATATCCACAAAATTGCTTTCACACACGGCCTGGAGATTGGGGGCTTCACCCAAATCATAAAGGCGGATGAATGGTTCATCCTTATACGTTTCTTGATAGGATTTCCAGATTTCTTCCAATGTGCCTTTATTGGTGTTATTGCAATAAATTGTTGATAAAATGCCCCTTTGAATGGGAAGCACATGAGGCACAAACGTGGCTTGTACCTCTTTTTTAGTTATGCGTTTGAGAATGGATACAATCTCAGGCGCATGCTGATGCTGGCCGATACGGTACGCAAAATAGTTTTGATCCAACTCGGGGTGATGGAAAATCAGCCTGGCATTTTTGCCCGCACCCGTTACGCCGGACGCCGCATTGATTCGAATCCCAGAGGGGTCAATGAATCCATTTTTTATTGCTGGATACAATCCTAAAATCGAGGCAGTCGGATAACAGCCTGGATTGGCGATTAAAGTGGCATTTTTGATTTTCTCACGGAAAAGTTCGGGCATTCCGTAAACCGCTTGTTCACATAATTCCTCAGAAGTATGGGGAAAATCATACCATCCCTCACGTTCATCCGGGTTTTCGAATCGATAATCAGCGGATAGGTCGATTACTTTATAACCTTTGTTCAAATAAAGCGGCGCCAATTTCATCGATACCCCATGAGGGGTGCTTAAAAAGATGATTTGAGCGTCACCACCTTCTCCTGGTGTTTCTTCAGATACGGTTAAATAACAAACATTCCTCAACCAACTCCAGTATTTATGAACCGGTTGGGATTGGTTTTCCAACCCTGCCGCTGTCAATTCTGAAATCTCCACCTTGGGGTGTTTGAGCAATAAACGTATTAACTCACCGCCGGTGTATCCTGTTGCTCCGACGATTTTTACTTTGCATTTTTCTGTTGTATTCATATGATTCACCTGAATAAAGATAGGCTAAGTGTAGGATTAATAAGTATATCTTTTGGGGGATTAACTGTCAAAACATTTTGGCATGAGAAAAAAATCAAAAAAAATGTTGACGAAACGTAAAGAAAGCTGGTAACATATGGTGTTATTTGAATGATCGAAAGATTTTAAATTATCTGTATTTTAAATAATGGCAACATGTCAGCCATATGAAGTGAAAAGGGAGTGAAAACTTATAATCGATCCCACTCTTCCTCCCTATGAAATGGGGGAGGTTCAGAGGGGGTTAAAAGATTTACTCACTGTATTCTTATCAACCCTCCCCTAGCCACTCTCAGTCGTGGGAGGGGAATGGTACTTTAAACGGCTGATCACTTACAAATAATGAAGTAAATGGCTTAATATTGAAGGGTTTAAAGTGTATTTGTGTTGTGGAGGTTGTGAAGTATGTTTCAAGCTGGTTGAGATAGAATGGTTTAATGAGGGGTGTTGTCTAAAGGCATTTATATAAAACTAAACAATCAATAGCATTCTAATTTAGTTTTGATGCCGCTGGACAACGAAAGGGGGGAAGGAGTAAGGATGACAACATCAACACTTTGTCCTGACAAACCCAAAAAGCGCCGGAAAGAGACGCCGCAAGAGTTTTTTAAACGTAACCAAATTAAAGAGCAATTAATCAAACAATGGAACGTGGATGGCAAAGTGGCGAATTCATTCGCAAGAAAACACGTTTCATACCCATTGGAAAGTATTCAACGATCTATCAATAAGTTGGTGGACTATTTCAAGCATATGCATCAATGCCATTACGGTTACAAAATTGACCAACAGGTGTTGAGTGGTGCTCTCTCCCATAGTATTCGTCGATTATCCCGCAGCCAGAAACCGTTATCCGAAAAGCAATTGAGTTATTTCCTCCAATTGGCGAAAGATGAAGTCGCCAGCAAAATGACCACCTGTTATGATCCTGGCACTGCTCCCGAGCGCGAAAAAGTGATGTCTCCTTTAAAACAGGCGTTAGTGTATGAAGAAGACGAGGCCATGCGCAAACGGCTATTGTTTATTTACACTTTGTTTGTACAACAAGGATTGCGTTTGGCCAAAATCAATGTGATTCAGGCTTGCACATCAGACCAGGTTTTATTCCCCCATCGACGGGTGGTTGAAGATGCGATTGAAACTTTAAGGGGGGCTTATGAGGCGTTGGGATTTCTGAAGGGTGAATTGTTTATTACTCCCGAATATCTTTCGATCAGTTGAAGGTGAGTGGGTTCGTATCAGTTTATGGATTGAATTCTTGAATAGGGAGGGCGAGGCTCCCGCCGAGCCGTTTCCACGTATAACGGCTCGGTGGGTGCCTC
>CAZFER010000022.1:0-80530 GCA_964517495.1 uncultured bacterium | reverse complement strand
CATGAAACGCTCGAAGGCGTGGGGTTGTTGTTTTTTTCTGGTCATGGTACTTTTCCTGGGTTTTGATGCGTGCCTCTATAAAGGGGGGAAGGACCGGCGTTTTTGGGGGATTAAAGGGAAATTTTGTCTGAATCAGGGTGGCCAGTAAAAATGGTGGGTTACGCCGTAAACGACACGGCTTTTAACCTACCCTACATTATTGGCTTTGACAGATGAGTTATATTTAAGGTGGGTTTCGAGGGTAAAGAACGGCGTTTTAGCCTTGGTGCCCAGCCCAGCACACGGCGTTGACGTTTGGTTTGGGAGATGATGTTAGGTTTGGGGGTATGACGAGCGGGCAGGGATGCCCGCTCCCCGTGGTGGGTTGCCTTTGAGTTTGTGGGAAGAGATGCGTATGAGGGGATGACTCAAGGGATGACTTCTTCGTCGTCTTGCCCTTGCCACCCCGGTGTTATATCGAAGGTGGTTTTCGAGGGTAAAGCAGGTAGCAGGTAGCAGGTAGAGTGAGTTAAAAGCCGTGTTGTGCACGGCGTGACCCACCATTTTTTGGAGGGCATGGTTTTTGCCGAGTCGTTATGCGTGAAACCGGCTCGGTGGGAACCTCGCCCTCCCTGGTGGATCATGGTATGGAGCATTATTATTCAATCTCTTTGATCTTGAGATTACGGAAATAGATGGGGGCGCCGGCGTGTTTGCCCTGGAAACCGATTTTGCCTTCCTGGGAGATTTCTGCTTTGGGCTTGCTTAGCCAGGAGGGGATTTCGGTGCCGTCGGGATTGGTTTTGGCGCTGGTCCATTTTTTCATGTTCATGACGGTGACCATTTCGCCGTTTAACATGACATGGATCATATTATCCTTGCAGGTGATGGTCATGCGGTTCCACTTGCCGGGGTTTTTGACATTGCTCTTTTTGGCGGGCAGGTGTCCGAAGATAGCTGCGCACTGCCAGCTGCGTGGTTGGCTGGACCATTTTTCGGAATAGTCATCGGCGATTTGGATTTCGACAGCTTCGGTTATCCATTTTTCGATGTCGCTGCAGTAGACAAACACACCGCTGTTGGTTCCCTCGGCGTTTTTGAATTCCAGGTCGAGGATGAAGTTATCGTAGTCTTTTTTGGTCCAGATCGCCTGGTCTTTGCTGGCGGTCAATACGCCATCTTCAAAGGTCCAGACATCTTTGGGGTAAATGGTGTTGGATAAATCATCCTTGAACAGCGACTGCCATTCCTTGCTTTTGGGATGTTTTTTGGGTGGCACTTCCAACTCACTCGCCCAACCAATCGTGGTTAAAGCGAAACATGCGCTAACAAATAAAGCGAATCCTTTTTTCATCATTTTTTCTTGCTCCTTTCGAATATACAGTGTGGTTTAACTAATCGACATGAATAATCGTACATTGTAATGGGAATGTATTGAAGATTATCATCCGCTTCCAATTACAAATTGTTTTTCAGGATCATATCGCAGATGGGGCCGCGGCTGCGGTCGCCTTTGAGGACGATGTGGCCGTAGCCGGGTTCACCCAGGCAGGTTTTTACGATCCAGTTCAGGCCGTTGTTGAATTTGTTCAAGTAGCGGTTGTCGATCTGCTCCACATCGCCCAGGCACAGGCATTTGGTGCCGTGGCTCATGCGGGTCAAGAGGCTGCGCACCTCAACCCGCGAGAGGTTCTGGGTTTCATCGACAATCACAAAGGCGTTTTCAATGTTCATGCCGCGGATATAGGCGATCGGCAGGATCTCGAAATACTCGGGATTGAGTTTCAGTTTTGGGGGGGTGGAATCCTCGGTAAAGATGCGGCTGCATTTGCTGCGCCGCTGCATATGAAGTTTGTAGATCAAAGTGATTAAATAGCGCACGTAGGGATCGACCTTATCCTCCACATCACCGGGCAGGAAGCCCAAGCTCTCGCCGACCTCGATGGTGGGTTTAACCAGGTAGATTTTTTCAAACATCTTTTCCTGGATCACCTGCTGCATGGCGGCCGCCAGGGTGATATACGATTTGCCGTACCCCGCTTTGGATTGAATGGTGATCAAATGAATATGCTGTGATAGAAGCAATTCAAAGGCGAGGTTTTGATACACATTTTGGGGCCTGACGTTCCATACCTTGTGTTCATAATCCACCAGTTTGCGATCATCCGGGGTTAAATTGATTGAAGGTTTGCCGTTAAGCCAGGTGAATGAATTGGGGATGAATTTATCGTTTTCGCTGATAAAACCAGTATACAACTGGGATTCAGATTGATAGGGAATCGATTGGCTGAACGGTTCGCTTTGAATACGGTGAAAGCGGCAGATCACCCGAAACAGTTCATCGTTGGTGACTAAAACCGGGTGATTGATATTTGAATTCTTTATATCCTCCAGAATCTGCAAATCCCCGGTACATTGCCCGGGTTTATCCAGTCCGATTAGTTTGATATACCCATTCTCTTCAATCTCATGGACCACTCTCGAAACCACCGGGGCAAGCCGTTTGTCTTTCTTAAGGCCATCCAGTTCACGCACCACGGTGTAGGTTAAGTAGATGTTGTTCTCTCCCCCGTCATACAGTATTTGCATCGCTTTTGGATTATCCAACAAAACACTTGTGTCAATCACATAGTTTTTACGCATTCGTGTCTCCAGCGAAAAATCAGTCGCATATAAATCCATAAATTATATTATTCACATTTTTATAGCGTATCGTAGTGAAGTGTGATTCAAAAGTAGTCTATTTTTATTTAAGTTTTGTTAGCCCTTTGTTTTAATAACACCTGATTAATGATCCATTTCAATTTATAATCAATCTATAATGTACATGGTACACATATTCAAAATCAAATGAATCATTTTATTCAGAAGAATAAAGGAGGTATTTATGGCTTTAACTCCATCAACGATGTTACCGCTAGGGACAGAAGCGCCCGATTTTTCATTACCGGATACCAGTGGGAATATAGTTTCTTTAAGTGATTTCAAGGATGCCAAAGCGCTGTTGGTCATCTTTATGTGCAATCATTGCCCGTTCGTCAAGCATGTACGGGGTGAATTGGCGCAGTTGGGGAGAGATTACATCAGCAAAGGGGTTGGCATTGTTGGTATAAATTCAAACGATGTGGCGAACTATCCTGATGACAGCCCTGAGAAAATGGCGGAAGAAGTGAAAAGCGCGGGTTATCCTTTCCCCTATCTCTATGATGAGACCCAGGAAACCGCCAAGGCCTACCGGGCGGCCTGTACTCCCGATTTCTTTCTTTTGGGTCCGGATAAGAAATTGGTTTATCGCGGCCAGTTGGATGATAGCCGTCCTGACAACGGTAAGCCTGTTACGGGCAAAGACTTGCGTGAAGCATTGGACGCCGTTTTGGCTGGGAAAAACATCACCCAGGATCAAAAACCCAGCGCGGGCTGTAATATCAAATGGAAAGCAGGCAATCAACCGGATTACGTTTGATATTAAATTTAGATATTGGATCAGATTGGAAATAAACCCATGTATTCACTTTTAAAAACGTTTTCTCACATTTTACTCTTAATAGGGGTGATTGCGTTATCACCCCTATTTTCTTTTGCTTCAGAAAATTCTGAGAAAAACAATGTTGCTTCAAAGCAACATCTTCACACGTCTGCCCATGCCCATAATGATTACGAACATGAGCGCCCCTTGTTGGATGCGCTGGAAAACAAGTTTTATAGTGTCGAAGCCGATATCTGGATGGTGGACGGTGACATCCTGGTATCTCACAACAAAGGCCGATACAAAGGTTCGTTAAAAGAACTATATCTTGAGCCATTACAGAAGCGGGTTAAAGAATACGGTTCAGTACATAATGATGGTGAGACCTTTTATCTCTGGCTTGATATTAAGGACGGAAGAGATGAGCTTCGTCCAATTCTTCATGTGATGTTGAGCCAGTATCCAATGCTATCCACGTTTACAGATAAGAAAATACAAGCAGGGCCAGTTACTGCTATTCTTACCGGGAATGCAAAATCGAAGCAGAGTTATGTAAAGGAATATCATCTTCGATTTGCCTGCCGGGACAGCAATGATTATAACCCTGATGATCCCCCCGCCGACCATCGCTGGCGATGGTATGCCCTTCATTGGTCCAGTTATATAACCTGGAATGGAAATGGTGATATGCCCCAGGAACACTATAATAAATTGACTAATATTGTAAATGATATCCACAAAAAAGGCCGAAAAGTGCGTTTTTATGCCACTCCCGAATCTCCTCTCTATTGGAAGCTGGCATTGGAGACAGGGGTGGATTTGATCAATACCGATTTATTGCGGGATTTGAACTCATTTTTGTGCTCATACGCATCCAAAAAGGATTAATTCCCATTTTTTGTATCAAAATTATAAAATCATGGTCTGAGATTTTATCATATTTTAACGTCTGATATCATAAACCCAATAATATCAGCATGCTATTTTGCATTATTTGGTTGGTATAATTCTTGTATAACAAATGGGTGGTTTATTGTTTTCACAACCAAGATAATGTTAATGCGATATCCTTATCAGGGAAGATAAAAGGGTCAATGATATGCAGGTTAGAGTTCCAACTCAAATGAAGCCCTTTAATATACACCATGCAACCACTTTTCGTGAGGAACCTGGTAAACAAAGGGATAGAGTAATGAGAACACTTATTGTCGAAGATAATGATGCGACACGATTACTTTTGCAAAAAATACTCGAAACCCGGGGGCATGAAGTAACGGTCTGCCCTAATGCTGAAAGTGCCTGGGGGGTTTATCAGAAGAAACTCTTTGATCTGGTTATTTTGGATTGGATGTTGACGGGAATGGATGGGGTTGAACTATGCCGAAAGATGCGCAGCGTATCCCACGGTGATAAAAGTATCATCCTGATGTTCACGAACCGCAATAATCCTGGTGATTTACAATCAGGTTTGGATGCGGGGGCTGATGATTATCTGCAAAAGACGGGAGACATTAGCCGTTTAAATATCCATCTCGCGATTGCTGAACGGCAGGTAGAGCGTTTAAGCAAACGTATCGAGACCGAACATGAATTAGCCCAAGCTCGAGCCAAAGAGAGCGAATATGGGATTAAAATCCAACAGAACTTTTTACAAGGGCAAACCCCTTGTACATTTCCAGGCGTGCAAATTGCCACCCATACCATCCCCAGTGAGGTCATTGATGGTCATTTTTATGATTTTTATGGGCAGAACCAAAACAATTTTGATCTGGTGGTCGGGGATGTTATGGGACGGGGAATGTCATCCGCGTTATTGGGAGCGGCGACCAAAACCCATATTCTTCGTTCAATCAATCATTTAAAAGCATCCAATAACGGTAATTTTCCCAGTCCAGCGCAGGTTTTGGAAGCGGTTCATTCAAACCTGGCCGATTGGTTGATACAGTTGGAACGCTTTGTCACTTTAACCTACGCTCGTTTTGATATCGAAAACAAAACGCTTTTCTTTGTTAATTGTGGACATCCCCGGATAATCCACTATAAAAAGAGTGTGAATGAATGCGAGTTGCTTCATGGGAATAACCTGCCACTTGGTTTTAGCCGTAATGAAGAGTATGAACAATTTTCTGTTTCGTTTGATTCAGGTGATGTTTTCTTTTTTTATTCGGATGGAGTGACAGAAGCGAAAGATCCTGCCGGAGAATTGTTTGGAGAAAGCCGGTTAATCAACTTGATTCAAGCGGAGCATGATCAGCCTCCGGATTTGATTATTGATTCAGTGCGGCGGAAAATAACCGATTTTGTTTGTTCGGATATCATGAAAAAAGATATCACCTGTGTGACGGTAAAAGTGCAGGATACGGATATTCTTACGGCGTATCGAGATGAACTAAAAATCACCAGTGATATGCGTGATATGATTAAAATTCGGGATTTTGTGAATGAGTTTTGCCAGAATTTCAACCATCCCAATATTGATCAGGCTTTCATTCGCCAAATGGAATCCACTGTGGAAGAAGTGGCTGCCTGTATAATGATTCATGCTTATAATCGGCGAATTGACTGCCCCATCTCAATCCAGATGACAGGATCGCGCCAGGGGATTGAAATTCATCTGTATCATTGGGGGAATTCATTTTCAACAGATATACTGCGGTTTAAAGAAGATGCGTTCGGGCGTCCTTTAAAACAATGGTTAGATAAAATTAATTGTTTAAATGATCAATTTAGTGAAAATTGTATAACCCTGATCAAGAGGTTGTGAAAGAGGTTAAGCCGCTTGCGTTGAAAATTGTGAGGCTGTTTCCTCTTGTGTCTTTTTCTCTTCAGCGGACGAACCCGGTTGTTTCAAGTTTTCTTTGGCATTTTTTAAATCGGGACTATAGGTTTTGTTTCGAATATCATACACAATATCAATAAATCTGGATTTTGATTGAACCGACGCATTGCTGGCGAGCACATTTTGAATTTCAGAAGCGGCCATTTCATCGAATAGCCGGGGGGAGACGAGAATATCGACCGGTTGATCCATGGCATACCGCCTGACCATCCAAGCAAAAGTGCCTTCCGATTCTGCATCAAGCTCCAAGGCTTTCATTTCATCCTCGAATTGTTTGAACTTTTTCCATTTTTGATATTTATAAGCACCGATGACGATCGCCAAAACAATGGCGATAAGGGTACCCAGCACGAACATAATGACGGTTGGGTCGGCGCCTACATTACGCCAGATATTCCCAAAAATCTCATTTTCTTGCTGCGCCAATACCGGTTTAAGTAATGCGTGATCAAAAATCTTCACATCAAACATAATCGCTCCCTACGCTCTCAACAATTAAGGTAAAAGATCAGCCATTTGAAATTTCATTCCCCTCCCAAGATTGGGAGGGGTTAGGGGAGGGTTGATAAGAAAAACGTTGAGCATATTCATTTAACCCCCTCCTAACCTCCCCCATTTCATTGGGGGAGGAATACTCAGGCCAACAGAAAGTTTTCAATTTTCTTGAACTGCATCTGGCTGACATTTTACCAAATAAGAATAGAATGAAATAACAGAATTTATACAAAACTTTATAACATTCATAAACTTTATCACATAAAAAAATCTAATTCAAGTGATTTTAGCATCGATAGGACATTAAACCTTAAATTCAATCGGTTTTCTATGGAAGTTGAATACTGTTAACCAAAATAACTTAGGTACAGGGTTGTGGAGGAAAAGGGTAGGATAAAAATGGCGTCCCCAGGGGGAGTCGAACCCCCGTCGCCGGCGTGAAAGGCCGGTGTCCTAGGCCACTAGACGATGGGGACGCTATACTTGAATTTCAGTGTATTTTGACAACGGGATATAAGTTATCCTAAAGTTCTTTTTTGTCAATCTTTTTGGAATAGGATTTTGAAGATTTGTTAAATTTATGACACAAAATGGATTTAATCCAGGTGATAAAAGAAATCGATAAAAAGCCGAAAATGGAAAGAAATATCACTCTTTCCATTTTCGGCCATATCCTTTCAAAAAGGTTATAGATGATATTAAGGTGTTTCTGGAAAAAAGGAAATCGTTATCCCGGAAAGTATCCGGTCCTTTAGTTTATTGAACCTGGAATAAACTCAATAAATCTCTTTAACGATGGTATCGATATCTCTTGGATTGATACCAGAGTCTGGTTTTTCTGCCATTTTTTCGACAATATGTCTCATTTGATCCTGGGTAAGGGCCTTATGAGCGACATGAACCCGGTCGAGTGTATGGCATTTTGAGCACATCTTTTCAAAATTCGGATGGGATTGTACGGCTGTTTGCTCATCTTGTGTAGCACAGCCAATCATAAATACGGATACGGCTAAACCAACTAATGCGATGCGGAAAAAAAATTTCATCCTTCTGTCCTCCCCATGGTGTTATCGTTGTTATTCGGTTTTAGAGCCGCCGAATACTTGTTATTTGTTTATACTACGATATAACCTCATGAAAAAGCAATAGAAACGAAGCATTTATGACAACAATTTTCATTTTTTTAGTTGAATGAGGAATCTTCCATGTATGTTGAGGTTGCGTTTCCTATCCCGGCCAGGCGGCTTTTTACTTATCGACTGCCCCCAACATCAGATTATTCGTTAAAACCGGGTTGCCGGCTTTATGCCCCTTTCGGCAAGAGTAACCGGCTGGGATATGCCGTTAATCTGATCGAAGAACCGCCAGCCGGACTCAAAGAAATCAAGACAGTTACCCGTGTTCTCGACCAGGAACCTCTATTTGGGGAAGAACTTTTATCATTCCTCAACTGGGTGGCGGATTATTACCTGGCCTCACTTGGTGATACCTATTCCACTGCGTTTCCATTTTCACCTTCAGTGCGTCCAAAAATGATTAAAGTGGTGATATTGGATGAGCAGATACGTGAAGAAGGACGGGTTCCGGATGATATCAAAAAGCCAAACCAACGGCGGGTTATCGAGTTCCTGATTAATCGCAAAGCGTTACTATCCCCTTCGGATATTATTCGGGAAGTGGGGGTTTCATCTACAACCATCAAGACATTGGAACAGCACGGCCGTATCCGGCTTCATACCCGCGAATCGTTGCGAACTATTCCTTTACATGAGCCGGATTCATCTGTCACTGAATTGACTCTAACGGATGAACAGGCGCAAGCCTTGGAGAAGATTGAAGGTTCGGTTGAAAAAAAAGGCAGTAAACCCATTCTGATGCGGGGGGTGACAGGGAGTGGGAAAACGGAAGTATATCTTCGGGCCATCGAAAAAACACGCTCACTTGGAAGAACGGCCTTGGTGCTGATTCCAGAAATAGCCCTTACGCCTCAAACTTTGGAGCGTTTTCAATCCCGATTTGGCCAGGATGTTGGTTTGTTACATAGTGGATTGGGACAAGGGGAGCGATATGACGAGTGGCGGATGATAAAAAATGGCTCAAGAGGCATTGTGTTAGGGACGCGTTCCAGCATATTTGCCCCTGTGGAGAATTTGGGTTTAATCATTGTTGATGAGGAACATGAAGCATCCTATAAGCAATCCGATCCAAGTCCACGCTATAATGCGCGAGATTTGGCCGTGGTTCGTGCTCAAATGAGTAGTGCCCTGTGCTTGTTAGGTTCAGCGACACCATCGATTGAATCGTCTCACAATGTCTCACAGAAAAAATATGACGCTGTTTATCTTCATCGGCGAATTGCAGAGCATGGCATGCCAAAAGTTTATCTTCTGGATATGAGAGGGCGTTCGGAGGAGGAAGAGGTCCTTTCCAATGAGATGAAAGAAGCATTGTTGGAACGATATCATGAAAACCGGCAATCCATTCTTTTTCTAAACCGGCGTGGTTTTGCCACCACCTTATCATGCAGTCAATGCGGCCATGTGTTGAATTGTGAGCATTGTAGTGTGGCAATGGTTTATCATCGGTCACGTAATCAACTTATTTGTCATCATTGTGATTATCGGCGCCCTTTACCTCAAAATTGCCCTTCCTGTTCGGAGAAATTTATCCGTCAGCGCGGTTTTGGGACGGAGCGTGTGGTTCATGAGTTGCAGGCGTTGGATGAAAACATCCGTGTTGTTCGCATGGATCGTGACACCACACGCCGAAAGGGAGACCATGACCGTTTAATGACACCCTTTCGCCGGGGTGAAGCGGATGTGTTAGTGGGAACGCAAATGATAGCCAAGGGGCTGGATTTTCCTAATGTAACCCTGGTAGGGATTATCAATGCAGATTATGCCCTGTCGTTACCTGACTTTCGGGCGGCAGAACGTACGTTTACTTTGCTAACCCAGGTGGCAGGCCGTTCTGGAAGGGGGAGCCATCCTGGGGAAGTGTATGTTCAGAGTTATTATCCCGATCACTATAGTATTCAATTAGCTCTTAAACAGAACTACACCACTTTTTTTAATAAGGAGATTCGCTACCGCCGTTTGATTGGTTTTCCACCCTTTTCCCGGTTGGTTTTATGGCGGATTGAAGCATTCAAGGAGGATTTAGCCCGTGATAAGGCGTGGGAACTTTACAACCTGTTAAATGAAGGTTTAAAACATCCGAGAGATATGGTTTTGCTCCCCCCTGTGGAAGCGCCTCTTTATCGTCTTCGTGATTATTACCGATGGCAAGTGGCGCTAAAAAGCCGGGATCATAAGATATTCAGGCCATTGCTCAATAGCCAGGAGTTTCAGAATCTTCTGTTACAAAAACGTCATGGCCTGCGAATCGTGCAGGATGTCGATCCCTGGGACATGCTTTAAACAAGAATGGCTAAACCTTCTTGAATCAATTGGGATTCTGATTAGAAAGAAAGTAATGGACCTTATCTTTTAAGGCAGTCATATCACTTGATTTAACTACAAAGGCATCCGCATTCCAACTTAAGAAATTGTCTTGATAATGGGGATAAGCGGAATGAATAATGACAGGCCGTTTACGATCGATGTTTAAAATACGTGAAATGGTTTCAAGTCCGTCCATGCCGGGCATGCGTATGTCGACAATAACGATATCAGGATTTTCCAGTTGGCATTTTTCCACGCCTTCAAAACCGTCTCTCGCTAAAACCACATCGAATCCCTCTTCCATGAATTCAACCTGGTACAATTCTCGAAGGTTATCCTCGTCATCCACGATGAGTATCTTTTTCATTGGAACGATTCCTCCTTATAATGGAAGCCGTATAACCACGTTCGTTCCCTCTCCCAGCTGACTACTAATAGTAAGACTCCCCCCATGTGATGTAACGATTCTACGGGAAATATGTAACCCTAGACCCGTACCGGCATGTTTCGTTGAATAAAACGGTTCGAATATCCGATCCAGGTGTTTTGATCCAATACCTTCTCCCTTATCTGCGATATTCAGGGCACAAAATTGATCTTCAAAAAATGTTTCTATACAGATTGTACCTCCTTTATTCATAGATTGAATACTGTTTTTTAAAATATTTATCAAAACTTGTCTCATTTGATTGCGATCAAATGAGATCATAGGCATATTTTCCGCGAAAGTTTTTTCAATGGTTATATCGTTATGGTTAAATTCCGGTTCCATGAATTGGAGAATCGAATCGATAAATGTATTAATATCCTGCGTTTCTTTAAGTGGAGTGGAGGGTCTGGCGTAATAAAGTAAATGGCTTAGCACATCTTCCAAACGAAGTGCTTCATCGCGAATGATTTTTAAATATTGGTAATTTTTGTGATCCTCGCTTGTTGTTTTTAGCATGGTGTTTGCGAACCCACCAATGGCCACCAAAGGGGTTCTGATTTCATGGGCAACGGTGGCAGCCATTTGGCCCAATGCGGCGAATTTTTCTGAATCGATGAGTTTTTTATGGCTTTGGCTCAATTCGGAATAGGCTTGTTCAATTTCCTTTATCTTTTGAGCTAATTCGTCGATCAGATTGGCGTTGGCAATGGCCAAAGCTGCCTGGGATGCCAAAATACTCAATAATTTCAAATCTTCATCGATGATGATTTTTTGGGTAATGATGTTATCCACCACCAAGACACCGACAGGTTTGTCCTCAACCAGCAGTGGAATAACAGCAAAATTATCCGATTCCAGGATTTCGATAATGGTTTGATCGTACTCAGAGTCCGTTTTTCCCCGGCGTACAATCATGCATCGTCGTTTTTGCAGGCATTGTACAAATATGGATTTCGAATTGGATAACGGGGTTGAAAGGCGCCGAACAATATCATTGACATGGGGGTCACCGTCTCCTGCGTTTTCCAGGTAGGTTTGTAAGCTGCCGGTGATGGTACCGTCTTTGGGTAAGTGATCAATTGAATTCCAAATATGGTTGGCTTCTTCGGGGGTGGAAGGCCCAATGGCGATCTTT
Organism: uncultured bacterium; assembly: GCA_964517495.1. Lineage (GTDB taxonomy): Bacteria > Hinthialibacterota > Hinthialibacteria > Hinthialibacterales > Hinthialibacteraceae > CAZFER01. The sequence goes on along the minus strand of CAZFER010000022.1, from coordinate 68,743 downwards.
CCTTCAAGCCATTCGTAATTTTCATCCACTAACAATAAAAACGCCCGGTTAAAGCGAAATGTCTCACCGGCGGTGGCGGCTATTAGAACAAGGCGGAGGCGTTTATCCAACGATTCCGTGGTGTGAAAAAGGTGGGAGATTTCATGCAGTTTGGAAAGTGCGTTGGTTCGTTCTTCGACTTTATTCTCAAGGATTTCCGAATAAGTGGATAATTCTTTTTCAAGCCGTTTTTGTTGGGTGATATCCCGTTGTATTAAGATATAACCGACGTTCTCTTCGTATTCATTTTTAATTGGTTTTATGTGGATATCAACTTCATAATTGGGCATGTGAGCGGGATGACAACTGAGTTCTCTTTTCCAGGAGCACCCCTTCTGGATCGATTCCCACATTTCGGATGCGATTTCCGCTGAAAAATGCTTTTCCCAAAACTGTTGAATTGGTGTGCCAATCGCTTCTTCCAAGGGGTAATGGGAGAAATATTCATAGGCAGGATTAACGTAGAAAATCATGCCATCACAATCAAAAAGAGCAATGCCCGCATCTGAAAGTTCGATGATGAATTTGAAATTGCGTAATTCTTCCGTTAACGCCACAATATCAGTAATATTCTCGACAAAGAGAAGAGTCTGGCCGCCATAGCGTGCCACATGCACGTTTGAGTGCATATGGCCGTGGGCGAATTGTTTGAATGTAATGTTAAGGGAATTATTGGTGTTGGAGTCAATTAATTGTAGGAGTTGTTGTGTTTCCTGTTTAAATTCGCAGATTTCCGGTAAGGTTTTTCCTATTAATGAATGGCTCGCCCCGAACATTTGATCGGCTTTGGTGTTGGTTTCAACGATGCCGTATTCACTGTTAAAAACCAGGCAGCCGATGGGAAGAAGTTGGATGAATTCGCCCATGTCGAACTGAGAATTGGTTTGGTAGGCTCTCTCTTTTTTCAAGGATTGATGATCTATCATGATCGTTCATCCCGTGCAATGATTGGTATTAACATTATTATACTCTATTTTGCTTGCTGATTGTGGAAGAGTGGAATAAAGTTATTCATCTATTTAGTTAATCGGTTGGTTTGCGGTAATGGTTAATGCCTCAACATCTTTGTATTTAAAAGAAAACATTTCCATAGTGGCTAGTTTGATTTTGATTGCCATTTTGTCGGTGCTGGGTGTTGTTTATCCACCCTATTCAGCGGTTGCTGTGATTGCCTCTGTGTTAGCGATGGCAATGTTTATACCTCGGCCGGATATTGCTTTGGCCTTTTATTTCGGGATTGAAACGTTGTTTTCTGAGGATGTGTTGTTAGTCACAGAAATGTTGGCTCAGACCATTTACCGGGTACATTTGCCCATTATTGGTTTGAATGTATTTGAAGTGGCGTTAATCATATTGATATTGTTGACGTTATTGCAACGGAAAGGGAGGATTGCGGGTACTCAACTTGATGTGGCGATTTGGGGATTTGCGATCGCCTGCCTGGTGGGTTATATCACGTGTCTTCGGCTTTATGGAGATCCTTCGCGGTTGTTTGAACCTCGGCGTTTGCTGCATTTCTTTATTCCCTATTTTTTGACCGTTAATTTGATCCGTAGCAAACAATCCTTGCAAGCGTTGATTTCGATCTTTTTTATCGCGGTTATCTTGAAATCGATTGAAGGAACATATCTCTATCTGTTGGGAGAGGGATTTCAGATAAAGTGGCGTATCCGAGCCATATTTACGGGTTGGGAGGATTCGCTGACGTTTATGACCTTTTTGTTGTTTATGGTTGTTATTTGGCTGGAAAAGGTGGATATTCCGTTGAAGCGTTTATATTACTTGTTTTCTCCCATCGTATTTTTCTGTTTTCTATTCTCATACAAACGTGCTTATTATGTGGCTATTTTTGTTGGACTTATGGTTATTTTTTGGATTCAGGGGAAAAAAGCGAGGATGCGTTTTGCCGCATTGGTGGCAATTGGATTTGTTTTGATGTTGTGCATGATTACGGTAATGGGGCAGTGGCAGGCGATCGGGATGAGGATTGAGTCGATATTGAATCCAACGAAAGAGAGTAGTGCCAACTATCGATTGATAGAATGGCAAAACGCCTTAATTTCCATAAAGCAGAATCCCATATTGGGTATCGGGCTTGGAGGGGTGATGCCCATGGAGATTTTCCTTTCGCGGACCAATTTATTGGGGGTTCATAATACGTTTTTGTGGGTAGCGGTTAAGATGGGGTTATTTGGCTTGTTTACGTATTTGTTGCTTCACTTTGTGTTTATACGGAGAGTTTATCTTCAGAATGATTTGCTTCAGGATGCATATGTGAGATGTGTTTCGAGGGGAGTATTCTGCTCGTTTATCGCCTTTTGTGCGGCGGAGATGTTTGCCCCCATGTTTGCTCAGATGCGAACCGCGACATGGCTTGGAATTATGATGGGACTAAGCATGAATCTCCCCCTCATCGACCAGAAGGTACGCTCGATCAATGGTTCAACACATCGCTAATTGACGTCAAAATCGCCAGCGACCTTTTTGCCTTGGTCCCAAACGCAGACAAAGTTGCGTTCGTTTAGATCCTCGAGATCCTCTTCGATGATACCCGCGGGGACCATGCCTTCTTTGCGGTTTTTGACCCGCGGCCGATCACCAGGCAAAACTTGCCGCCAGACTTCATATTCGGCCTCATGCTGGGAAACCGCAAAGGTGAGGCGTTGATCGATAAAATCTCTAACCACGCTGGCGATTTCCCGTTTTGGAAGCCGCTTGGTGACTTGCACTTTGATTTCATCCTGATATTTGTCAGCTAATTTCATTATTTCTTTCCTTTTCATGATGCTCGCTTCTTCTTTATATAACGATCAGCGATTGGTGAGGTTATATCCTCTTTCTTAAAGCTATGCTTAGTCTATTTATAGAAAGATTATATGCCATTATTTCTTTTTCATTCATTTTAAATTCAAATTTCGAAACTAATTATTGCCTCGGAATGGTTTAACAATCGGGCGAAATTTTACCGAGTTAATGAAAGTTTGAAAATCCTTCCAAGTAAAATTTTATTACTTAAATCCAAAAGAGACAATAAAAAAATGAAAAAAAATGGACAAAGTTCAATAACGGCAAGTTAACAATTGGGAAAGAACGCAAGAACGCCATATGGGGAAGGGTAAGATTGGTTATCTCATTCTTTGGCCACTTGCTCCAGGACATGGGGTTCAACGAAAATGGGTGTGTGGGTTCTTACCGCCAGGGCGATGGCATCGCTGGGGCGTGAATCGACCTCTTTGGGGCCGTTGGTGGTGGAGAAGTGGATGAGAGCAAAAAAGGTTGAATCACGTAAATCATTGACCACAACTTTTTCCATTTTTGCATCGAGTGAATGGACGATGTTGACGGCAAGGTCATGGGTTAAGGGGCGTTGGATTTGGATATCGTTTAAAGCGAGATGAATGGATTGGGCTTCATAATACCCAATGAGGATCGGCATCATCCGATTTCCCATTTTTTCCTTCAAGATGATAAGCTGATCGGAGCCGGTTTCATCTAATCTTAATTCAAAGAATTCCATTTCAATCATAAAACAATACCTCAATGTGCGTTAAAAAAGCCATAATGACTAAAACTTTGATTCGATTGAATCGATGGAAATGCCGAGTTGGAAGAGAGTTTTGCCCAACTCGATTGTTGGTAATCCAATAATATTATGGTATGAGCCTTTGATTTTTTTGACCAGGGTTTTTCCGCGGCCCTGGATGGCATAGGAACCGGCTTTATCTTCAGGCTCGCCGGTTGCCACGTAGGCATCAATTTCATCGATGGTTAGATTCCGAAAGAGGACATGGGAACAGACCGATTTTACGATTTGGATTGATTTGGCTTTATTGTAGACGCAGTAGCCGGTCCACACTTCGTGCCATTGGTTTGAAAGGCGGCTGAGCATTAAGGAGGCTTCTTCTTTAGATTTAGGTTTCCCCATAATGCGGTCTTGGAGAGCCACGACGGTATCCGCCCCGATGATGAGGTGGTTAGGATATCGTTCTCCCACTTTAATGGCTTTTTCCAGGGCAGTGCGGGAGGCATAGGCGCTGGGTTTATCGCCCATGGGGGGCATTTCGACCAATTCACTTGGAATAACCTGAAAGTCCAAATCCATCTTCTCCAATAGCTTTTTGCGTCTTGGAGATTGGCTGGCAAGAATAATTCCCTCATAGGCCGGTGAGAACATATCGGATTAATAAAACCTTTAGTGATAATGAATTTAAATTAATAAATCTATTATAAGTGTAACTGGAGAAACACAAAGGGTTTTTGGTTGTAAAAGGGAGAAAGCCTGATTAAGTCAAGAACAATTTGGCTCGTTGAATTGGAAGGGGAATTTGTTGATGAGCCATGCTTATCCTTGCCATCCGCCTATCTCTCATTCGTGGATATGGCGTTGGGGGTGGTCGAGCAGGCGGTCTTGCAACTCGTAGAGCATGACCAGGCCCTGGTTGATCAGGCGTTCGCCGGTTCCCACGGCGGCGATAGTGGCATCGCTGGCGCCGTAGCCTCCGCGAGCGGCGGATTCGATATCGGGGAGGTAGCGGGGCCAATCATAGGGGGCGTCGAGGCAATATCCGAATAGAAAAGCAAAAGGCAGATCGGATTTATGGCGAAGGTCGTTTTGGAACGTGTGGAACGGTTCGCCCGGCATGGTAACGAGACCGATTTCGTTGTTGATCAAGACAGACGTGGTGCCGACGGTTATTTTTTCATCTTCACCGAAACGATGATCGGTGTCGAAGGTGCTTGATTTAAAGGATAAGGACGTGGATTTTCCTTCACGATCTTTCATGTGTTCAATGGTTTTTAAGGTTTCTTCGGCCAGTAATACGCCGACTCGTTCCACCAGGGGGAAATCCATATCCGGCTCACCGGTGCGGGCCAGGATGAGGGGATTAATATCACCGGCACCACCCTGGATAAAGAGGCATGTTACATCTTCACCTAATTTTTGCTTGACCTCACGGCATAAAACGCCGGGGTAATCAGCGGAAATCTGACGGTTTTGGGGGCCTAATACGACGGGATGGCAGGCATAGCAGATCATGACAGCGCGAATATCTCCAGCCTCATCGGTGATGCGGATGACGCCAACAGTGGGATCGACAGGGCCATAGGGAATGCGATCGGGATTTTCAAAATGGGTGATCGCATAGCCACCGGGTTGGCGGACCAGGCGATTGTAGCCCAACTGTATGCCGCCGGTATCAGCGGCAACGTAGGCGGGGAACATATTGCTTTTTGCTTCGCGAATGGCGTTCAATACGCGCGCTTCAACAGTTTTTCGCCAGGGTTTTTCTTTGGAAGGGAAATCGTCCTGTCTGAGATTGGGGCCGGCATGGGTGTGGGTGTTAAGAATCAACAATCGATCGATACCCAACTCCGGCATTTGGTTGTGAAGCCAGGGAGAGTTAAAGACACATAGGTCCCATACGACCAGGGCAATGGTTTTTTCTTCAGATTGCAGCACCAGGACTTTGGCAAATAATGGATCGTGAATGCCGGTGGTGGGCTTGGCTGATGAATAGCCGGTGGTGTCACCTCCGATGGGAGGTGTGATATCGGTTTTTGCTAATCCCGCGTAAATGGAATTGCCGTAGATTGCTTGAGTTGATAGGGTGGTTATTGAAATAATTAATAGGGTCATCAGCCATTTATTCATTTTGGTTCACCTTTTTGTTTGATTATATACTGTGGAGATTACTTTATCATGGATGGTGATTTGATTTCAATTGTTGTTGTATATGGGTGGAAGAAGTTTCATGATAAGAAAAGGGGAGATTGTGTTTTTAGATGTTAAAAAGCCCTTGAATCTGTTCAGTTGGAGGATGAGTCACTTGATGGAACGGCGGCTATTCCTTCCAACTTATTGTCAAATTTATCGATGGTTTGCAGGCGTTTGTTGATCCATTCTTCGATGAAGTTGTTTACCTCGGTTTCAATGGTTTCAATAACGATGTTTATGGTTTTCACTTGAGAGGATTCAGGGTTTTCCTGTTTCTGGACTTGCAATACATGAAGATTGAGGCCACGTATCATATCTTTTCGGTAATCCAATGCCATTTGGAGCATTTCGATGATTTTATCTGATTGTTCGATGCTTTTCTTTTCGTCAGATAAACTGCTATTGACCTTAATGGCTTGTACTTCCGATTTTAGATTTACACTCTTGTTATCCAGGTTTTGGGTTAGCGTGGCATTGTTGATGGTGCGATAGGTTGCACTTACATCGTCAATCAGGCCGCTCAGGGCTTTTTTCACATCAGCAAACTGATCCGCAGTGGTGGTTTGATATTCATGCCGGGCGGCAATAACCTGTTTGTCTTTGACACTTCCGCCTGTGGGTGCGTTGGGGGCCAGTAAGCTGTGATACTTTTGGCCTAATCCAAAGGTTGCGACGGTTGTGGCGGAGTTAATGATATCTTCAGGATCGCTGGAATAGCCTTTGACATACCAGTTCCCGACATCGTCTTTTACGATGACATAATTGGTGAGCCCGCCACCAGCGACACGGACGGTGTTGATGTTTTGCCAGTACTGTTTATCGATTTCGGCTTTGATTTCCCGTTCATGCCGTTTATTACCAAAACCACCGGTGAGTTCCGCAAAGAAAGGTAATTGACGATACATATGCTGTTGAAGCATGTTACTCCAACTTAAGCCTGGATCTCCTTGTAAGCTGGTGGAGGGAAAGCTGGAGCGGAGATAAGCCGAGGAGGGGCGCATGTAAATCATATCGTTGCGTATAGTTTCTGTTTCCTTGATAGCCGCTTCCAGTCCTTGTATCTCAGACGTATTTTTAACCACTGATTTAGCTTTGATCAATTCATAACGCAAAGAAGTAATTGCATCATCCAGGACATCCTTGGCATTTCTGGCATTAGGAGTGGAATCCAGAATCTGGTGTGATTGCGCGGCAATAATCTCATCGGTTGCCTGGCGAACCAGGTATTTTTCCTGTTCTCCGCGATGGCGTAGTTCATCGACTTGAATTAAGATTGAGTTCCCCACGGCTTGAAGAACCTGAACATACTCGCTCACCATTTTTTTAGCATCTTTTTTAATATCTTCGTTAATAAAGAAAGGCTCAAAATTGGCGAGGGTCAATATCTTTTCAGCAAAGCGGGCCAAGGCATTCAGCAACACCTGACGTTCATCATTGGCGGCATCTTCATTGCCATAATTATCCTTTACAGCGTTTAAATAATGGTCGATCAAGGTTTCAATGCCGTCATCCAGGCGTCCTTCCTCCAAGCCGGTTTTGGAGACGGATATAACAAATTCATTTACGGTTTGTTTTACTTTGGGTACATTTTCATCCAGCAGGTTATTCCATCGAACAATTGGTAACTCGTTTACATTTTTATTCCTATTAATATACGGTGATTTTTCAATAAATTGTTCCACTTCCTCAATTTTGAATTTATCAGTTACATATTCAGATTGATTATATTTTCTTACCAACTTATCAATTTCAATCACTGCTTTTTTATTATATTGAATTGAATCAGGATCTTCATAGTATTTTTCTGCCCAGTTCAACAAGTTTTGTGCAACTTGAACAATGTCTCTATATTTGTCCGGTACGCGATCTTCATAAAGTGACAAAACCGCATTAACACGTCTGGCCAATGAATTATTGAAGAGGCATTTACATGCCATAGGGGTAATCGTACAGGTTGCCTTATTTACATATTCAATATACCCAGGTTCGTAACAGGGGTTTTCATATAATTGAGATAAAGTATTAATAGAATTGCTGGCGCTGATGATGATGTCATCACGCAGGTGAATCAACAATGGTTTGGCGCCGATGGCGAGGGAGATGGTTTGTTCCATTTGGATTTCTTCATGATTGGCGAGTGGGCCTTTGTAGACATCAACCTGAACGGTCATCACGGCACAGCCTCCTAATACCAGCATCATCAAAGACAACAAATAAACGTTGAGTGATTTCATTTTTTTATCCTTGTATTATGTATATTTATTGAGATTGTTTCAAAACTTATTCTGATGTTCGCCGTGCTTCTACATAGGGCGAACACATAGGTTCGCCCCTACCACATGTAGGGGTTGACCTATGTGTCAACCCTGTTTTGAGACAATCTCACCACAAAATAAACAATCTTTTTCATTCGCCACTCTTTTGGGGCATTACGTTTTTAGCTACTGTATTTTTGAAGGTCAAGAAGCCGTTTGCGATCGTTGAGTAATTGATTGCGATAATTCAATATTTTCTGTGATACATCGGAGGTTGAGGTTTCCAGGTTGACCGAAGCGATACCTGTCAGGGTATTGTTAATGGCGCTAAAGAATTTTTGAGGTGAGGAACCCATGACAATGACCAGGCGGTGGTTTTCAGGGGCTTCACGAAAGCCTTCCGGACCGAAGAGGACTAGTTTGCGGCCTTCCAGAAATGATCCACTTGTTTGTCCGGGTGTGGGTGTTGGAGTCCCGGTGACCTCAGCGACGCCAGAACTGCTGTGTTGGATTTTTGATGTCAGTGAGTCAATCACATCCGCTGGCACCCAGCCTGAGCTAAAATTGGTGGCGCTGATAGCGCTGGCCTGGCCGTGGACGCGAATGCGATACACTTGGGGAGGGATTTGTTCCATGGGATCAAAAACACCCAAGTAATAAATCTGTTGTATTTCACTTCCAGGTGCCTGGGCACCCAGCAGAGTGGCTCCAACGGTACTGCCTGCAATTTCAGCAGTATTGCAACCACCAAACAAGATGATTGAAAATGCAAGGGTAAGATTTAGAAATAATAGACATTTCATGGCAGAATACCTCATTCAAAATTTGTTATATTTTCTATTAATTCGATTAATATTCAAGATTAAGTGTATAAATTTTATAAAATTTATTTATTTTTAAAGGTTTCCAAGAGGAGATAAGATTGGCAAAGTGAATAGAATTAATGCAGGGATGTTTATTTGCGTTAGATTTAAGCTCTGGAAGGTGTTTTATTATGCTGCCTTCTTTAGGGGTGGGGGGTTATATTTTCTCAATTCAAGGAGTGGATTATTCATGTTAGAATAGAGGTGTGTATTGATGGGTCGGACAACGTGAACCACACACGGATTTAGGATATATCGGCTCGGCGGGAGCCTCGCCCTCCCTTGGTGATTGAAAAACGCGGCTCGGTGGGAGCATCGCCCTCGCTGGGTAGTAAAAGAATGGCTTTTTAATATACTTCGGGTACAAAGGTTTGGTCGGTTATAGGCGGCCTTACATACATTACATCGTCATGCCTTGGGGGAAGTTCGATCGGTTCGGGGGTTAAATCCTCATATGGGATCATGCTTAAGAGGTGAGAGATACAATTCAAACGTGCGCGTTTTTTATCATCGGCATTTACCACAAACCAAGGAGCTTGCTTTATATCAGTATGGGCGAACATTTTGTCTTTGGCCATGGAATATTCAATCCATTTTTCACGGGATTTCAGGTCCATGGGGCTGAGTTTCCAGCGCTTGGTAGGGGTTTTGATGCGTGCTTGAAAACGGCGCTCCTGCTCTTCATCGCTGACGGAGAACCAATATTTAATCAGGATAATACCTGAGCGGATCAGCATGCGTTCATATTCGGGGCATGAGCGCAAGAATTCCTGGTATTCCTCTTCGGTGCAAAAATCCATGACATGTTCCACACCTGCGCGGTTATACCAGCTTCGGTCAAAAAGCACCATCTCACCTGAAGCGGGTAAATGAGCGACATAGCGTTGGAAGTACCATTGGTTTTTTTCACGTTCGGTGGGTGTACCAAGGGCCACCACACGGCAGACGCGGGGGTTAAGGCATTGGGTGATGCGTTTGATGACGCCGCCTTTTCCGGCGGCGTCCCGGCCTTCAAAGAGTGCTACGACTTTTAAACCTTTATATTTGATCCATTCCTGGAGTTTGACCAGTTCGATTTGGAGTTTGTTGAGTTCGCTTTCATAAAATTTCTTTTTCAATTTTGACTGGCCATTGCTTTTCACTTCAGGGGATTCGTTAATGGTGAGTGGCGGTTGTAATTTGTTCTTGCTGTTGGATTTGGATTTTTCGGTGGGATTTTCTTTCTTTGATTTTTTTGTCTTCGCCATGGTTGCCCCCCATTGACTGATGAATTAACATTTCGCGGATTACATCGGATTCCCAACAAACCAATAACCCCAAACATGATTACAATATAGTATACCTTGAATTTAAAAAAAAGACCGCAAATATTCAATAAATTGAAAAATTTTTTATGATTTTTTTATACGATGTGGAAGATACCATGCAGAAAGACCATGATAAAAAATCTCGCCTTGTTTACTCGACTGAACATGGCTCGACATGCCCTAAATGCAAAAAACCATCATCGAAATGCACCTGCAAAAAGAAACAGGAGAAACCGAAAGGGGATGGGATTGTAAGGATTCAACGGCAGACTAAAGGGCGAAAAGGGAAAGCGGTGACGTTGATAACCGGTCTGCCTTTAACCATGGATGGGCTGCGAACATTATCCAAGGAATTGAAACAGAAATGTGGATGCGGAGGAACAGTAAAAGAGGGCGTGATCGAAATTCAAGGCGATCAATGTGATACCATTATGGAGGAACTTAAGGAACGGGGGTATCAAGTGAAGCGGTCGGGTGGGTGATGGTGTTTAGCGTGCGGGTTTGAAATAGGCGGGTAGCAATCGGGCGGGTTATAAACCCGCCCCTACAGGAATAGTATTTTGTTTCATGGTTGAGACGATACATAATGATGAGGTTTAATGCTGATGAAACGTTTGTTGGGATTTTCGATAAGTTTTTGTTTGTTGGTGGAGATGTTTTTCATGCCGGGGACCGTTTTTGCGCAAGGTTCGGGGGTGGATTATGAACGGGCAAAAACGTTTGATGAGCGTACGCGGAACAAGGTGTTTCGGTCCAGGGTGAATCCACATTGGTCGAATGATGGTGCGTCCTTTTGGTACCGGATCAAAACCGGTCCCATGCAATTTAAGTTCATTTTTGTCGTACCTGGCAAAGGTATACGCCAACCTGCTTTTGATCATCAACATTTGGCAGAGGCTTTATCAAAAGCAGGTAAAGAGGATATATCCCCTTATCAACTGCCTTTTAATTGGATCACATTGGAAAAAGAGGGGAAAATTATACGTTTTCAGGCATTCGAAAAAAACTGGATCTATGATAATCAATCCGGCCAATTGAGGGAATCCAAGGAGGATTTGGAAGCTGCCAATCGCCTCCCGGCCAGGACTGATCCGTATCCCTCACGCCAGACTGGAGAGCAAACGACCATACAATTCATCAACAAAACCGCTGGAACAGTGAATATTTTTTGGATAGACAGTTCAGGTGAACAACGGCCATATGGATCGCTGGCAGCAGGAGAATCACGCGAACAAAACTCGTATCAGGGACATGTGTGGTTGGTTACTGATCAAAAAGGCAAGAATCTGGGGGTCTTTGAATGTACGGCTGATCCAGCCGATGCGATTATCGATGACACAATCACGGCCCAACGGAAACGAACGGCGCGACGGCGTACCCGTTCACGGGGGACATCACCGGATGACAAGTGGATAGCGTTTACCACAACAGAAAGTGTGCATGTCAAAAATAAGGAGACTGAAAAAGCGATTACCTTGTGCCGTAATGGATCAGATGAGGACTATTATTCAAACCGGATGTATTGGTCACCGGATTCGAAGAAGTTAATTGTGATGCAGATCAAAAAGGGTGAAGAACGCGAGATTCACCTGATTGAATCGTCTCCCAAAGATCAACTGCAGCCAAAGCTTCATTCGATTCCTTACAATAAACCGGGGGATAAAATGCCGGTTCCCCGGCCACGGCTTTTTGATATTGAATCCAAAGAGCAACTACCCGTTTCAGATGAATTATTTCCCAACGCCTGGAGCATAAACGATATCCATTGGTGGCCTGATTCCAGTGCTGTAGTGATGGTTTACAATCAGCGTGGCCATCAGGTTTTGCGTGTGGTGGAGATCAATGCGAAAACCGGCGAGACGCGTGTCATTATCGATGAACAGAGCGATACATTTATTGATTATGCAGGGAAGAAGTATATTAGTTATCTGGATAATACCCATGAAATCATCTGGATGAGCGAGCGAGATGGCTGGAATCACTTATATCTTTATGATGTCAAAGCCGGCAAGGTTAAGAACCAGATCACTCAAGGGGAATGGGTGGTGCGCGAAGTGGTGCAAGTGGATACACAAAACCGTCAGATATGGTTTAGTGCGGGTGGGATTTATCCCGAACAGAATCCGTATTACCTTCATCTGTGCCGCATCAATTTTGATGGTTCGAATTTAACGGTGTTAACCAAGGGGGATGGAAATCATCGCTGGGAATTTGGTCCTGGACATAAATATATAATCGACACATGGTCAAGAGTGGACTTACCCCCAGTGACAGAATTGCGACGCATTCGCGATGGCAGGCTGGTTTGTGAATTGGAAAGAGCGGATTGGTCAGCCCTGTTGGAAACAGGTTGGAACCCTCCGGAACGGTTGGTGGCCAAAGGGCGTGATGGCAAGACGGATATATATGGTATTATTATCAAGCCCACTCAGTTTGATCCAGACAAAACATATCCTGTTATCGAAGAGATTTATGCGGGGCCACAAAGCGCTTATGTTCCCAAGGATTTTGAGCGTTACTCACACAGGAGGGCCATCGCAGAACTTGGATTTATGGTGGTGAAGATTGATGGGATGGGGACGTCGCATCGTTCCAAGGCGTTTCATGATGTATGCTGGAAGAATTTGGGGGATGTTGGTTTTCCTGACCGAATAGCATGGTTAAAGGCCGCGGCAAAGAAATATCCACAGATGGATCTCGACCGTGTTGGGATATATGGAGGTTCAGCCGGTGGACAGAACGCCTTGCGGGGGCTTTTGGCGCATGGTGATTTTTATAAGGTTGGGGTGGCTGATTGTGGCTGCCATGACAACCGGATGGACAAAATCTGGTGGAATGAACTTTGGATGGGGTGGCCGGTCGGTACACATTATAAAGAGCAGTCCAATGTTACCAATGCTCATAAACTCAAAGGGAAGTTGCTCTTAATCGTTGGTGAATTGGATCGAAATGTTGATCCAGCCTCGACCATGCAGGTTGTGGATGCGTTGGTAAAAGCTGATAAGGATTTCGATTTGCTAATTATTCCCGGTCAGGGACATGGTTCTGCCGAGACTCCGTATGGAAAGCGGAGACGGATGGATTTTTTTGTGCGGCATTTATTGAATGTTGAACCTCGTTGGGAAGGGTATTAAAAAAAGGAGCGATCAAAAGATCGCTCCTTGAAAATCATGGATATTACGCAAGTTATATAAGTCTAGTATATACTCCATTCCTTCACATCGGTTTCGGCGGGGATAGCGAGGCGTAAGTTATCGACAAACACTCTCTTTCCTGCCTGATCCCCGGGTTGGTTGGTAATTAATAAGAGTTGGAACCAGCCGTCCTCTCCCAAAGCGCCGAGGTGCCGATCGACTCGGAATGGCCAGGCAATGGTTTTCCATTCGCCTAAAAATCCGCTCCATCGTATATCCCGTTCGCCATATGAATCCCAACCATGAACGGGTTCAAGGGGGTTTCCATCCGCATCGTTCCCACCAGATTGAATGACGGGATTGAGGAGCATCCAACTCCCATCATATTCATCACTGACTCTCACATCCATTAAAATATCAACGGCTTCGGCCCATTTGTCAGTGGCACCTTTTGCATCTGTCGTCCGAGCATCGATGGACCAACCGCCACCAATATAAATTTCCATATAATTGGTGCCTTCGCTTGGCTCAATATCCCCGATTCCGATAAAGGCTTCACCTGTTTGTGATTCCCAACCGACAGGGGCGGCGTTACCGCCTTCTTCATCAAAGGAATAGACAGTGACATATTCAAGTTCATCCGGAAAATCAGCAGGTTTGGAAGCATAAATATTGTCAATAAATACCATTCCGGAAGCACCCGTTTCACCTGGCATAAATGATATATTTATACCGGTTAATTCGGACAGATCATTTTCAGATGATATCGTATCAATTTCCCAGGTATATTCCACCCATTGTCCGGCAGCATCAGCTTTGGGTTTGGGATTGTATCCCAAAGCAATCCCAACAGCCCCATCCAACGATAGGCGCAATTCAAACTCATCGTCTCCGTTGGGTTGGGCATCGGGCATGAAATACGCCCAAACGTGGATATAACGCATACCCGAGATATCAACGGGTTCAGGAAAATCCAAGTCTGCCCAGCTCCATTGACCCAAGCTTGTGTCATATTCGACAAGCATGTGCCAATCTCCATCATAAGGTTCCACGTCATCATCCGGATTAAATTGATCAATTAAAGCGAAAGATACTTGACCACCGGCGATTGGCGTATCAGTGGCGTCTTCAAAACTGGTGATTCCGACAATTTCATCTTCCTGCGCGAATGAAGTGAGTGCTATAAGTGTGCATAAGCTTAAAACGAAAATTCTTTTCATGATCTTTACTCCCCATACTTGAAATGTTTTTGCATTTAGATAATGTCTTTCGGTTAAATATGGCAACTAATAGAATTTAATATTATAGAAAACCCCCTTTCTTTTTAGATTCTTTTCTTATGTTCTAACATAAATCTAATTCATACATAAACGAATAAAAATTGTCAAGCTTATTTTAACGATTAAATCCAGAAAAATTATATCGAAAAAACTTATACTCTATCGATTTAATATAAGTTGCTGAATTTAGAAATAAAAAGGATGGGTTGCGTTGTTTAACCCATCGAGAGTACATCGATGGGTCGAAAAACGTGACCCATCCTCGAATTTTAAGGGATGAGACTTGAAATGACTGAGTACCATCTAAATCCAAGGGGTTGATTGGAGAATTTAACGTAAGACAAACGTGCAAAGGGACATCAATAAATTATCACAGAATGTGCGAGATAAAACTTGACTTGTTGAACGTTTTCATGAGATTATTAGATGAGAGTTGAACATCAATGTTCGATTTCACGATGAGTTGTATTCACCTTATGATTAAGCATAATTAGGGGGATTTTCCATGAAACAATCAACGATTACCAGCCTTTTTCTTATTGCAATACTCACCTTATCCGCTTCATCCGAACAAAAATATGTTAACCAATCGGGAAGAGAAATCCCGGTGGCTTATGAGGTGGATATCGCCGTTATTGGGGGGACCACGTATGGCGTGGAAACAGCCGCGGCAGCGGCTAAAAATGGCGCTGAGGTTTTTTTAGCCGCGCCCAGGCCGTATCTTGGTGAAGATTTATGCGCAACCTACCGGTTTTGGCTGGAAAATGGCGAAAAACCCGAAACAGAACTTGCCAAACGCCTGTTTAAACCCACGCGCCAGGAACAATCATATAATCCCCTCCCGTTTAGTTATAAGAGCAATCTTCCCTCAGCCTCTATACATCCGGATACCAAAACGTCTTCCAAATTGATGGATGGCAAATTTTCCAGTGCCTCCAGAGAAAGTGTTCAATATGATGGCGATGTTAGCATCATTGCAGAGATGAAAGAAAAATCATACATCGAAATGGTGCATGTCATGGCCTATCAGCGGCGTGATGATTTTGTGGTCGACACCGTCGATGTTTTTATTAGCGATGACGGAAAAGATTGGACGCATATAACCACCATCGAGAATCCTTCATCCAAGCGGGATAACCATGAAAGCGGGTGTTTGGATTTTAAAGCGAATATTGATTCAAACCCATCCTTTATAAAACTGGAGATCAAACGAGAGCCTGGGTTAAGCCGCGTTTTGTTGGGTGAAATCATATTTGAAGATAAAAAAGCGGATAAGCCAAAAAAAGAGCAATACGCCAATCCCACAACCCCATTTCAAGTAAAATATGAGTTGGATCAGGCCTTACTTGATGTTGGGGCAAAGTTTCTTTACAGCACGATGGTCACTGATGTGTTGATCGACGAAGAGGGGGATATTTGTGGATTCATTATGGCGAATCGCTCAGGCCGTCAGGCTGTCCTGGCTAAACTATGCATCGATGCCACGATTCGTGGTGACTTTGCGCGTATGGCTGGTGCTCGTTTTGAAGGCTATCCCACTGGTAAACAAACTTTTAAACGGATTGTCGTCGGGGGCGAACCACAAAAAGCAAGCCAGCTGAGCATGCGGACCATGCCCAGCCCGGTGATGTCTGAAGCCAACAAAGCCCGAACACAATATAACACCTTTGATGCTTATGAGTACACATTGGAAATTCCAATGGAAGATAGTTCCTTTGCCTCATTTGCCAAGTCGGATCAAATAGCACGGGATCTTAGCTGGCGTCCGGGGCAGGTCGATGGATCAGAAATCATTTACCAAAAACCACCGGATCAGTTTATTCGGCCTTTTTCCAACGCGAAATCAATCCCACAATTTTATATGACCAAGATTCCTGGATTGGTTGTACTTGGTGAATATTTATCTGATGGCCCATCGCCTTTGAAATTAATGAAAATTGGCCGGCAACTGGGAGAAGAACTTGCCGTGCCGAAGTACATTAATAAATCTATCCCCAAAACCATTAAAGTTAAATCAATAAAAACCAATCCATGTGAAGAAGGGGATATCAAAGAATTTCTGGATGGCTTACGCAATATTGATACAGGGAAAACCATCCGATCGAACGAACGATCGATCCCGGTAATCGGTGAATATGATGTGGTGGTGGTCGGTGGTGGAACCGGTGGTGCCCCAGCAGGTATCGGTGCGGCCAGACGGGGAGCCAAAACGTTAGTGGTGGAATACCTGCACGGATTAGGTGGTGTGGGAACGCATGGATTAATTGGCAGTTACTATTTTGGATATAAAGAAGGCTTCACCTCGGAGATCGATGCGGGGGTCGCCGAGATGAAAGACTTACGCGAAAACCGGCGTGGTTGGAATGTTGAAAACAAGATGGAATGGTATCGCAGCGAGCTCCGTAAAGCGGGGGCTGATATCTGGTTTGGATGTATGGGAAGTGGGGCGTTTGTGGAAGACGGCAAGGTCAAAGGAGCCGTCGTGATTACCCCACAGGGACGCGGGGTGGTTCTTTGTGATGTATTGATCGATTCAACGGGCAATGCGGATATTGCCGCTGCCGCGGGCGCCGACACCATCTTTCAGGGGCCGGAAAATGCCGCCTTGCAAGGAACAGGCCTTCCACCACGCATGCTGAATGAGAATTACACCAATACCGACTATACATTTATATATGATGATGACATGCTTGACTTGTGGCGTGCATTCGTGATCGTCAAAGAGAAATTCAAAGGCGCGTATGATATCGCCCAAATCGTTGACTCACGAGAGCGCCGCCGCATCATCGGTGATTTCTCCATTTCGCCGTTGGATATATTAAATGACCGAACCTATCCGGATACTGTTTCGCTGGCCCGCAGCAACTTCGATACGCATGGGTATACCATTCATCCCTATTTTGCCATTGACCATCCGGATAAATCGGAAAAGATCGCCAATGTCCCTTACCGTGCATTGCTGCCCAAGGGGATGGATGGGATCATCGTGACGGGTTTAGGGATCAGTGCCCACCGGGATGCTATGCCCATCTTACGTATGCAGGCATGTATCCAGAATCAAGGTTATGCGATGGGGGCGGCGGCCTCGATGGCATCCAAGGAGGATGGGCATACCCGTGCGATTGATATCAAACAACTGCAGAAACACCTGGTGGAAATTGGCAGTCTGCCTGAGCGAGTATTAACGGATACAGATTCATATCCCTACTCACAGGAAGAGATTGTTAAAGCGGTTGAAAGTGTAGCCAGTGATTTTGAAGGCCTAAAAGTCATTTTAGCGCAACCGGAAGATGCCCTTCCCCACTTGCAGGAAGCGTATAAGGCGGTGGTTCGCACTGAACATGATGAATCCGTTCCAGACCGGTCAGCTATATTTTTACAAAAACTGACTAAAGAGCAGATTGAAAAAGGGAAAATCAATTATGCCCATATTCTCGGGATGATGGGTGATCCAACCGGAAAAGAAACATTGCTCGAAACGGTGGCTTCCACCCCGTGGGATAAGGGATGGTCGTTCACCGGCATGGGGCAGTTCGGCGGCAGTTTAAGCCCTCTGGATAGCAAAATCATCGCAATGGCGAAAACCGGTGACAACCGGGCTGTGGATATTATCAAAGATAAAATGGAAACCCTGGATGCCAACAGTGAGTTTTCCCACCATCGCGCTGTTGCGGTAGCGTTGGAAACCTTAAAGGCTCCCGAAGCCGCTGAAGCAATAGTCAAATTGCTACAAAAACCAGGGATGTCTGGCCACGCCTGGACCGAGCTGTATCGGGCGAAAATGGAAACACCTCAAGGATTTAATAACGACACCTCCGTGCGGGACCGCACCTTGCGGGAACTTATATTAGCTCGCGCCTTATATCGATGCGGTGATCATAAAGGCATGGGCGAGAAGATACTGAAGCAATATGCGAATGATATACGCGCGCATTATTCCAAACACGCAAAGAGTGTTTTGGCGGAGGGGGAATGAATATCATGTATCCATTAAGACTTTTAAAGTATTTTTCATAAGCTGATTGTATTCAGCAAATTATAGAAAATTCCGAAATCATTAAACATGAACAATTTAGAATTGTATCTATTTGATTTTATTTGGCTTACCTAATATCACTTCCATTATGCCGATCATCCACGGAAGTGAATTGTATAGATTATTTTGTGTGCTTAACTGTATTCAAAATAGGTACATGATTAATTTTTATACACAATTTTACGAAATAGTCTTGACATAGTATTAATTATTGTCTAAATTAATACTCCTATTAATATTGTTTATTTCTTTTATTATGAGGAGATGAATTATGGGAAATATTAAAGGAATTGCTGTAGCATTTAATGGGTGCTTAGTTTTATTTTTATGGATATCACACGTGATTCTATTATCTTATGCAGATAATGAACCTCCAGAAAGTGACCCACAACCTACATGTTATTTTTATTACACAGAAACAACATTGAGTACAGGTTATCATGGTGGAATTACGAATGAATACACGATGATGGTTGATTATATGGATGGAACATGGGGGTGTGATGAGAGTGAAAATTATATTTTAGATGAAACTCTATCATTAACTTATAGTGAAGAATTTGCTCACATTAAACAAGATCGTTATACAAAAGGAGGAGCATTGAATTTGGGAAATAAATGTTGGGTTAGTGTTAATATCAAAGGGGAAAAAATGGCAGTAGAGGGCTGGGAATTACGTATAAACAACCAAATTACACGTAGTTCGAGGTGTCAAGATACTATTGAACCAGGTAATCAATTCCGTGTTGAATGGTATATTGATGTGAAGGAAGGATCTTATCATCAACACCAATGGGAAGCATGGGCATGTTATGTTCAACATTATCATGGCTGGGGTAATTGTTTTGGTGAACAAATGTGGCGTGAAGGAAATAGGGATGTGAGAATAACACAGGCTGATGGAGTTAGTTGGGGAAATTTACGGCATAATAATTGTGAAGAAACTCCTCTGTATTGCAATTAATTCAAGCTATCAAATCGGTTAAGGATAAATCATGATTAAACAATTTTTTATTAAAAATATGTTTTTTATAATAAATATAATTATATGCATTATAATTTCAGGGACTGTTTATTCTCAAATATACATTATTGGCCCGGATAAGCCAAACAATCAACTTGAACATATAGTGAAATCACATTATTTACCGAATAGAACGGCTAATATTGATCACTTAAAAGTGGCCAGTCAACTCGCAGATATGTCAGAAAGCAATCCAGAGAATGAATACACTGGCGAAGGTTTTTACATGGCTGGCATTTTGTATTCGAAAGTGGCTCAGTGGGATAAAGCGATTGGCGCGTTCCATACTGCCATACAAAGCGGGAAATTAACAACCGAACAAACGATAACCGCATTATTCAATGTTGCTCAATGCCAAAAATATAAGAGAGATTATTTAGAATCCATCAATACGTTCAAGACGATATTATTTAAAATTGATCATGATACAGAAATGCATGATATTTTATATGATGTTGGTAAAAATAACCACTCACCATATTTTGATTGGCTATATAAAATAATCGTTAACGGCCATTTGGAAATTGTGGATTCCTATATCGCCATGAATCAATTCGAAAAGGCGGCTGAAAGCAACCTTCTATTCTTCGAATGGTTTAATGCAATACATGATGAAAAAGAATTTTTCAATATTGATAATTATTTAGGATTGGATTCCTCATCCGCATTTATTGAATATACCGCCGATTTGTATTTAAACGCTCCAGGTATGATAGAAAAAGCCACAGAAATATACGGAATGTATCTTAATCATTGGACCGTAAATAATAATGAACGAATTATTTATGAATGCCGGTTAATTAGATATTCAAGGACAATGTCACTAAAAAGCCGAATAGCCGCCCTTCAAAAAATAATCGAAACTAATCAAGGCAACAAAATGCTTCCTGTCATAAAACACTGGCTAGCACATTATGCAAAAAAATCCTCGGAAGAAGCGTTATATATTCGTACCTTAATCGACTTATCCAATTTTGAACATGAATCGTCCACTCGATTCAAACCATTGGTACAAATTGCAGTTCAGGAGTTGGCCATGCATTATTTGAGAAAAAATGATGCTGCCAAAGGTGAACAGTACCTTGAAAGACTAAAAAATGAATTTAAAAATTCATTGGTTTATAAAATATCAGATGATATGCAATTATGGAAATGGCCTGCTGAAATCAGGAATTCAAAATAATAGGTCTTTTTTTATCACAATATCCAGAATGGGGAAAATTTTTTTATCACATAAATATTATATTACTTTAGGCTTTTTTTGTGCCATTCTTCTTTTAAACATAGATTATACAAGCCACGATATTTGGTGGCACCTTCAAATCGGTAAAGATATTAGTGCAAAGTATCTCTATCCCGAATATGACACGTACAGTTATACCGCATACGGTTCATACATGTGTTTACATTCGTGGGCATCTGATGTGTTATTTTATGGATTATATTCATGTTTCGGAATGGATTTTTTAACATTATTTAAAATTTTAATCCATACTTTATTTGTATATCTTATTATGGTTGGTGTATGGAAAGAGACACAAAATGAGTTTATCACAATTTTGTCCATGCTCATATCCGCGTTCTTGATACATCATAGAGAAGTACGACCATACATATTCAATCCTATATTTTTACTATTTTCATACAATTTGTTTATCAAATTCCGACAATTTCTAAATACAAAATATATGATGACATTGATCATTTTGTATATCGTCTGGACCAATTTGCACGGGATGTCACCTATTGTCGTTTTATTTATGCTCACAAGTCTATTTATAGAAATTATTATTTGTTTATTCTCCAATAGCCCTACTTCATATCTGCGCCAATTAACAAACATTTTGATATGGACTGTTGTTTTATTTCTTGCTTCTTTCATTCATCCAACTCCATTAAATTTGGTGATACGAATTTTCAATTCACCAAAGTATCCTACAGTGGATTGGCATAATATTTTTTTATTTGCTGACTCAGGCAATCCATTCACATCAATGCTGTTTTTCATATATGGACTCGTTTTTATCATTTTTACATATTCATTATATTTGTATTTTTTATCTTCCTTGCGAAAAGATTATGCACATGTTATAAATTTTGAAATTATATTTTCTTTTATATGTTTACTTTTATCTTGCTTTATTAATCGACTTTCATATTTTCTTATTATTCCTTTTATCACTTCATTGAAAATTATAATTGTTCATGCAAATCCGATTTTGAAAATTTTTGATAAATATTTACATTATTTCTTTTTCCTATTTATTGTATTAACGATTTTATTTACTCAATGCAGATATTCTCACGATCAGTGGTGTTCAAAGGAACCGATTGGTGCAATCGCGTTTTGTGAAAGGCAAAATATAAGAGGAAATATATTTACACATGTTTTATGGGGAGGCTATGTGACATTTCATACTAACGGTAAGATGAAAATTCATAGCGATACTCGCTTGGAACCTTTTTTAAGAAAAGGTTTGATAAAAGAAAATTTATCAACCTTCTGGTATGTTGGAGATAAGATTGACTATTTAAGAATGTACGACACAACGCATCTCTTGCTTCCCAGAATTCATCCTCAAATTAAAGAGTTAATGAGACATCCATCTCTCAAAATTGTTTTCCAAAATAATAACGAGGTTTTATTGGAATTATTATCGCCCCTATAAATAAATCTGAATAAGTATTAATTTATCCACTAATAAAATCCACTTTGGCATGAATTCTGCATAATTTATTCCCAGAATCCACTACAGCCCCGGAAGGAAGAGAAAAAATGTCCGATCAGTTTATTCCCATTAGGCAATTTGTTCCGCCTTCAGCTCAAACGGGAACCAACTTGGGCGGCAATTCACTTCCCTCATCCCCGCAAGGGGGGAGTAATCTGTCGTTTCATGATGTCTTGCAGCGGGAACAAATGACCGCGGCCCAATTGCAGAGTTTCAATTCACCGAATGCGAAAACTCAGCAATCGGCCACGATTCCCACGCAATCCATGCCAAAGATCACTTCGGCAAATTCTACGCCTTCTCAATCATCCGGCATGAATGCTGAACGGCTTAAAATACTGCAAAATCTACCCGACACAATTCCTCAAGGCAGAAATTTTGAACAACAGGTGTTGAATAACTACCAAAAATACATGAAATTCAAGGCTGAGCAGGAAGATGGTTCAACACCCAGACAACCTACGATCTCCACTCAAACAGCTGAACCCAAAACACAACCTCAAGCCTTAAAAATCGATGAGATGAATTCCGCACAGAAGGCCAATTCCGATCCATTTTCCAATGGAACGTTTAACTCGGTCTTTTCCAAATCACCTCAAACAATTAGTCAGGCTCAAAATCCCCCATCTTATAATTTTGAGCCGGTGAAATCCACACAGAACCTGCCATCCCATTATCTAGAGCGTCCTGCCAGGACAGCCAGCAAAAAGGCTACTGTGAATAAAACAACTCAATCTGACACATCAAAGAATGAAACTGAAACGACCCGCAAAAAAGGCTTTTTCCATGCCTTTGGCCATTTCTTCAAGGATGTCGCCAGTGGTTTAAGTCTGGGATTTTACCGTCCGGACAACGAACCGGAACCAAGCGGATTTTCACGCATTCTTTACCCCTTCAAGAAATTGGTTTATGATGCACCGGTCAAGGATTTACTCGTCGGTGTTCCCACAGGGATTGCACACGACGCTGGTTCAGCATTTGGTAATAATGATGAACCGAGAGAGAATCAGTCCATCGCCGAGACACCCCACCGTCCGCGGGGATCTTACTCAAAACCTTGGCTTAATCGCACACTCACCTGAGTAATCAACACGATCTTTCTCAACTCATTTTGATATCGGGGGGCCAATTGGTCCCCTTTTTGTAGGGGAATGGATATGAATGTGTAATGTGTGTTGTGGGAAACCGGGCGAGAGTCATGTCTCGCCCGGTTTGACGTTTCAGAAGATTTATGCCGCTTGTTCCTGCATGGCTTTGATGTCGCCTTCGACCGAGCCGATGGGCATGATGTTGAATTTCTCCACCAGTACATTCAAAACTGGCGGGGTAACAAAAGCTGGGAGTTTGGGTCCCAAGCGAATATTCTTTACGCCTAAATGAAGCAGGGCAAGTAAAACACACACCGCTTTTTGTTCGTACCAAGAAATCACCAGATTCAACGGAAGTGAATTGATATCGGTTTCGAATGCGCCAGCCAGGGCCTGTGCCACGCGGATGGCGGAGAATGAATCATTGCATTGCCCCATGTCCAACAGACGTGGAATACCGCCGATCTCGCCAAGATCGCAATCGACCACTCGGAACTTGCCGCAACCGAGTGTTAACACGACCCAATCCTGAGGCATGGTTTCGGCCAAGTCGGTATAATAATTTCGCCCGGGTTCCTGGCCATCACAGCCGCCGATCAAGACAAAGCGCTTGATATCGCCTGATTTTACCGCATCAATCACTTTGTCCGCGATCCCCAGCACAGTGTGGTGTCCAAATCCAACGGTATGGTATTTTTCTGGGCTGTCATCTTGAAAGCCTTCAGCCTCCAATGCAGATTCGATT
The DNA here is from genome assembly GCA_964517495.1 of uncultured bacterium. GTDB lineage: Bacteria > Hinthialibacterota > Hinthialibacteria > Hinthialibacterales > Hinthialibacteraceae > CAZFER01. The sequence goes on along the minus strand of CAZFER010000022.1, from coordinate 44,527 downwards.
ACGGGAGAGAAATCCTGGTTACTCACATGGGTTACGCCAGGCCAGGCAACCATCCCGCTGGTAAAGATACGTCCCTTATAGGTTTCTTTGGGTTCCTGAATGCAATTGGTGGTCATCAATATGGCTCCCGGAAACTCATCAAATTCTTTACGCTGTTTCATCCATGCGCCACCATAATGGCCCACGAAATGGTCATACTTTTTCAATTCAGGATAGGCATGGGCGGGAAGCATTTCGCCGTGAGTGTAGATGTTAATTCCCTTCCCTTCGGTTTGTTTGAGCAATTCTTCCATATCTTTCAGATCATGGCCAGAGACGGCAATGGCTTTGCCTTTTTTATAGCCCATCAGCACTTTGGTGGGTGTTTGTTGGCCATATGCGCCTGTGTTGGCGGAATCGAGCAGTTCCAACACTTTGACGCTGATTTCGCCGCAGCGCAGGTTCATGCTTAAGAGTTCATCCACTGTTGGATCAGGCTTGGTCAGAAAATCCAACGCTTCATGGAAAAAGGCGTAAACACTGTCATCATCCTTACCCAGAATATGAGCATGATCGGCATAGGCGGCTGCGCCTTTGATGCCATAAGTTAACAACTCCTGTAAACCGGTAATGTCTTCACCCTTGGAATTGATTCGGTTAATGATAGAGACTGTCTCACCCTGTTGAATGAGTTCGGCCAGATCATTTTTAGGGGTAAACGTGGCAACCCCATTGAAAATCTCCGGATTTTTACCGTTATGATTACAGGCGTCCATATAATTTTGTTTGGCCTTCTCTCTGATGCCCACGGCCTGGTGGATTAAATCCGCCACTCGCTCTTTATCAAAGTTCACATTGGTGACTGTGGTAAAGAGTGCATCAAGCACAAAGACATCCACATCAGGATCCTGTTTTCCCAATTGGATTGCCCGATGAGCATACTTTGAGATTCCCTTTACTGTGTGGATGAGCAGATCCTGCAATGCTGCGGTATCGGCATCTTTTCCACATACACCACGATCAAGCGTACAGGCGGTTCCATGTTGAGTTTGTTCACATTGATAACAAAACATCGTCTTCGTCATTCTCCTTACTTTTTAATTTAATTTGTTATGGTTTTATTCTTTAAAAAGCCTCCAACCCGGTTCTTTGGATTGAATGACTTTTTTCAGGGTTAATTCACGCAATTTTTTAGCGATTCTCTCCCGTTCTTTTCCCCAAAAATCATGGAGGGGACATGGCATATTGTTCCCACAGCCGGGTAGACCCAGCACACATTTATGCTGCCAATCGCTTCCATCGATGGCGTTGGCGATGTCCAAAACCGAGATATGTGACGCGGGACGCGCCAGGATGATCCCACCTTTATACCCACGTTTTCCGTTGATCAGCCCGGATTGCCCCAGTTTGTAAAGCAACTTGGATAAATAGGGTTTGGTAATCCCGGTTTGATCGGACAAATCCTTGGCCAGGACCATCTCCTCGCAATTTGGATCCAAATAACTCATGGCCAAAAGTGCGTAACCGGCGGTTTGTGAAAGCGTCAACATTATGGGTAACGTTCCTTATTCTATTGTGTCTTCTGTTGGAAAGTGTACCTTTAATTACCTATAGGTCAAGTATTAAAACTACCTCCAGGTAATTTTTATAGAAATTTAACATTTTCCTTTAAATGAGATGTTGATCAGAGTCTAAACTGGTCAAGATATTATTCTTGTATATGAATCAATGCCCAAATATAATCAAAGAAGATTACCTAATCCCTTTATCCTTAACCATAAGCGAATTAACGGATAGGCTTGGCCTTTCCAGAAAAAAGTATCAAAGATAGTAAATGAAAAAGGTTCACTAACACCGGATATGGCCCTGCGATTATCTCGTGCTTTTAATACGACTCCGGATTTATGGTTAAATCTTCAGAAGAATTATGACTTATGGCAAGCTGAACACACTTCCTCAGAGTGGAAAAATGTAAAGCCTATCCCTGCAAATATTTTGCATTCATCGTAACCAATTTAATGTTCCTCCCCAAACAACAAAGGTTGCTGTTCAAACACGGGTGGATTCTTCAGTACCTCAAGAATGGGCGCGATATCAGGTGTTCGGGTTGCGCGGGGATTGAGCCAGGTGGCGCCCCGGCCGGTGAAATAGTGGATGCGGCGTTTATGTTCAGGCGAAGCATCCGTCATTAAGACAAATAGCGGGCAATGCAGTTTTAAAGCATGGCAGGCGGTTGAATAGGTGCCGCCTTTAAAGCCCGGCTCAATCGCGGCCAAGGCTTGTGATAATCCACAGATGGTGCGGTTGCGCTGCAAGGCATACCCTGTAGCCCAGGGGCTATCGGGTGGGAATTCAGAGATCACCACATAATTTGAATCGGTCAGCCATTCGGCAATCGACCGTTTGATGCGAAATTTCAATATCCCTTCGGCCAGTACAAATGTGGTGGTTCCACCCGCTTTCAAGGCGCCGCGGTGGGCGGCCAAATCAATGCCATCGGCATAGCCACTCACCACATGAATTCTTTTTTGCGCCAGACTTTGAGCCATTAATGTGGCTGCCGCCCGTCCCACCGCGCTGGGTTTGCGGGGGCCGCTGAATCCCACGGACTCAGCCGAACAATGCTGAAGATCACCTTTGATGAATAATACTGGTGGAGCGTTCTCATTCAGGCGTTTTAAATGAAGGGGATAGCCGCCTGAATCTTTTAACACGGTTTTAATTTGATGCCGTTCCAATTCTTCCGCCATGGGCTGGGCACGTTCATAATTTGCCTTGATTTGTTGAGTTAATTCCGTTGAAAGAGGAAAAATTTCCGCCATCGATTGTGGGGTAAATCTTACATATTCGCTAATCGGAATACCATCCAACCTTAACCGGTTTAAAAGCCGGTCAAGCGTGCGGGCCCCCAGGCCCTCGGTTAATATCACTTGCAGCAGCGCAGGAATATCGTTCATCTTCAGGTGCTATTGCTTCCCTTTCCCCATAGCGTTCACCCATAAACCAACAATCTGATTCGTTCCCACCGAGCGTAATTCTTGCTCCACAGATCGTAATATATCCAGGTCATGAAAACCGTCAGAGATCAGGATAACCGATTTCCCTTTAAATGTATTCCTCTCCACTGCTGGAATAATCGTTTCGAATGAGGTGTCATCGTCTATCTTTTGTCGATAGTCAATCAAGCCACATCCGTTATATATTCCGGTTTTCCTGGCAATGGATTTCAATAGAGAGTTTAATGATATTCTCTGATCTTTATGAAGCCCTGCTGGAACATCAATTAATATATCCGCTTTGCGATACAACGGATGTTGCTGGATGAATTCACTCACTTGATCCGCAGTCTGAACAAATTGTTGTTTGCGTTTCTTTCGCCTAATTGATGAACTCAATTCATCTATTTTATCCAAAGCTTTCAGTGCAAAACACGCATCCAAGCATTTTTCGATATAGATATAATTCTTCATCAACAACAAAAAAGCCGAGACTACTTGGCGGGTAGAATCGGCAATTGGCTTAACACAACATTTCCAATCGAAACCAGGAGGCAACTGACAACTCGATCGGCTTATAAACAATGCCGGATAGGCATTTCTTAACACTATCCTGTAACAACGATGGCCTTTGACAAATAAATGTAAATCACCGTTGTTGGTATCGTCCTCAAGTTTGAAATCGTCTAGTTGATAATAGGCAACCACAAAACTTATTCAGATTCTTCGTTGTCAATTTTCGAGAGAAGCCTCTTTATTTTGTTCACTTTAAGCTGCTTTGTGGGTAAAGTGAACCCCAACGTGTCACCATTGGCTTAAAAACTATTTTTTGAATGATATTGAAGCAAATAGCCATGCTCATGGCTATCCACTCCCAAATGGGTTCCCTTAATTCCAATGAATTACGCCTTGGATTAGCTCTTGATCATTACGAACCAGTACACATATATCTCTTCTTGACAGACAAATCACGGATATATAATATTGTCTTTCATATATAATTTATTCAAACTTGCCGGTCACTCCTTCGCTTAACCATCCGAAGAATCTTTTTTTGGAAATTCACCCTTGATGTTCTACATCTAGTTTGAATAATTTCATCCATGCAATTTACTACTAATAACAGAAAAGGAGCAATCTATGTTAAAACAAAAGTTCATTTGTTGGTTATTCATCGTGATGTTGGCAGGAACTGTCTGGAGCCAAACAACGCCCTCAGTCATAAAGCCTATACAATCCGGCTCCATTGAAAATTTTTTTCAATATAGTGACTTTCTGTATAGCGGTTCACAACCAAACGGTGAAAAAGATTTTAAGTTATTAAGTGATATAGGCATTAAAACCATCATTAGTGTCGATGGAGCGAAACCCGATATCGAAAATGCCACCAAAGCAGGTCTGCGATATATCCACGTCCCTATTCGATACAGCGGTATCCCAAAGGATAAAGGATTAATGATTGCCAAAGCAGTTCACCAAGCCAGCCAACCTGTGTATGTTCACTGCCATCACGGAAAACACCGCGGGCCAAGTGCTGCGGCTCTTTCCATGGTTTTACTGGGTGATTGGAGCCCTGACAAAGCGATTGAAGCAATGAAAATATCCAAAACAGGGGCGAAATATACGGGACTTTATCAATGTGTTCGTGAATCAAGCAAGGCGAGTGAAACTGATTTTTCCCAGTTACCAGATGAATTCCCCAGTGTTGCCTCGGTTGAGAATATGGTTGAAGCAATGGTCAATATACAACATATATATGACCATCTCCTCCTTTGTGAAGAATCAGGATGGAAACAACCCGAAGATCATCCGGATATTGATCCTCCCCATGAAGCCTTGTTGTTAAAAGAAGCCTTTGTCGAATTGGGCCGTTCGGATGAGGTGCAAAAGCATGATCAAGCCTTCCACGCGATGTTGAGTGCGAGTGAGCGAGCAGCGGCAGGCTTGGAATCAGCCCTACAGAAAGTTACTGATGATGAAGGTTTGCAGCGTGTTAATACATATTGGAATCAGATTGGTAAAAGCTGCAACGCGTGCCATAGTGTGTACCGTAATACCCTGGATGATACTCAAAAGTAATATATCCAACAGATTTTCGTGGAAGCACCTTACATTGAGAAAGGTAGATCGAAAGAATGAATTATCGAGGATTATATTGGGGAGTAGGGGTAATGTTAATAATATACACAGTGGTTATTCCCACCTATAGTAAAGAAGGTTTGAACGTCTATTGGAATGATGGAATTAAGATCGATATGCCCGACAAAAATTTTAGATTTCAGGCCGGTGGGCGTATTCAAAATGACCTCGCTTTATTTGGAGATGAGGTGTTTGGCCGTGATGATTTTGAATTTCGCCGTGCTCGACTCTTTGTTAAAGGATTATTATATAACACATTTGAATTTAAGGTTCAATATGATTTCGCAGGCAAGAATCCTGATTTCAAGGATATCTATGTTGGTTTAGCCAATCTGGATTATATAGGGGGGATTCGAATTGGCCAGTTTAAAGAACCTATCAGCTTGGAGGAAATGAAAAGCAATAAATATCTTACGTTTATGGAACGATCGACAATCAATGTGTTTGCCCCCGGCTATAATGTGGGTATTTTAAACCACAATGCGTTATTGAACAATCGTTTAAGCTATCTATAGGGATTTTCAAGGATACTCACCAATTTGGCGATGATTTTGAGCATGATGGATTTGGTATCACCGGACGTTTAACCGGTCTACCTTACTTATGTTAATAAAGGTGAAAAGCTAATTCACATGGGGATGGGATTCAATTATAAAGAGTTAGACGGTCTCAATGATCGATATCGACTGCGTGCCCGTCCGCAATCTCACCTCGCAGACCGTATCATCAATACAGAATTTGCCCCTTTTGAACCGCAAGAATCATGGACCCTTGGGGCTGAATTGGCCGGTGTTTTTGGTCCTCTCTCTTTTCAGAGTGAATACATGTATACGGAAATCGATCAAAATACATTCGATTCAGCAAATTTTTCCGGATGGTATGTGATGGGCAGTTACTTCCTCACCGGGGAGCATCGTGCGTATAAAACCTCAAACGGTGTTTTTAGCCGTTTAAGGCCAAAAAAGAATTTCACAACCGATGAAGGCGGATGGGGAGCCTGGGAGGTTGCCTTGCGTTATTCTCAGCTTGATTTACAGAACAGAATGGCCACGGTTGATAGTGGAGATGAGTTGGATGATATCACGGTCGCCTTGAATTGGTATTTGAATCCCAACACTCGGGTGATGTGGAATTATGTGCATGCCGAATTGGATGATACGCTCCATAATGGTGAAGTTGAAGAGGATATCTTTCAAATGCGATTTCAAGTTGATTTCTAATAGAATTTATCATCACCATTTAACACAATCCTAACATTTCCCGGTTATTATTCACGGCTGGAATTTATTGCAAATTCCATGGGAAATTGCTTTTTCCACAAGTAGAAAGGATTGAAACTATATGAAGGCCGTAAATTTGCTTTTGAGAGGAATAATTGTATGTTTGGTTTTGGGAACATTCACCCTGACCAGCGAAGCCCAACTTAAAGTTGATGAAAACTTACCAGAATATAAGCCTGTAACAGGGGTAACAGGGAATATTAAGAGCGTTGGCTCTGACACAATGAACAATCTTATGACCCTGTGGACGGAGGGATTCAAAAAGTTTTATCCAAATGTTCAACCAGAGATAGAAGGCAAAGGATCATCCACCGCTCCACCAGCCCTTATAAGTGGTTCTGCTAATTTCGGACCAATGAGCCGTTCGCTCAAAGCAAAAGAAATCGATTCATTTGAAGAAAAATTTGGCTATAAACCCGTTCAACTTCCGTCTGCTGTGGATGTGGTCGCAGTATATGTTAACAAAGATAATCCTATTGAAGGGCTTACACTCCCTGAAGTGGATGCCATTTTTTCTAAAACACGCCGGGGTGGTTATGCCAACAATATTCAGACATGGGGACAACTTGGCCTGAGCGGTGAATGGGTCAACCAACCGATCAGCATCTATGGCCGTAACGCGGCCTCGGGAACGTATGGCTTTTTTAAATCAAATGCACTTTTTGGTGGTGATTTTAAAGATTCCGTAAAGGAGCAACCGGGGAGTTCTGCTGTTGTGCAGGGGGTTGCTTCAGATAAAAACGGTATCGGCTATAGTGGTATTGGATACAAAACCGCTGATGTACGCGCGATTGCGATAAGTATGGATAAGAATAGCGATTCTTACAAACCCAATGCAGAAAATGCCTATACGGGGCATTATCCTTTGGCCCGCTTTTTGTTAATCGTGGTAAATTATGAACCAGAGAGTGAAATAGATCCCCTTCGAAGAGAATTTCTGAAGTATATCTATAGCAAAGAGGGTCAAAGAGCGGTCATTAAAGATGGTTATTACCCCATCAGCGCCAAAGTGGCAAAACAAGCGCTAAAAAGTGTAGGAATCGATCCAGTCAAAGAGGCTGGTTTTAAAGAAGAGAAATAAAACCTTCTTGTGTTTAATGGATTGAAGTATATGGTCAGCCATGTGCAGTTCAATTCCCCTCCCACGATATGGAGGGATGAGGGTAGGGGTTGATAAATAATCCTGGAGTAGAACCCTTTAACCTCCTCCTACCCTCCCCTATTTTATTGGGGGAGGAATGATGGGGCCAATTATAAGTTTCCCCTCCCATTCCACTCCATATGGCTGACATGTTACGTATTGAAATGGATTACACCAAGCAATAAAGCATTGGTGTTAGGATTAAAAACCATCACCAATCTGGAACCTATCCATTTGATATGATCCCGCAAAAAAAGTGAAGAGTACATTACATCAAAGAGACATGAGAGACTAAATTATATAATGGATTCATCTTCACCCTCTCAAAAATCATTTTCAGGGAGAACCTATTCCCGTAAAACAAGTTTATCCGTTCGGGTTGGGGATTTTGTCTCCCGCTGGTTAATCACAATTGGCGGTATCGGAACGATCATAGCGGTATCCCTGGTATTGGTATTGCTGGTTTGGGTGGTGTTTCCACTTTTTCTGCCGGCCTCGTTGGAAAAAAAGAGTGAATATACCTTACCTTGGAATTTGGATGATAGCGAGGTAATAAACGTCGGGATCGATGAGTTTCAAATATTGGGTTGGGCTCTTTTTCGGAATGGAGAGGTTCGCATTTTTCAAGCAAATAGCGGCGAAACTATCCATACTCTTTCTCTTTTTGAGCAGAAATCAATCACATCAATTTCAATCCACCCTTTCCTTGAAGAAGTTGTGATCGGTTTTGAAGATGGAACGGTACAAACCGGTATCTTTCGAACACGTACGGAATTTTATGATCTCGAAGAGATTCCAGAAGAATATCACAACAATGAAGCCGGCCAAATTGAAATATATAAGCAAGGGGCCTTGATTCGCATTCCTACAGGGCAGTTTCGTTATCATTCTTTTGTGTCCAATTTTAAAGAGCCACTCACCCTGGTAAAAGATGATCCAATCGTAAAGCTTGATCATTCAGTGGCATCAAGTGGCTTGATGTTTTCCGCCCTTACCCAAAACGGAACACTCTCAATCAATTCATTGTCCGAGCAAAAAAACTTCTTGACGGGAGAAACGCTTTTTTCCATCAAGAAGAATGAGATACCTTTTGAAAATCCGGAAGGGAAAGCATTTCCATATGCCATTACCCTTTCTGGTCTGGGAGACCAGGTTTATGTGATTTGGGAAGATGGTGAGCTTCTCCGGTATGAAACACGTGATGTGAAGAATCCAGTCATTGCCGAACGCACAGATTTAATTGAAGAAGAAAATGTCATGATAACCAGTCTCAGTTACTTAATCGGCCAAACGACCTTACTTATTGGTGATAGTGCTGGCCGTACTCGCGCCTGGTTTCGGATACGTGATCCACAAGCATCGACAATCGACAAGCAAAAATTAGTTGCGGCTCATGAACTCCCGGGATCGAATGCACCTGTGACTTCCTTATCCACGTCACAACGAAGCCGGACAATTGCTGTAGGTTATGGTGATGGGAGTTTCAGGTTATTTTATGTGACAGCTCAAAATCAGTTGGTTGAAGGATCGATACAACATGATAAAAGTTTGGATAATTTGATTCTAACCAGCAAGGAGGATGGGCTTTATACCATTGTTGATAATATGTGTCAGCGATGGTTTCTGGATTTAAATCATCCAGAAACGAGTTTTTCAGCGCTCTTTTCCAAAATATGGTATGAGGGGCACAAAGAACCCGCTTATGTTTGGCAATCATCAAGTGCCACCGATGATTTTGAACCCAAGTATAGTTTGATTCCATTAATCTTTGGTACGCTCAAAGCAACGTTATACTCGATGTTAATAGGCCTGCCCCTTGCTTTGTTGGCCGCTATTTATACAAGTGAATTTCTTCATCCAAAAGGACGCCTGGTGATCAAACCGCTTATCGAGATGATGGCCAGTTTACCCAGTGTGGTTTTAGGTTTCTTGGCGGCGTTGGTTTTTGCCCCCTTCGTGGAAAAAATAGTGCCGACTGTTTTAACAGCTTTTGTTACGATCCCCCTTGTTTATTTAGTTATGGCAAATATTTGGCAACTTTTACCTCAGCGATTAACGTTGCTCATGGCGAAGATCAAACTGTTATTTATTTTTCTGGTTACCCCCCTGGGGGTTTGGCTGGCAATACAACTTGGCCCCCTTGTTGAATCGTTCTTTTTTAGTGGTGACATAAAAGCATGGTTAAACGGTCAGGTGGGAAATGGAACAGGTGGCTGGATGATGTTGCTTCTCCCACTCAGTGCCCTTTTAACGGTTTTTATTATCGGCCTGTGGGTCAATCCCACCCTCCGCCGCCATGCTTCAGGCTGGAGCCGTACAAACCATGCGTGGGTGGAAGTGAGTAAATTTGTGGTTGGAATATTACTCACCTTCATCATCGCATACATGATTTCTGTTTTTCTTTCCAGCCTGGCCCTTGATCCTCGTGGATTTTATCTTGATACGTATGAACAACGAAACGCTTTGATTGTCGGCTTTGTCATGGGATTTGCGATTATACCCATCATCTATACGATCGCCGATGATGCGCTATCAAGTGTCCCTGAGCACTTACGGGCCGCATCATTGGGTTGTGGTGCAACCCCCTGGCAAACCGCTATTTATGTGATAATCCCGACTGGGATGAGTGGGCTTTTTTCAGCGACCATGGTCGGTTTGGGGCGTGCAGTGGGGGAAACCATGATTGTGCTAATGGCTGCGGGAAATACGCCGGTGCTTGATTGGAACATTTTTAATGGTTTTCGCACGTTATCCGCCAATATTGCTGTTGAAATGCCAGAAGCTGTCCGAAATAGTACCCACTACCGTACTCTTTTCCTGGCGGCACTTACCCTATTTATCGTCACTTTTATCGTCAATACCGTCGCTGAAATTATTCGATTACGTTTTAGAAAAAAAGCCGTCGAGTTATAAAAATGACTACCTTTTCCAAATTTCAGGCAACTGAAAATAAAGCAAAAAGGCCGGTTAAACAAAAAGGGCCCAAAGTAAAAACCTTACCCAGTGCGTATGGAGAACCAATGGTCTGGTTAACAGGTGGGGCGTTGATTATTTGTATACTTATGATCATTGGCCTTTTCCTCCTTATTTTGATTCAAGGAGGCAATACCTTCTGGCCTGTGCCGATCATTCGGGTTGAAACCAGGGATGGGAAAATTTATATGGGTGAAGTTACCCGGGAGAACCTTTATCAACCTGAGTTAAGTGAATTCAGCCCTGAGATTCAAGACAAAATCAAAGCCAATGATGGATGGGCTACCCGCCGGATGATGCGAACGGGGAATTACGATTTGACTCAATCTCACTTTCACTGGGTTAACAATTTTGAGATTGAAAAAGAGACTCAACCCAAGTGGGCAATTATTTTTGAGCGAATTGAATGGGGACGTTTTTTTGGATTTCCAACTGCTCTCACAATTGATTCGGAAGTCAAAACAACCAATGCGGAAGAAATATGGACGATATTCAAAGAGAAACACCCTGAATTCCGCGAACGTTATTACCGAATCCGCGATTTGGAAAAGCATGACATTGGAAAAGTCAACCGGATTTTGGAAAATCAAAGGCTTGATATGAAATCGGTGGAAATCCGCTTGGGGAAGAATTCTCCGGAATATCAAAAAGTACGCCAGGAATATGAAAAGACAGAACAATGGGCGAATGAAGAATTCGAACGATTGCAAGGGATTATACGTGAATTGCGGGAAAAAAACCAACGTTATCATATTCTGGTTGAAACCGCAACCGGCCAGGAAAAAAGTATCCCCTTTGCCAACATCTTTCGTGCCTATCCAGCCAACCAGCTAAATTTAAGTGATAAACTAGGAATTTATGCTTCTCGATGGGGAGAATTCCTTACAGACGATCCGCGCGAAGCCAATAGTGAAGGAGGGGTATATCCCGCCATCTTTGGAACCATACTCATGACTTTAATCATGTCGATCGCGGTGGCTCCATTTGGAGTATTAGCGGCTTTGTATTTGCGGGAATATGCGAAAGCGGGTCCCTTAGTCAGTTCCGTTCGGATCGCGGTCAATAATCTGGCTGGTGTACCGAGCATAGTTTATGGCGTTTTTGGATTAGGCTTTTTTTGTTACATGATCGGAAGCAGCATTGATGAGATGTTTTTCTATGCCAAATTACCGAATCCAACGTATGGGACGGGGGGATTACTTTGGTCATCGCTCACCCTTGCTCTTTTAACCCTCCCTGTGGTAATTGTAGCGACAGAAGAAGCGCTGGCCGCGGTACCCAATTCCATGCGGGAAGGTTCATATGCATGCGGAGCAAGCAAATGGCAAACCATTCGGCGTATTATCCTACCTCGAGCTATGCCTGGAATTATGACAGGAATGATACTCGCGATGGCTCGTGGCGCAGGTGAAGTGGCGCCGCTAATGTTGGTTGGTGCCGTCAAATTTACGCCAGAATTACCCGTCGATGGCGTTTTCCCTTATCTTCATCCCGAGCGAAGTTTTATGCATCTGGGATTTCATATTTATGATTTGGGATTTCATAGCCAGGACAGCGTGGCTGCCATACCAATGGTTTATACGACCACACTTCTTTTAATTGCCATTATATTTGCCTTGAATGTTATCGCCATTTGGATACGATCAAAACTACGCAGACGATTTATCGGCAGTCAATTTTAAAAGGAGATTCATTTTACAATGCCTTATACACATTCAAAGGAAAAATCGATACAGTTGAATGAAGATCTATCGATGAATTCCACGATGCCATCCCCTTCATCCACCATAAATGAATCTAATCTGACTAACGGAATCCTCCAGTCCATCATTCGGGGAGATCAAATAGAAGCCGATATTCATGAGGAAGTTTACCAAGAGGAATCGGTAATTGATATAATTGATTTTTGTCTCTGGTATGGGACAACTCAAGCACTTCATACTATCACGATGAAGATACCCAAAGGAAAGGTCACGGCATTGGTTGGTCCATCCGGGTGTGGGAAATCAACGCTTTTAAGGTCAGTCAATCGCCTGAATGATTTGTTGGGTATTGTAAAAATACAGGGGGATATACTATTAAATGGTGATTCGATCTATGATGTCTCAGTGGATGTTATTGAATTGCGTAAACGCATGGGGATGGTGTTTCAAAAATCGAATCCTTTTCCCATGAGTATTTTCGAAAATGTGGTCTATCCATTGAGAATTTCGGGAGAACGCAATAAAAATATATTAAAAGAAGTATGTGAAAAGAGTTTACAGGGTGCTGCGCTATTGGAAGAAGTGAAAGACCGTATCCATCAAAGCGCATTGGGATTATCAGGAGGTCAGCAGCAGCGGCTTTGTATTGCCCGCGCTATTGCGGCGGAGCCAGAAGTTTTGTTGATGGATGAACCTTGCTCGGCGTTGGATCCCATTGCAACTGGAAAGATTGAGGATCTCATCGATCGATTAAAAGGGGAATATTCCATACTTATCGTGACCCACAACATGCAACAGGCGGCCCGTGTAAGTGATTTTACTGCTTTCATGTATCTCGGCCATATCGTTGAATATGGACCGACGGAAACAATATTTTCAAATCCTCACCTCAAAGATACGGAATCTTATGTGACGGGACGCTTTGGTTGAGGCTATTGCCGATTCAAAACCGTCTGATAATTATTTGAGATGATCGTATCGGAGTATTTTAATGAGCTTATTACAAAAAGAACTCGATGTACTAAAAGAATTGCTTCATAATCAACGTCTTCATATAATGTGGGCGATATCGAAGGCAATTGCCGCCATGGAAGAACATGACCAGGAGAAAGCCCAGGAAGTGATCGATGCTGATGTTAAAGTGGATGAACTTGAAGTTAAAATCGAAGAAGAATGCCTTCGAATCCTGGTTCTTCATCAACCGGTTGCGACCGATATGCGATACGTGGTTGCTATATTCAAAATTAACACCAGTTTGGAACGTATAGGAGATTATGCAGCCAATATTGCCAAGCGATCCGTGTCAATTCTAATAAGCAATCGTCCTGATTTCTCATTTAATTTAAGTGAAATGGCTTACTTGGCGAAACAGCAAGTTAAAAACAGCCTGGATGCTTTCTTTAACCAGGATAGCGACCTGGCTTATAAAGTATGTGCTGATGACAAGAAAGTTGATGCATTCCGTAAATATTTTACGGAAACGATCATCAAAGACATTCAGGAATTTCCCGAGCAAGCCGAAAATCTATTTGACCTGTCTTCGCTGGTACGTCATTATGAACGAATGGCCGATATGGCAACCCATATTGCTGAGGAGACCATTTATCTGGTCAAAGGGAAGATAACGCGCCATGTTTTATAACACATGCCAGGTATACAATTGACCTGCCCATGACTTCATCCAATTATCCCCCTATCCGTTTTGGTGTGATGTGTTTCAACACAACCTTTCCTGCATGGCAAGCGTATTGCATCAAGAAACTGCTTGAACTTCCGAACGTTGAATTATCCTTATTTATTATTGATAAAGGATCCACTGATTTTTATTCCTTCGCTAACAGGTTTAAGCGCATTCGTTGGAATCAGCTTTTCTTTCAACTGTTCAATAATTTTTGGGCCAAACCAAAGGCGTCGATGCCTGTTGACTTGAGTGAGGAGCTGAAGGATGTTTCATCCCTTCCCTGCCGGATTATAAAAAAGGGTAAGTTTTCCCAATACTTTCGCGATGAAGATATTGAAGCCATTCGTCAGCATAATCTTGATTTTATCCTCCGTTTCGCATTTGGGATTATTCGTGGGGATGTATTAAAATCTGCGAGGTATGGGGTATGGTCTTTTCATCATGATGATGAGGAGAAATACCGTGGCGGTCCACCCTGCTTTTGGGAAATTTATCATAACGACCCGGTAACGGCAACAATCCTGCAGCGATTAACCAACCGGCTTGATGGGGGAGTGGTGCTTAAAAAAGGTTTTTTCCCTACCAACTTAACATCCTATAAGCGCAACCTAAATCAGGCATTTTATGAAAGTGCGTTATGGCCCTCACAAGTCTGTATCGATATTCGAAATGGAATAACCGATTATATAGAAGCGGCGCCCTCCAAAACGGATGCACCTATCTTCTATTCTCCAACGAATTTGCAAATGCTTGTTTATGTCAGTAAGATCATCAAACATACAATGCGGCAAGTTTTCACTTCTCTTTTTCGCCATAACCATTGGAATATCGGCGTTGCCCAACAACCGATTCAGGATTATATTACATCAGATAAGTCCCCTGAAATCAAGTGGTTACCTTCTCCAGATTCACATGAATTTTATGCTGATCCTTTTGCTATAAAAAAGGATGGGATTACAACAATCCTATTTGAGCAATTGGATTACCGGATTGATAAAGGGCGTTTATTTTGTGTTCAGTTCAAAGATGATCCTTCATCAATTCAACCCAAGCCGGTTTTGGAGTCAGAATTTCATCGTTCTTATCCATTTTTGCTGGAATATGAGGATGATATTTATTGTATACCTGAAACCTATGAATCCGGAGAAATAGTCCTTTACAAGGCTACTAATTTCCCTTTTGAGTGGGAGAAATGTGCAGTGTTGGTTGAGCAGTTTCAAGGTGTTGACGCGACACTCTTCCAATTAAAGGAGCGCTGGTGGTTAGCGGCCACCAATCAAGAGGATGGGCCTTGTCATAAACTTTGGCTTTGGTACGCAGACTCACCTTTTGGTCTCTTTACTCCTCACGCGAATAATCCTGTTAAAACCGATATTCGTTCCAGCCGCCCTGCCGGAACACCATTTGTTCATGAAGGTCAACTTTATCGGCCTGCTCAAGACTGTTCTTCCGCCTATGGAGGCCGGGTGGTCATCAATCGTATACAGGAATGTTCAGCGGTTAAATTTTGTGAAGAGGAAGCCGCAGTGGTTAAGCCTGATCATGCAAGCCCCTATCCGGATGGCTGCCATACTCTTAGCGGTTTTCATAATCTCACAGTGGTGGATGGACGAAATGTCAAGTTCATACCCAGCGCTTTTGTGCAAACCATAAAACGTGGTTTTACCAAGCTATTGAAGAGATAGAAGACAAATTATTCAATTTTGTGTGAATAGTGATATAATAAATCCACTATCTTTTCTGCTCAAAATGATAGATTTACAATTTTGAGGTTTATATGTTTTCTAAATTATTGCAAAAATGGAAAAATTGGAGAACAAAAATCAAAGCCAAGACATTAGGGAGTGTCTTTTTATGTGATTCATGTAAATGGAACTATGGAAATGTTTGTACACGGCCTGAGCGCCCTAACGCTCGGGAATGCCCAGAGTATACAGCAAAATAATTATCGTTGAATTGCTAATACATAAATAAAGCTGGTGATCGATGGGAAGAAAACCAAAATCTGATTTTTTAGCGGAATTTTCACAATATCCGCATTTTCAATCTTTACAGGGCATTGATTCAAGCCATACTTTCACATATAATTCTAGTTTGCATGTAATAAATGTGTACAAAGGGCGGATTTTTTAGGGTAGCCTTTAGAGAAAATGTGTTATAGGGGTCGTTAGCTCAGCTGGTTAGAGTGCTTGCTTGACATGCAAGAGGTCACTGGTTCAAATCCAGTACGACCCACCATTGATTAACCAAATCCTCTATAAAGACATCATTGAAGGAATGTCTTATTTACAAATAGATGCGAGGATAAGGGACCGAGTCGACGGTCTCTTTTTTCATAATGCCCATTTTGGATTCAAGTAATCCGATAGGTGATTGAAATTTTGTGAATAGTACATATCATATTAACAGAAAAGGCTTCATTTTTAGAGAGAGGAGCGTGATTTTCAATTAGAAATAAAAAACCGTTCAGGCGGGAAGCATCACGTGATAATACCCGGATCAATGAAATGATCCAAGAGAATGAAATCCGATTGATCGACCAAGAAGGCGAGCATGTTGGGGTGGTTTCGGTCAAGGAGGCTTTGGAAAAAGCGCAAGAGGCTCAACTTGATTTAGTTGAAGTGAGCGCAAAATCCAAGCCCCATGTCTGCCGAATCATGGATTATGGGCAGTATAAGTACCAACAGGCCAAAAAGCAAAAAGACGCCAAGAAAAAGCAGAAACAGATTGTAGTCAAGGAGATCAAGCTTCGCCCCCGCATTGAAAAACATGATTATGATTTCAAATTCAATAATGCGGTCAAATTTCTTGAACACGGTGATAAGGTACGTTTTATTCTTCAGTTCCGTGGCCGGGAAATGGCACATAAAGAACTTGGATTGAAAGTGATGGAACGCCTTATAAATGATCTTTCGGATCTTGCGAGCATTGAACAGAAACCTCGGCAGGAAGGGCGCTTTATGAATATGACATTGGCACCTCTTCCCGTGAAGCAACGTAAATCCAAAGAAGAAGAAGACGAAGACGAAAAGAAGAAAGAGAATGAGGATGATGATTCCTCAAACAAGATGGAATCGACTGAGGATCAAAAGCAGCAACCTGAGGAGCAAAGTTTAGAGGAAAATTAATTAATATAATCAGTAAGAGGACAATCATGGCATCAGGACCAAAAATGAAAACCAATCGTGGAGCGGCCAAGCGCTTCCGTAAAACAAAAAATGGGAAGTTCAAACGGGAAAGGGCCTATTTGAGCCATATCCGTACCAAAAAGAACACCAAACGAAAACGCAGACTACGTCAACAAACCCTTGTTGATAGTTCGGAAGTCAAGCGTGTAAAACGTATGCTTGCACAATAAATACTTATTATTCAGGAGAGTAAAATGCCTCGCGCAATCAGCCAAGCCGCTTCGCGTAAACGCAGAAAGAAAATACTAAGAGCCGCAAAAGGAAACCGGCTCGGACGGCGAAATCAAATTCGTGCCGCCCGTCATGGAGTCTATAAAGCCCTTCAATATGCCTATCGGGACCGCCGAAACCGAAAACGTGATTTTCGCCGCCTTTGGATCACCCGTATTGGAGCCGCCGCCAAGATGGAAGGCATGTCATACAGTAGTTTTATGGGTGGATTAAACAAGGCAGGTGTGGATATCAACCGTAAAATCCTGGCGGAACTGGCCGTTTCTGATCCGGCTTCCTTCCGTGAGCTGGTTTCTGTCGCGAAATCCGCACTGCAATAAGAATCGTTTAATTATTGATTTACCGTATGCCACACAAACTATGGTGTGGATTGATATTATTCAGGATACGATGTCTACCAGCGATGATATTCGGTCACAATTAGAAGAGGCCCAACAAAAAGGAATTGAGGAGTTTAAGTCAGCTGATACTCCACAATCTCTTTACGAAGCCCGGACGAAATTCCTCGGTAAAAAGGGAGTCGTCAAAGGGATTTTGCGTGGGTTGGGTAAATTATCGGCGGAAGAGCGGCCTGTTGCCGGTCAATTAGCCAATCAAGTTGCCGATAAGCTGGAAGACTTTTATAACCAACGCCTTGAAACCCTTAAATCCCAGGAAGCCCAGCAGCGACTGGAGGAAGATCAGGTCGATGTAACATTACCGGGAACGTGGCAGCGCCGTGGTGCACTCCATCCCTTGGTCCGAATTCAACAGGAAGTGGAAGACCTTTTCTATTCAATGGGTTATGACATCGCAGATGGTCCTGAAATTGAGAGCGAATATTACAACTTTGAAGCATTAAATATACCCGCTGATCATCCTGCCCGTGATATGCAGGATACCTTTTTCATGAAAAGCGGCCATGTTTTACGCACTCACACATCGCCGGTGCAGATCCGTTATATGGAAACGCATAAACCTCCATTGCGCATGATCGCACCGGGGCGAGTTTATCGATGCGATTCAGATATCACTCACTCCCCCATGTTTTCCCAGATTGAGGGATTGGTGGTGGATACGGATATTTCTTTCCGTGATCTAAAAGGGACGCTTGATTTGATGATCCATCGGATCTTTTCACCTGAAACCAAAACCCGCTTTCGACCCTCCTTTTTCCCATTCACTGAACCGAGTGCGGAAGTGGACATTACCTGCTTTGCCTGCACAGGGCCCGATCCCAACTGCCGCCTTTGCAAAGGAACAGGTTGGATCGAAGTGCTTGGTTGTGGAATGGTAAATCCTGCAGTTTTTGAAGCGGTTGGGTATGATTCTGAAACGTACACTGGCTTTGCATTTGGACTTGGCATCGAACGATTTGCCATGCTTAAATTCGGTGTGACCGATATCCGCCTATTCTATGAGAATGATATTCGAATGCTCAAGCAGTTTCGTTAATATCTGTTCCTCCATTGACTCCATTATTCTTGAGTTTTAACTCATCATTAAAGGCCTAACATTTCACTGAAAAATATGGCATCTTGGCATCTGATATAAATATATTTCAGAATGGAAGGTGTCAAATGACTCGCCGTATTTTATCTCTACTCGATATAACTTTTCTTGTTGTATTCTCAACCGCTACATTTTCAGCTGAAACCAACAATCCTGCGCAACGTGATCATCCACTCCATTTTATTTATACCGCCTTTGAGAATGCTTCTCCGCTCAATTGGACAATCCAGGATGACGGATCGGTTCTTATTGAGTTAATTTATGACCATGAACGATCATCACCCAACCGGGCCAATGGCCATTGGTTGTTTCAGGTGCAGGGAGAGAAAGGTTCTGACATTGTTGTTTACATGAAAAATTTTTACAATGTCTGGAATGGCCGGATGAGTTCGCCTATCTCCGAACGCACCCATATCCACCTTCTGGACGATTCAGGTGAATGGAAAGTAATGCCCGCCGAGAAAACAGAAGACAACCTCGTTAAGATTAACCTTCATATGAGTTCTGAGAAAATAATCGTAGCGCGGATGGAACCTTATCGCCTAAGTGATCTACGCCATTTAATCAGAGATATTGAAGATCATCCATTGGTTCATGTTTCCAATATTGGCAAAACCGTTGAAGGCCGTCATCTCGAAATTATCCGAGTTGGCAAAACCGATGCGCCCCATCGTGTGTATCTCCGGGCACGCGCTCATCCCTGGGAAGCGGGTGGGAATTGGGTGGTCCAAGGGCTGATTCGACGTCTCTTGCAGGATGATGAGCAAGCCAAACACTTCCTCGAACGGTTTGCTGTATACATCATGCCGATGGCTAATAAGGACGGTGTCGCTCGTGGTTATACCCGCTTTAATGTTTTAGGTATGGATTTAAACCGTAAATGGGATAAACCGGCTGATCCCAAACTGTGCCCTGAAAATCATGCACTGGAAAAGTGGCTGGAGAAGATGATTGAAAATGGCCAGAAGCCTGATTTAGCCATCGATCTGCACAATGACAATAGCGGCAAGATTCACGTGAGCCGTCCGGATATCCCACATGTTGGAGAGTATTTAAAAAACATGGAACGCTACGAAACACTGCTGCGAAAACATACCTGGTTTACGGAAGGGAGCACCGGCAAGAACTTTCGCAATCCGGGAAGTATCGGAGAAGGTTTACTTACTCGCTTTGGCATTGATGCATTGGTGCAAGAACTCAACTGCGATTGGATCGCCGGTTTGGAGAAAGAACCTTTTGGACGTGATTGGGAGCAATTCGGCGAAGGCTTGTGTGAGGTGTTTTATCATTATTTTGGGGAATAACTCTCCTCGCAGAAGGTTTTATTCTCTGGAGATCAAAATCTCAGAATAAAGTGTTGCTGAATACCTGGAACCTCTAATGTGCTTAATGACATATATGCCTGGCAACATATCTAACCTAATATAGGCAAAGTCCTTAGATTCAACGCGCCTCCGGTGTGTCCCCCTGGAGAGGAGTACAGTGAAAACGAAGATAACTTACCCATATCCAGAGGAATGAATATTCTCTTATTAAAGTTGCAAAAATAATATTTCGCTTGCATTGGTTATCAATATGGGATAACCTTTGATTATGGGCAACGGCAAACGAGACCATAGCGTGGACTACCTTTTGGAACTGGATGGACAAATGCTGTTTATTGATCACAAGCACTATGTCAGGTTTGCGGTGCAGAAGATCGAGCAAACACCGGAAAAGCCGCATGGTTTAAATTACTCACTGACGTTGCATGATGAGAATGGAAACCGGTTGGTTGGATTTGACAATGCTCATCCTGTCAAGCCGACGAAAGGGCCAAGCGGGACGAAAAGAAAGAAGCAGGACCATAAACACAGGCTTCGTACAATTAGACCCTATGACTATAAAAATGCGGAAACGCTTCTGATCGATTTTTGGGATGAGGTCGATACCGTTCTCAAAGAAAGAGGAGTAAAAACATGAAAACCCTTTTGATTGGAATTGAAAGTTATGAGCAAATGAAAGAGCGCACATTGCAAATTGCGCGAGGTGAACGCAAAGTAAAGCGCAACGAGCCAAAAGTCTGGTTTACGTCGATTGAAAGCTTTGCTAAAGTTTTATCTGAAAGGAATAGAACTTTGCTTGCGCTCATTCACGAACTTCAGCCTCAATCATTGACCGAACTAGCAGAACTTTCAGGCAGAGAAAAATCCAATCTTTCCCGCACGCTTAAAACCATGGAAAATTATGGTCTTGTTTCTCTGAAAGAAGGGCCAGGGGGCAGTGTTATTCCCAGCGTGCCTTATTCCCGAATAGAACTAAATTTGGCTCTTTCAGGCGAGAATAAAGGTATTCACGCTTCACATTAAAGCATTGCCAAAAAGTGATTTATTTTCCATTTATGAGTACATGTCTGACAAAAGCGGTTATCCAGAAATGGCATGGGTTTATATAGAGAAACTGCGTTCCAAATGTCAAGCACTGCAAACAGCACCCTTCAGAGGGCAAAAGCGTGATGACTTGCGCGAAAATCCAAGAATCATTTCTATCGAAAAAATGGCGGTAGCTGCCTTTGAGGTGAATGAAGATAAACATTCAGTGACAATTCTTAATATATTTTATGGTGGCCGGGATTATGAAACCCTCATGAGAGAAAGAGGCGAGTCCAAGCAACAATGAACGGGGGAAAAGCGGTCTCATACCATTGGAGATATTGAATCAAGAAACGGTGAAGTGAGGGTGTAACTTTGATCAAAGTTGAAAATTATCACAAAACCTATCGCGAAACAGTAGCGGTTGAAGGATTATCATTTGAAGTCCAGCCGGGCGAAGTTCTGGGCCTGGTCGGTCCAAACGGGGCTGGTAAAACCACAACTTTACGCGCTATCTGCGGTATTATTCCTCCAACCAGTGGGGAAATACATGTTGCGGGCCATCATATCGTCGAAGAGCCAGTACAGGCGAAATCTCAAATTGCATTTATCCCTGATGATCCCAATCTATTTGACACCTTAACGGTATATGAACACCTGAAATTTATTGCCGCGGCTTATCAACTTCATGATTTTGAAAGCAAGGCGGAATCACTGATTCAACTGTTTGAATTGACCGAGAAACGCAATACCATCGCGCAGGAACTTTCACGTGGGATGAAACAGAAAGTGGCTGTCTGTTGTGCCTACCTTCATGAACCCAAAGTACTGTTATTTGATGAACCACTCACCGGACTTGATCCACGCGCCATTCGCACGTTGAACAATTCCATTAAAGAAAAAGCTGAACAAGGCGCGGCTATCATTATCAGCTCTCATTTACTTTCGCTGGTTGAAGACTTGTGCACGAATCTGTTGATTATGCATCGTGGTAAAGCACTCTTTAACGGAACTATGGCCCAGGCGCATGAAACCATAGGTGATAGCGGTGTGGATGCTACCTTAGAGGACATATTCTTCCGCGTGACAGAAGGTGAAATTGAAACAATCGAAGAAATTCAAGAAACGGTGAGTGAATAAGTCATGTTGAATTCCGCGCTCTTAAGGTTGAAATCCCTGCAATATCGCAGCCGCATACGCCGAATGATCAACAGCCTTAAAACGTTAAAAGGGATTCTCTATTTTGTATTCGCACTGATATTGATTGCCTGTTGGATTGGTCCTCAACTATTCATTATTTTGTATAACCCAAAGGGAGCCCAAACAATCCCTGATATGATGGATCAAGGTAACGTTAAAATATTAGCGCCCCTCCTCCTGATGGCGTTTTGTTTGATGCAAATTGTATTTAAGGGTGGGGAGAAGATGCTTTATTTTACTCCTTCTGAGATTGATCATTTGTTTCCCGGTCCATTTAAACGTAGTGAATTGTTGATTTACAAATTACTGGGAATGTTTATCACAACTTTATTCCCTGCCTTTATATTTTCAATTTTTGCCTATCGTTTAACGTTTAGCGGGATTACCTTGTTTTTGGGATTTTATGGAGCGCTGTTGTTTATACAATTGTTTGGACTAGCGACTGGGATGCTGTTTCAGAATATCTCTGAACGAGCCTTTGACCGTTGGCGGAAAGTTATTTTAATTATTGTCATCGCCGCCATCGGAATTGTGATATATCAGTACATCAGATCAGGCCGTGAAGTAGGTTATTTTACGCTTATTGGACAATTTCAGGCATCCACAATTGGAACAATACTATTTTTCCCCTTTAAGATATTTACCAACGCGCTTCTTGCTCAAACGTTTCTTGTGGAATTTCTTCCCTGGTTTGCAGCAGGCTTGCTGGTAAATATTCTGTTTGTAGTTTTTATCATCCGATTGGATGCCAATTTTCTTGAAACCGCGGTGAGCGTTAGCCAAAAAATCTATCAACGTGTACAGCGTGCCAAGAAAACCCGTGGTGCCCAATTCACGGTTAAGAGTGAGGCCAAGTTTTCACCCCCGATGTTACCTTGGCTTGGAGGTGCCGGCCCCATTATATGGCGGCAATGGACAAATGCCATTCGAAACTCCAAATCCTTCCTTTTCTTTCTCTTTATCTTTGCCTGTTGCCTTGGCCCCATGCTGGTCATGGAAGGACTTTCGGAAAAGGTTGCGATGCCCTTTTTATTCTTGATCATTTGGGTTTCGCTTATTTCAACAGAAGCATTTGGTTTTGATTTCCGCAGTGAAATGTCACGGATGGACTGGCTTAAAATGCTGCCCTTATCCAGCGCCTCCATTACGCTGGGAGAGATATTGGTTCCCACATTAATGTATCTCTTTGTTGAATTGGTGCTCTTCGCTGGTTTGGGCATCTTTGCAGCGGACACGCGTGTATTTCTTTTTATATTTTATCTTTACCTTATTCCTATCAATTTTATTATTTTCTGTGTGGATAATTTTATTTTTCTGCTATTTCCCATCCGGATGGTACCAGGCCAGCCTGGAGATTTTCAGCATTTTGGCAGGGTGATGATGATTTTCATGCTGAAAGTATTACTCACGCTAGCCATAGGAGGATTAAGTGCAGGAATTGGTGGATTGGCGTACTGGTTAACCGCTTATAATTTTACAGTGTTTGTGTTTGTTACATGGGTATGCTTAATGATTACGGCAATCTGTATTTTCCCAGCGGTGGTTTGGGCGTATGAGCGATTTGATTTGAGTGTGGATGCACCGGCGTGAGTTTGAATATTTATTTTGAAAAAAAAGACGGGCTAGCATTGAAGTTGAATGCAAGCCCGTTTTTGAATTTTTGTTGTTTCGCTTATTCGTCAGTCACACAACCAAGGGAGGCTGGTTTAACGCATTTTATATATTTAAAAAGAGTTCCCTTTTTTGCTTTATAGGGAGGCATGGTCCAGGCTTTGCACCGTTTTTCCATTTCTTCATCACTTACATTCACTGATATTGTGTTTGTGGTGGCATCGATGGTTATCGTATCGCCATTTTGTACAAGACCAATTGGTCCACCTTCCTGGGCTTCGGGGGTGATATGACCAACGATAAAGCCATGTGAGCCGCCGGAAAAGCGCCCATCAGTGATTAGCGCAACATCGTTACCCAATCCTGCTCCCATAATGGCCGAGGTGGGTGTCAACATTTCCGGCATGCCCGGGCCGCCTTTGGGGCCTTCAAAGCGAATAACGACGACATCACCTTTGGTGATTTCGTTTCGTTCGAGAGCATGCAGCATGTCTTCTTCTGAATCATAAACTTTGGCTGTTCCGGTGAATGAATCCCCCTCTTTACCTGTGATTTTGGCAACCGCGCCATCAGGAGCAAGATTACCTTTTAAAATTTGAATATGGCCTATCTTTTTGATGGGATTATCGAGAGAATGGACCACGTCCTGTCCTTCTTTAAATGCTGGCAACGGTTCCAGGTTCTCTTTTAGCGTTTTGCCAGTAACCGTCAAACAGTCACCATTTAAAAAACCATGTTCAAGCAGGTATTTCATCACCGCAGGCGTTCCACCAACGCCATGCAAATCCTCTTGAACATAGCGGCCACTTGGTTTTAAATCCCCCAGAAACGGCACCCGATTGCTTACAGTTTGGAAATCATCAATGGCAAGTGGAACATCAACTGCCCGTGCCATAGCGATAAGATGCAGAACCGCGTTGGTTGAACCACCCAGTGCCATAACGACGGTGATGGCGTTTATGAACGCATCACGTGTCATGATATCACGTGGTTTGATATCGTTTTCCAATAATTTATATATGGCTTTGCCCGAATCATAACATTCCTTCAATTTATCGGGATCTTCTGCAGGAATCGAAGCGCTATAAGGTAATGACATGCCCAAGGCTTCAATGGCGGAGGCCATGGTATTGGCGGTATACATTCCCCCACATGCTCCGGCGCCAGGGCAACTGTGCCGGACAATTTGCCGCCGTTCTTCGTCATCGATTTTGTTGGAGATGTGTTCTCCATAGCTTTGGAAAGCGGAAACGATATCCAATGGCTTGTTGTTGTAATGTCCCGCTCGAATGGTCCCTCCATAAATCATAAGGGATGGCCGATTGAGGCGTCCCATTGCGATAAGGCAACCGGGCATATTTTTATCGCATCCTGGTAATGATATATTAGCGTCATACCATTGGGCACACATGACTGTTTCGATCGAATCAGCGATGATATCCCTCGATTGCAGCGAATAGCTCATGCCTTCGGTGCCCATGGCGATTCCATCACTGACACCGATGGTGTTGAATCGAAGCCCAACCATGCCAGCGGCTTCCACACCTTCTTTGACTTTGGCGGCTAAATCATTGAGGTGCATATTGCAGGTGTTACCTTCATACCATACGCTGGAAATCCCAATCTGGGGTTTATTCATATCGTCATCACTCAAACCAGCGCCATAGAGCATGGCTTGTGATGCACCTTGCGATTTGGGTTGAGTAATACGTGAACTAAACTTATTAAGTGATTGCGTCATATATTTACTCCATATGTTTTATATAGTTTTTTTACAACAAATGAGGTATAAGCCATGAGGTGGTAAAATATACAATTTAGCATCTTTTCAGGAATTATTAAAGCGTGAAAGATGCCAAGAGAAAAAGGGCATACCATACCAGCCATTTGAAATCGAATAGTCGTGAGAACCAATCATCCATTCCTTAATGAAATGAGGGTGATTAATGGATTTTACTAAACGGTATCTTTTCAATCCTCCGCTATAGCCTTTACCAGATTTGAGAGTAATATTTACCTACAAATCGAAAAATGGAAAAAACCTTATACGAATTGTTTCGGGGCGCCCCGGTTTTTTGAGTCGGGGGTGCCGTCGATTTATCCTTTCTTGGTTATCACAGCGCTTTCGCGCTGTCGAAGATAAATTTATTTGGCCTTTGTTCTTCGCTAAATGGTCCTCGGTCCTTTCGGAACGAGGAGGGTATAATCCTTTTTAAACGTATGCACCCGGTTAATCTGATTAACGTTAATCATTTCGGAAAGCACATGATTTTTCAATCGTGGAAAAACGATGTGCGCTCCTACTAATAGAGAGGAAACCGACTTTTTGGGGTAATTAAACGCGCCTTTTATGTGAATTGTTGGGATATGTTAAGGTTGATAGCGTTTATAAGTGAAATAATATGAGAGGATTATGTATATTCATTAGGGGGCTCAAATTTTTCAGAAAAAAAAATAAAAATACAAGAATATGGAGAAGGTACGATCGAAAAGATTGAGAATTTTGATCTCATTTGGGATTTAGCGTTTCGATTATTCATGTGCTAATGCCCAAAAAAGAGTGAAGATAAGTTGTCAAAGATCATTTAATCTATTATAGATCCCACTTTCCGTACATTGTGGGTATCTAATTTTTGATTTTTTGTATAGTGAAATCAGTGAGTTAGGGATCTGTTGAGGTAAGCCATAGTCGATGGTTTTAATCTCCAGGATTTGTGTAAGAAACTCAATCGGTATAAGTTCAAACAACGGAAGCAAATCCATCAGCGCATTCAAGAAATCCTTAAGCATCGGCACTGCCAAACTCTCATTACCTATGAAATTCACACCACGCGGGAATACCGCCACAACCATCCCAACAAAGGTCGTCCAATACCAGGATCGGCGGCGAAGGTCACTTGGAAACCGATCTACTCGATCTCATTCGAAATCAACCTGGAAGCCTTACACCAAGAGGAAAAGACCGATGGCGTGTTTCCCCTGATCAGCAATCTCGATAAAAAAACTCATTCCCCAAAAAAAATCCTGAAAATCTACAAGTTTCAACCGTTTCTTGAGAAGCGCAATTCGCAGATCAAAACCTATCAGGAAATTGCCCCGGTGTATCTGAAAAATGGGAAAAGGGTCGTTGCCTTTCTGCATATCCACGTTATGGCATTAATGGTCGCGACGCTCATTGAACGGAAACTTCGGCTTGCCATGAAGAGTCAGGGAATCAGTTCTCTCCCTTTATATCCCGAAAACAGACCTTGTAAAACACCCACCATGTTCGACATTGTCCGTTTCTTTCATGGTGTTGAACGATATGAAGTTTACGAGAACGACAAGATAACTATTTTTTCAGTTGAACTCACGAAAGCACAGAAAGATATCCTGAACCTTTTGAGGTGCCCCTCGCACATTACCAAGTTTGTGCCATTATTCAATGGCAAGAATTTGGATGGGTGGGTGAATGTGCAGTGCGCGCCGGAAACCTGGAGCGTGCGTGATGGGATGATCTCTTTGGCTGTTAATGGTAAAACTGTAACCCGCGGCGTGAATTGTAATCCATATAAAGGATACATCTGCCTTGAATCAGAGGGCAGCGAAGTGCATTTTCGGAATATTCGAATTAAAGAGCTGCCTGCCGTTGAACCTCCTGAAGCTGTTACGGCGCCTCAAGCTGAAGGTTTCGTTTCACTTTACAATGGCCTTGATTTGCGAGGGTGGAAGGTTGCACCTGGAAGCGAAAATCATTGGAAGGCTGACAATTGGATTTAAGTCTACAACGGTAAAAGTAAAGCGGAAGGTGAAGGAAAACACCTGTGGACAGAAAAAGAGTATGGGGATTTCATTCTGATCGTCGATTGGCGTCAGCCCGGCAAAGTGAACATGGATGACGTGCCAGTTATTTTGCCGGATGGATCACAAGCGGTTGATGCTAAAGGTCATCCTGTCACAGCTCAGGTTCGTGATGCGGGGGATAGTGGTATTTATCTACGTGGTTCTTCTAAATGTCAGATTAATATATGGAACTGGCCGGTAGGTTCCGGAGAGATTTGGGGCTATCGAACCGATGATTCCATGCCGCCTGAGGTGCGCCGTGCGGCCACCCCAATATTGAATGCGGATAATCCCATCGGCCGCTGGAACCGGTTTATGATAACGATGGTTGGAAATGAAATCAGTGTTGAGCTAAACGGCCATACCGTCATCAACAAAGCCAAACTGCCAGGTGTACCTGAACGTGGATCAATCGCCTTGCAACAACATGGTGATCCCATCCAATTCGCCAACTTATATTAAAGTAACAATATTTAGTATGTGGTTAGACATATGAAGTTTCATTCCCCAAGCAAGATTGGAAGGGGCTATGGGAGGGTTGACAAGAAAACGTGCAGCAAGTTCCTTTAACCCCCTCCTAGCCTCCCCCATTTCATTGGGGGAGGAATAGTGCGGCCGATATCAAATTTTCTTATTGTTAACATTGAGTGTGCATGGGCTTCAATATGAAATACAAAACGGCGGGACTTCGATCGATTGCCCGTGAATATTGCCTTAAAACTCTAAAATTGTTCATTCTTATATAACTATCGAAAATTCAAATACTTACTACTGTTATATTATAAATATATCTTTATTTAATATTAAAAACCTTAAAAATGCTGTTGACAAAAAAAAAATAATGATATATATGTAATGAAAAGGTGTTTTTTGATATAAAATTCAATTTTCTATTTGCTGTGTAATACCTTCATGTTGAACCTTGTATTAATCCTTTTCGGTGATAAAATGATTAGGATAACCAAGCCGATGAAAAAATTAGACTTAAGGACACTATTCGCAATCGCTTTTTTAATCTGTTTGGTGGGAGGGCTTTCTTATATTTTAACCTCCCAACCTACTTATAATCCGAAAGAAACCCCACCCCGTAAATCCCAACCGACTCCATCAAAACGTAGTAAAGTAACAAAAACACAAACCTTTACGTTTCAGCTATCGCTGGTTGATGAGTCCGGAAGGGGTATTCAACACGCGACTGTCACCATTCGCAGCACGACAAACTCTATCTTGAAAGAGTCAAAAACAGACGAACATGGGTGGTTAGAATTATCAAGTTTGCCTTATAATCCAATCAAAGCCGCCATAGCCCATCCTGACTATTTCAAAGAACAACTTAATGTGAAACCACAAAGCAATACAGAATACATAACCACGACATTGGTGAAGAAACGGCGTATTGTGGGGAAGGTATTTGATGAAAATGATTCGCCTATTGCCAATGCGGCCATTCACATTATTGATGCTTCACCCTCAATTCAATCATACCAGGACTATTTGAATAAAAAAGACTTGCTGCACTCTTCGAACTTTTCAAATTCAACGGGGGATTTCAAACTTTATCCCTTACTTTCAGGTACATACAAGATTCAAGTAACCCATCCTGAGTTTTTAATGCATACTGAGTCATGCCAGGCGGGTGATCAATTGAACATTCGTTTACGTAAAACCGCCCTTTTAACAGTAACCGTTGAAAATGACCGTGGAGAACCCATTGGCGGGGCACCGGTGAAAGTTCAATCGAGTTCAGAAACCCTTACTGTTCTTGAAGATGAAACCAACATCCACGGACGTGTGCGTTTTGATCAATTAAAAGCCGATGTTTATAACGTTGAAGCGCTTTCCCCTTACAATAAGGTTCGAGCGGCGACCGATGTTGACTTAACTGTAGTTGATCAGGCGACCGTTGAGCTAATTTTTCAATCACCTGTTTTTTCGTTATCTGGCCATGTTTTGGATGCGGTATCAAAGCAAGGCATTGCCAACGTGACGGTTTGTTGTAAAAGTGAAATCTTTTTTGGCACAAAGAGGGTAAGTGAAACCTGTATTACCAACCATGAAGGTTATTTTATATTCAACGATCTCACTCCGGGCAACTATACTTTATATGTCGAGGAGATAAAGGGATATATGTCCGGTGATTTTGGCGCCCACCGGACATATGGTGCAGCGGAACCTATGCGGCTATCTCATACACTGGACGAGAATGTGGATAATATCGAAATTTACCTTAAGCCGTCGTGGATAATTACTGGAAGAGTACTCGACGAAAAGGGAAACGGATTGAAAGGCGCAAAAGTTTCTCTTCAACTATTCTTTAAATCGGATATATCCGTGGGTTATGTTGGTTCAACATCAGTGGGTACAAGCAGTTTCTCTGGAGCAGATGGTTCGTATGAGCTGGATGGTCCGTTTGAGTATGACAATGTCAATGCATCGGTATATGTCCGAGCGGATCATCCCCGATATGGAAATGAAGAATCTGAAATGGTTAATCCTGAACCGGGTGATGCAATTGAAGGATTGGATATTCAATATGAGAATGCCTGGAATGTTTATGGCCGAGTGCATGACCGGCAGGGGAGCGGTATTGAGGATGCTTATGTCTTTCTTTATTATCCTCCCGTGGGAAATCGAGGGGTGGATTTAATCGGGCGGACGATGTCATATGGAAATGGCGAGTTTGCCCTTTATGTCAAACCCGGAACCTATACAACGCATGCCCAAGCGAAAGGCTATCACGATCCGAACGAGAATAAGCAACAAATCAAAGTGCCTAAACAGGGGAAAATTGAAATAAATTATGTGTTGGAAGAGGGAGGCAATGTCATAAGCGGACGTGTGCAATCCACTGATGGTCAACCTGTTGTTGATGCTGATATTTTATTATCCCAAAAAGAGCGAGGAGAGGATCGATATTCAAATTTATCCGACACAATTGCAACAACTGATATCAATGGTGCCTTTTCCTTTGATCCCGCCATAAAAACTCATAGACCGGCTTTAGATCCTCTTTACCAGCTTACCATAATGCCCAACGATAAATATAAAGAAAAAATAGTCAATGATGTGGAAGCTGGTCAAAATGATTTGCTGATTACGCTCGAAAATCAAAACGATCAGTCATTTGAAATTTTTGGTCATGCAAGAGATGTCAATAATCGACCTGTGACTGAATTCCGTCTGCTTTTTGTTGAAAACCTTGCGATTCGTCATGGTGATCGATATATGCCTGATCCGAATGATTTCATGAAAGGCTGGACGTATTTTAACTCCCCGAACGGTGAATTTCATGTGAAAGGCAATGAGGCTCCAGATTATCCACTCACCATCGCAATTCATAATCCGGAATATGGTATCGCCTTCAGCCGTCCATTTGATATTGCCCCGGGTCAGGTCATACGGGATATGCGCATTGAATTTAAGGGAAACGTATCGATAAGCGGTAAAGTTGTTGATAAAGAGAATGGGAATCCCTTGCCTGATACGGAGGTTTCTTTGTTGGTGGAAACTTCCACCATGGAAGATGTTGAAATCTTCCAATTTACAGGTTTTGGCGTTCGTATGACGCGTGGTGTACAAGGTTGGCTCCAACGCTATCTTCCAAAAACCAAGACGGATGAAAATGGAGTATTTCAACTCCACGGAGTTCCTAATGATACATTATGGATTGTGTTCAAAAATCTGTCTGATTACAAAATATCTTTTATGCGCTTGATTGAAACATTTGGCGGCAATCAAATCGATTTGGGGACCGTTGCTCTACCCAGATATGACCATTCACAACGTCGTCAATTTACAGCCATATTGCCTACAAAACAATAATATAAAATAGGTAAGGGATCAACCACATGATGTAATTCGTAAGGTGGGAGGTATAGCCAATCAACCCCCTCTGTATCTCCCCCAGGCTTGGGGGAGAAATGGATTGCCTATAGGAGGAAGAACAATCAGAGGTTTGTACAAATACTAAACGGATGTGTCCCCATTCCCCTACAAACAATGGAGGTGAATAATGATAAAACGTTATTATCCATGTATTTGTCTTTTATTATCAATCGCTCTATTAACGGCCTGTCAAAAACAAACAGAAGTGGAAAAGGAGAAAGTGGAAACCATACCGTTTACCACCAAGGAAGAAAATCCTCGCAACCTTAGATTATCCATTGATTTTGGAGAGATTAATGACTTTAAAATTTATTCCAAGACGTATTTATTAAAAAATGAATTGACTGAACCTGTAGAATTAAAAGAATTAAACTCCAGTTGTGGGTGTCTCTCAACGGAAATGCCTTCATCCCTCCCTGCAGGTTCTACAGCCTATTTAACCATACATTTTAATCCGGTTGGTTATCAGGGTGAAGTAAAACAATCCATGAAGATTGAAACCCAACCTGGAGAATATTCGAGCCTTTTAATCTATACCAAAGCCAATGTTCAGCCATTGCTCGATTATAATCCCAAAATTATCACATTCCCAAAACAAGCGGTGGAGGATTTGAGCAAAAATGTCGTTGTTAAACTCAATAAACTGAAAACGTTCACGATTAAGGAGATAAACAATCCGGAAGGCTATAATGTATCACTTCAAAAGGGTGACACGATTCCCATTGATAGTGTTATTACCATAACCAAACTTGCCAATCAGGCAGAGCGTATCACATCGGATAAGGATAGTAAGCAGGAGAAAGAAATTACCATTACGGGTGAATCGGATGTTGATATCTCAATATCACTTATTGAAACCGATGCCAATTATTTTTCTTTAGAACCCTCAGCGATCAATATTGTCGTGCCAAAACCTGAATTATCTTATTCGAATGAATTTACTATTGTGCCCTTATTCGACAATTTCGATCCTGAATTCATCACCTGCACATCTGATAATCCGGCATTACAATTTGAAACTCTGGAACCTCTCACATTGAATGATGACGGTTCAATCGCTTCACCTCAAAAAATGAAGGTATCCTTATCGGCTGACAAGATTTCATCATCCACACGAATTCCATTTCATATAACCTATAGAGATTATAAACAGAAATCACTCATTTGGGTTACGTTGTTTCAATAAAACATAACGAAAAGGAGATCAATCATGATCAACACCAGTTTATTCATACTGTCAGTTAGCCTCTTTACAGCGATGGAAGCGGAAGAGTTTATCCAAAAAGTTGAAAATCATAGTAAAAAATACAAATCTTTCGCATGTACGATTGTTAAAAATACAACTCGGGTACCAATATTTGACACGATTGAGGAAGCGCTTAAATATGAAACCAAACGTGTTAAAGAACGATATGGATTTACAGAGGCAAAACTCGCTGAAGATGATATCGACAGCATGATAAAGAACAATGCCAGAATTTATGCTGAGGGAGAAAAGGGATATCCTGTTTATCATGTTAGCAAGTGTTTGAATATGGATATATTTACATATAGCATTTTTGATACTCAGTTAAATCAATGTGTTCAAGTCATTTATGCAGACAATCAATATAAACTTGATTATGATCCAAGAATTGGGCGGTTAGCAATATCAAGAAACAATAAACATCTAAGGCATTATATTAAACTTTTTTATCATGAATCCATGTATAATTTTGATTATGATGAATCAAGGATAGAGAAAACCAACAGTGGCGAAGTGAAATTGGAAATTATTATGCATAATGATGGTAAACGATATTCACGTCAATTTATTTTTGATAACAAAAACTCATTTATTCCTCACATCATAATTAAAAAAGGCCAAACCTCCAAAGTGGTTTATCAAAATAAAGAATTTAGAGATGTTGGAGGAGAATTACAAATACCTTTTCTTCGTTTCAAGGATACTTACAGATCTCATCCGGTAACAAACAAAATTGAGAAGAAATTCACCATGAAAATCGAAGTGGAGGAATTCAAATGGGTTGAAGAAATGGATAAAAATGACCTGGATGTTGAAATCCCAATATATACAGACGTGCATGATATAACAAATAACAATTGGTTTAAGGTTACTTCTGAAGCATTTGGAGAGACTCCTACCATGTTTTCTATTTTAAAAAACAAAGATCAGATGGAATGACATGGAATCTATATACCTATTTCTTCTTCTCAAATACAAACGTTTGTTAATATGAAAGGAGAATACTATTATGAAAAAGTTTATTATCCCCTTATTCATCATTCTGCTAATAATTCCTTTTGTTATGAATATGGCATTCACAACCTGTTTTGATGATCAGGATTTTTATCTATCCGCTGGTACGTGTGAAAACCATGCAGATTGCTTAGATGAGAATGATGAAGCTGAATTAGCAAAATGGACCTGTTGTGTAGAATCATCAGGACAACAAGATTGCACGGAGAATTGGAATTATAATACACCTTATGAGGTACGTTCCAATTCTGAATGCCACCCCACTCCTTGTTATTATTGGACAACATATAATCGATGTAAGGGTGGAAATTTTGAAAGAAATGCAGGATATTCAGATTTTGCTGAAAATGATACAGTAACTGGAGCATCCTGCTAACAAACTTATTAAAATAGAGAAGAAGAAATCCCTAAAAGCACGTATAAAAGTTCCGTGTGCTTTTTTATGTTCCAAAATGTTGCGTTCTGAATTAAATCATAATTTCATAAATAATGTCAATCACCCTCATCGCTTGATGTGATGAAAAAGAAATTGAATTTCATTGTGTTATTTCAACTCGTGGCCTTAAATGATATTGAGGTAGAGGGTGTTGCTAGTTCATATAACCTATAAAGATTATAAACAGAAATCACTCATTTGGGTTACGTTGTTTCAATAAAACATAACGAAAAGGAGATCAATCATGATCAACACCAGTTTATTCATACTGTCAGTTAGCCTCTTTACAGCGATGGAAGCGGAAGAGTTTATCCAAAAAGTTGAAGACTATAGCAAAAAGATTAATTCTTTTAAATGTACGATTGTAAGAAACACTACGCGCGTGCCAATATTTGATACAATGGAAGAAGCAATTAAATATGAAACAAACCGCGTTAAGACTATTCATGGATTTTCAGATAAAAAACTCGCAGAAGAAAAAATCTACAACCGAATCAGAAATAATGCAAGAATTTATTTTGAAGGCGAAAAAGGATACCCAGTTTATTATTATTGCAAGTGCTTGAATATGGATTCTTTTATAGTCAGTATTATTGATTCAAAGAAAAATCAATGCATGCAAATCATTTATACAGATAATCAATTCCATGTTGATTATCGTCCAGGAAAAGGCTCGATTAAGATCACAAACAAAAAAGAGCATTCAAGAGATGTTATATTACCACTTTATTATGAACGTTTGTATAATATTGATTCAAAGGATGCATCCTTGAAAAAAAACGATAAAGGGAATTTGATATTAAAAATATTAAATCAAAACGCTGGCATTATATATAAATATATATTCGATAATGAATTCAGTTTTATACCTTCTAAAATCATAAAAAAAACAGATTACACAGAATCAATATTTCATAATTTAGAATTCATGACTATAACTAAAAACCTCATATTTCCATCAGTTTGCTTGAGAACAAATACAACATATGATTCTCAAACAGGCAACATAACAAAAAAATACAAGAGTAAGGGTGTAATTGAGGATTTTGAAATTATCGACGATATGAATAAAAATGACTTGGATATTAAAATACCCTTAAATACAAAAGTTTCCGATAGAACAGAAAATAATTTATTTTATGTATCATCAACTGAGTTTGGTGATATGCCTACCTTACATGCAATTTTAAAAAACAAAGATAGGATGAAATAGGTATTTGTTATTTTTTGTCATATAATGTATTTTCAAGATTTCCTCTCCACAAAATCATTTGTACACATTAAAGGAGATCAAATTATGAAAAGGTTTATAGTTACTCTAATCATTACTCTATTATTTGCTGTTTCTGGAATTATCGAATTTGCGTCAACGACTTGTTTTGATAAAGATGATTATGATATTGCAGAAGGTACGTGCGATAATCAAGCACAATGCGGTGATGATATTGCTGTCACAGAATGGACTTGTTGTATTGAAGCATCTCCCGGGGAAGATACATGCAATGAGAATTGGGGTTGGAATG
Organism: uncultured bacterium; assembly: GCA_964517495.1. Lineage (GTDB taxonomy): Bacteria > Hinthialibacterota > Hinthialibacteria > Hinthialibacterales > Hinthialibacteraceae > CAZFER01. Next base: position 8,637 of record CAZFER010000022.1, on the reverse strand, counting down.
CAAACTATGTCGTACATGATGGGACTCAATGCAACCCAAATCCATGTTATTTTTGGCAGGATACTGATAATGTATGCAAGGGTGGATCGTATGTCAGTGATACAGAATATGTTGGATTTCACGAAACTGATACAGTAACCGGAACACCATGTAGTTAATTCTGAGTTCGTGAAGAAGAAATCAAAAAGCACGGATAAAAGTTCCGTGTGTTTTTTTATGTTCCAAAATGTTACGTTCTGAATTAAATCATAATTTCATAAATAATGTCACTCACCCTCATCGCTTGATGTGATGAAGAATAAATTGAATTTCATTGTGTTATTTCAACTCGTGGCCTTAGATGATATTGAGGTAGAGGGTGTTGCTAGTTCATATAACCTATAAAGATTATAAACAGAAATCACTCATTTGGGTTACGTTGTTTCAATAAAACATAACGAAAAGGAGATCAATCATGATCAACACCAGTTTATTCATACTGTCAGTTAGCCTCTTTACAGCGATGGAAGCGGAAGAGTTTATCCAAAAAGTTGAAGACTATAGCAAAAAGATTAATTCTTTTGAATGCACTGTCATAGGAAACCCTGTATTTGAACCACTCTTTGACTCGATGGAGAAAGCAATCGAATATGAAACTCAACGTGTTAAAGAATTATATGGATTTTCGGAAGAGAAAATTACTGAAGAGAAAATAGCTAAAATGATAACTAATAATGCCCAGTCATATACCCGAAGGCATAAACCAAAGCCAATATATTACACTTGCAAGTGTTTGGATATTAATAATTTCTTAATTGTAATTTATGATTCTGGAAAAGAACAGTGTGTTCAAATCATCTATGTGGACAATCAATTTAAAGTCGATTACGATCCAAGAAGTGCCTACATGACATTAATGCCGAGAAAAGGCATTCAAAGATATAATATTCAGCCATTTTTTCACGAATATTTTTTTAACCTTGATCAGGACAATGCAACCTTGGAGACAAAAGAAAATAAACGAATATTGTCCTTTAAGCCGGAAAGAAATTATTTATGTAAATATATATTCGAGAATGATAGATTGATTCCATCCACAATCATTCGAGAAGTCATGGATCTTGGACACATCAAACTTAGAGTATTGCAAAAAAATACTACGTTTTTGACTTTTAAGGATGATCTCATTATTCCGCAGCAATGCACATTAAAACATTATGAAATTCATCCAACAACTAATAAATTAATAATGAAAGATTCCACTACATTTACGCTTGACACGTTTATTAAAAATAACAATTTAAAAAAAGATGATCTTGATCTGGAAATTCCCCTTTACACGTCCATCACTGTTACTCACAAAAATAAATCTTTAACTGTAACCACTGGTCAATTTGGTGACACACCAACATTATTATCTATTTTAAATAGTAAGTCTATTCTGGAATAATAATTTATATACTGTACCATTGTATATTTTGTGAGATTCGTTCTTCATTCACCAAAATCAAAATAAAGGAGTATTAATTATGAAAACGCTTTACTTGAGTTTAACAATTGCTTTAATTGTCATATCATTCAGCCTATTCAAACTTGGTTCAACTACCTGTTATAAATTGATTCAACCTACTTATGCGGAAGGATCTGATTGTAAAGCAAACTGGTGCGAGAATCAGACCGTTGCTTTAACGCAATGGACGTGTTGCAAATCTACTACTACCGAAGCGGGCAAAGTTAACTGTCATGAAGCATGGGTTTACAACGCACCGTATGACAATTATACAAATTGTTATTGCACTACCAACCAATGTAGCTTATGGCCAGGGCATAACGTCTGCCAAAAGGGTATTTATCTTGGATCCACAGATCCTCTTTACACCGGATTTTCTGAACGTGATGCTATAGGTGGAAGCCCCTGTTAATTTAAAAGAAGAAGGAATCGAATAAAAGCACGGACCAACGTTCCGTGTGTTTTTTTATTTCAAAATATTACGCTCTAAATCAACTTATATCGTTCATTCGCGCAATTTCAGAAAAAAATGTAATCCCCCCTCATCGCATGGTGGGATGAGGGGGGATTTGTAGTTTATTGAGTTATTATAACTCGCGAATGTAGATGTTTTTGAAGTAGAGGGTGTTGCCGTGGTTTTGCAGTTCGATGGAACCGGTGGGGTAGATGGGTTTATCCCGTTCCCAGTAGTTTTCCATGACGACATTATCCACAACCAATTGATCGTTGAGATAGATGGTGACGCGCTCGCCGATCATGATAATGCGGAAGGAGTTCCACTCGCCAATGGGATTATCCGCCATCACCAATGGTTGGGATGGATTGTTTTTGTTGTTATACAATCCCCCTGAGCCTATGCCGTGATCCTTGGCATCCCAAATTTGGACTTGGGGTGAGCCTCTCAAATAGATACCGCTATCACCTTTTTCCTTAATTTTCCAATCGACCAGCAGTTCGAAGTCCGCATAATCCTTTTTGGTGCAAAGGTTCTGGCCTTTGCCGTCAAACACCAAAACACCGTCCACCACATTCCAATGCTGGCGCATACGTTCATTGGCTTTGGCCTGGGCGGCGGCTAACTCTTCATCCGTCATTTGCGCCCGTTTGACCGGATTAGCGACCAGCCCTTTCCAGTTGGTTAAATCTTCGCCGTTAAAGAGCGTAGTGAATCCTTCAGGGGGAACGTTATCAGGCCGCGGTTCCTGATCCAGTTCCTTAATGCGGAGGTTACGGAAGGCCACAGGATGGCCGTGCCCCAGAAAACCAAGATGGCCAAGCATACGTGTTGCGCCGGGATGATTGCGACCATCGAGGGTTTTGGGCATGCGCGCTTTATCCAAATGGGCATCGACGATCACATGGCCATTCAGGGTGATGGTAATCCAGCGGCCCACCAGTTTAACCTCTTCCTGGTTCCACTCATCATGAGGTTTCAAATGACCACGTTCGGCGGGAATCATGCCATAAACGGAACCATGCGCCTGATAGGGTTTAATCCAATTATAGGTGGGATGATCATCATCCAGAATCTGGAGCTCCATTCCGGTATAAGCTGCATCACCATGCAGCGGGGCGCGCACACCCAAGCCGTTGTTGGCTTCGGGTGGCAGTTTAAATTCAAAGCGTAGGATGAAGTCGCCATATTCACGGGCGGTATAGATATTGCCGCCACCTTTGGGATCACATTCCATCACGCCATCATTCGTTTTATAGCCGCTTTCGCTATCCTTCCAACTGTTGTTCCAAATCCAGCCGGTCATATCCTTGCCGTTAAAGAGAGAGACAAAGCCTTCTTCATCCGGTTCCGGCAATGGTGGTGGAAGGTGTTTTTTGGCTTTTTCAACCAATTCATCATCCTTAAGCAGAGGAATGATTTCTTCCAATTGCTGGTAGGCTTTGTTGGTGCAAATACCAAGGCCGTCGCCTTCTTGCGGGCATATAATCTGGCATATAGCCCGCGCAGCATCTTCTTTCAAATTGGGATTAGCCAGATAGTCTGCCGCTGCATGCCATGCGGCTTTCCCCCGCACCCGAGCAAGCAAGTTTAAGAGATGCACATGTTCCCTATCACTGATGTTGTCGAAGAGTTCAACCAGCCGATTGACTTGTTGTTCCTGAGAGCCGGCCGCATCCAACACCGACACGACTGAATTTTCAATCTCCTGAGTGGCTCCATCATTGGTGATTTCATCGAACAGGGCCACCATCTCGTTTAAATTTTCAGGGGTGCCAATATCATCCAATGCTCGAATGGCGGCCCTTTGCACTTGGGATGATTCATCTTTGGTAAATGCCATGACATCATAAAAGAACGATTCGGTTTTACGGCGGGCGATGATATCCATAAGCGCCACTTTGGAGGGGTTGGATACGGTGGGTAATATATAGCTGATGGTGGTCATCAAATAATCACCGGGGACCTGCAAAAGCGTCTCTTTGACGTCACGAATGAGTTCGCCATCCTCTGAATTCAGTAATTCGATATAATAGGGAACGCTTTCAAGCCCACCCAGGTTAAACGAAGCGGTGAGAGCTTCCAACTGGACGTTTTTGTTCTCATCGTTTAGTGCATTCAAAAGGGTTGGCAGGGCGATTTGATCACCTCTCGTTCCCAGAAAAGCCAGTATTTCAGCGCGAACTTCCGGCGCGACATTCTTGGATTTTTCAATCCATTGCCAGGTGGCTTTATTGCCTTCGATGTTCGGTGCCAGTTTCAAGGCCACATCACGGTGGGCTTTGTGTGAACTGTCCATCGCTTCCAGCAATAAGGGAAGTGCCTCATCCCCTTTAATGGATGCCAATCCAGTTAGCGCAGCATTTTGTATATTGACATCTTCAGCGGTGGTATAGGTATTCAAAACACTTGCGTAAATGTTCAGCGCATCCTCTTCGGCTCCCGCTTCCGCCAACCGTTTGGCAAACAATAGATAAGCGGAAATAGCTTGAGATTGCTCGTAGCCGGTGGTTTTGGTTAACGCTCGTTTCAGTGGATTCGCGGCGGAAGGATCGCCAATGTTAGCGATGGCATAATAGGCCATCAGGCGAGTATCCAAATCGTTACTTTCCGTGTATGGAATAATGGCTAACGCCGCCGCCCGGCTTTGTAAATCACCCAGTGTTTTAATGATGGTCGGTTTTAACGGATCATCCACCTGCGAAAGAGCAAACAGCAGAGCAGCTGATGCTTCGGGTGTTTTAATGGCATACAAAGCCTGTGCTGCGGGTTCGCATAATTCCTGATCGGTCAAATAACGGCTTAATGGAGAGATGGCTTCCTTTTTACCAATCACCTGGATTTGGCGAATGAGAAATGCCTTTACCTCACGGTTTTCGGCTTGCTGCAAGGCGTCAAGAAAGGCCTTTACCACGAGGGTTCGATCGGCTTCATCACCCTGCAATTGGATGGTTTTGGTCAAACCGCTGATGGCAAAACGCACATTCACATCCCCGCCTTCTTCTGGTGGCGACAGGCGGCTGCAGAGATCAACCACTCCCTCTTTCCCCCGTTCAATGACTTGCTGGCTAAGGGATTTGAGTTGATTGGCATTTTTCGCCGGATACTGTTTAAGAATAGAATCCAATCCATTCTCAGCGGCAACGGCGGTGAAGACAAACAGAAAAGATAATACTATCAGTTGGATTCGTTTATGTAACGGATTTAACGGTATCATGAATTAATTCTCCTTTGGGTTGAGAAACAAAACCTTTGCAGGTTTTTATAAATGCCAGGGAGCACGCATGGGTTGATAAATCAACCGATTGGCGGCCTCATCATCGATGAATTGTTGTTTATCAGGATCATATTTCAATCCACGTCCCAAACGCACCGCGATTTTGCCTAGATTAACCAATGAGCATGATCGATGACCGTTCATTTCGTTGAGAGCAAATTTCTTACGAGTGCGCACCGACTCGGTGAAATTGGTGATCTGGGGTTCGGGATCAGGGAAAGCGGCCAGTTTCTTCTGGATATCAGGAATGGTGCAACGGAAGTTTTTATAGAGTTTCCCTTCCGGCCCTTCCAGGAAGGCGGCTTTTTTATCGCGGTTTTCGCCATCCAAAACGATTTGGCAGCCATCCGCGTATTTCAATGTGATACGCCGCCATGAGCTAACCGCATCGGGATGCTGTTGTGGGGCATCGACGTCGATTTCGACAGGACCAGTATGGTCTTTATCCAATAGGTATTGCACTGGATCCAAGTAATGCTGGCCCATGTCTCCCAGGCCTCCTCCGTCATAGTCCCAATAGCCACGGAAGGTGCCGTGAGTTCGATGGCGGTGATAGGGCTTATAGGGGGCGGGTCCAAGCCAGAAGTCATAGTCCAGTTCACTGGGGATTTCCTGCGGTGTCAAATCGGTTTTGCCGCTCCAATTAAATTTCCAATTGAAACCGGTGTTGGCGCTGATGGTAGCCTTGAGGGGCCAGCCTAACATCCCACTATTAACCAGTTTTTTGATGGGTTTCACTTGTGTATTGAAGCCATAATAATTTCCGGAAAAGCGAAACCAGGTGTTCAAGCGGAACATACGCCCATTGCGCTGAACGGCCTCCACTACTTTGATGCCCTCGCCGATGGTGCGTGTCATGGGTTTCTCGCACCAGATATCTTTGCCGGCCTCAGCAGCGGCAATCGATATCAGGCCATGCCAATGGGGTGGCGTGGGGATATGAACGATATCAATGTCGGTTCGTTCCAATACTTCACGGAAATCCTTGTAGCCTTTGACGTCGTCATCATCGACTTTTTCAAGGGTTCGATTTAAATGGCCTTCGTCCACATCACATATGGCCAACAGGCGGGTGCCTCCGTAGCGCAAGTGTCCTTGCCCCATGCCACCAACACCGATGACCGCTTTGGTTAATTCATCGCTGGGCGCTGGTGAACCACTCTGCGCCAGCACATGGCGTGGCACGACGGTTAACGAAAGCGCCGCGGTACCAAACAACGAGGATTTTCTAAAAAAATCCCGCCTTGAGATATTCTTTCGCTTATTCATTTCAATAACTCCTGCTCGTGAGGTTGCAAAAATTGTTACTCTCTAAAATACCTTAAATGGGCGGGTGAAATCTACCCTTAAGCAAGGTGTGATCATGAGGTTATATTCGAATGCAAAAATTTTCTCTTGTTTCTCCTGTGGTAATTGGATCATTAATAATTGATAAGAAAACAACCTTATGACGCCATGTATCACAGCAATAATCCGAACATACTTCAGTTATTTAACTTATGTGAATTTTCTGTATTCTGGGTATTTTCGATAAAGACCTGAAATCGTTACTCTTTATTGCAAGATACGTTATCCAAGTTGATTGCCCAACTTGATTGTACGAGCATGCAATGCTGAGAGCATGGAGGGTAAAATGAGAAAACTATATAGACCTTTTATTTTGTGTTTGATGCTATTCATTCTATTGCCTTGTCTCTTATCATTCTCAGTTCATGCTGAAACTGGCAACTCGGATAAATATAAATTCACATGGTATGATAACAGAGAGGACTATATTCAATACAAAAAAGAATTCTATATAAATCTAATAGAATCAAAATCTGGAAACAACATAGATTCGCCAGTGTTTGAAAAACAGCTTCTTGATTTCATAAAAGCGAACTTTTATAAAGATAAACCAAATTATTGGAGAATGCAATACAAAAAAGTATTAGATTTATCAGCATTGTGCTATATTGCCGCTGACATTCAGTGCGCAACCCCTATTGCCATGTTTCCGGAATTGTTTGATTTCACAATTTACGATTATGAAAAATATTATGGTAACAAAAATATCATCGACCGGCTCGTTGATTATCCATTTATGCATCTCGCTGTTCAATGTCAGAAAAAATCCATCCCCATTCTTGAAGGGCTTATTCGTAATCCTGCTGTATCTGATAGAACTCGGATACAAGCGTTTGCCTTATTGAACAAAATCGATGAATACCAAGCCAAAGCGTTTTTTGCCATCATGGAAGAAGAACTTAGCGAGATTACCCTCGATTGGTCACTTCGTTTGTTTTTCTACCTTAAAACTTATCCAGGGGATATGATCCCTCTCATTACAAACCAAGGTTGCACTCTGATAAAGCGTTATACGAAATAATCTCTCATTCTTTCACAATCACCTTTTCAATCCCTGCTTGCCACCATTCGCGCAGCAGGTTGGTGCGCAGGCTGTTTTTGGCGGTGTGGCCGGTGGCACGACTCATATCGAGGGTGGCGGTGATGATTTCATCCTTGAACATGCTGGCTTCGACGATAATGCGGCCATCGGGGCCGATGATACGGCTTTGGCCGTGAGACGCCATAGCAGTGTTGTTGGCCTGGACAATAAACACGTCGTTTTCATCGGCACGCGCGCTGATTTGGGCGCGATAAGGTTCCAGTTTTTCTTCAACGGTGATGCTGGATTCGCTGGAGGGATAAAACACCAGCCGTGCTCCCGCCAAGACGGGCAGGCGTACCAACTCGGGATAGCGTTCGTCATGGCAGATAATGATGGAGCAGGGTATATCATCGATATGGAAGACATAAAGATGCTCACCAGGAACCGCCCAGTCATCGCCTCCCACCAACTGCATTTTGGCGTAGCGAATAACCGTTTCACCCTTTGGATTAAACACGACTGCCGTATTATAGCGTTTGCCGTCGTCAATGTAGGGGATTCCAACGATGGCATATAAGTGATGCTTTTTACACGCTTCCGCGATGATTTTTTCGGCATTGAGTAATTCCATTTGTGATGTATTGCGAATAACTTTCCTGTCGTATCCAGTGACAGCACATTCGTGAAACAAGACGATGCGCACATCCTGTTTGGCACATTTCTCGAGCATGTCAAGCATGACATCTGTGTTTTCTTCGACGCTGCCACGGGTGCTGAATTGCAGGGCGGCCACCTTTACGGTATTTTCAGCTGGATCGCCGGTGGCGTTGATGGATGTTAATATGAATGCATGAAATGCGATTGATATGAATAATGTTATAAGTATTTTTTTCATTTTTTTCCCTTTCAAATAATATGGAATAAACAATGGATTGATGTCTGCCATGCCACAACATAGGTCGAACACATTGGGTTCGCATCCAATGTCATTAATGCAAAGGGGAGGGCGAGGCTCCCGCCGAGCCGTTATACGCGGAAACGGCTCG
>CAZFER010000021.1:0-81817 GCA_964517495.1 uncultured bacterium | reverse complement strand
ATACCACTTTATATTAACAAAGTCATCGCTGTCATCATAATGTCCCCAAAATCACCAACCGTTCACATCGCGAAAGCCATCAGGCGGCGTTTCATCGTAAACGGTTTTCCGGGGGCGGGGCCAGTTTGAGTCGTAGGGCACACCGTAAGAGTCTACGGCCACTCCATATTCGATAGCGCCAATATCGGGAGACTTGCCTGTATAATTTCGACCGTCATTCGGCCATGATTCCGGTAGTACTTTCCCGGTGTTCACACAGGGGCTTTGCTTGGTAAGGGAAAAATCGATTCGATCATTGGCCCTATCTCCATCATCCGGGCTTATTCCCATATCCTTTGTCTTTAACTTGATTTCCTCCATCGACCGAAGATGCTTACCGCCGTTTTTGAGAAATAGAGGCGTTACATTTTCTTCATTTCTTGTCACAACAAAATTATGGGCCATCTGGCGCTCGGGGAATCCCTCCTCGTAACGGAAATTAAAATCGTTTTCAAAAATCAGCAGATTGTTTAGATACCATACTGAATGCTGGGCTTCCAGCGATGTTTGCTCAGTCGCCAAACTCGCCAAACCACCTGTTTTTACCCAGAAGGTGTTGTGAAATACGTTGTACCCATTCTCAAATATTGTATGATATAACGCCACTTCCAGCGTATTAAACGATTTATAACCGTAGGCTTTTTTTAAGGTCAATTTGGCTTTAGTGTTCAGACTGCCGATTTGAGCGAAATCCGCAACGTCCTTTAAAGATTACGTATACGTCGTGAAATCTTACTCAAGCGGACCAAAATCTTGGTCTAATTCTGATGGTTGGGAGCCTCGTGAAAATCGGTGTTTAATAAAACCATCCTGCCCAATCCTCTCCAGCAACGCGCTCTGGATTTGCTTGGCGTTCGCCTTTAATAGAGGTGTACCCAGTAATTCACTTGCCAAACCAATCTAACCGACTGGTTTTCCACAACCTGTGTTTCCAGGCAGCAGGAACTTCGGTTTAAGATTCCAGTCAGCCACGGGCAAAGCGTAGTCCAGGGATGCCGGGCATATTTCCAATACGGTAAATAGTTTTGTTATAGTGACCCTAAAACAGGCAGAGGGAGCGTCAAATTGTATACAGGAACTACACAAGAATTCACGAACCCTCCATTATATGACTAAATCTCCCATAACCAACGGCCGTTTTTGCGCCGACGCCAAAAAAATAGAGTGCGTTCTTTAGCAATTTCTCAATTTGCTCCTTTTCTTCGTTTGGGACAAGCAGAGGAAAAAGGAAATTAGTATTTCTTGCTAGGGAGATAAAGTATACGGGATTGGTATCATCAGTCTCCCGGGGACTGGCCTTGGATCTATTAGATTGTTCAGTGGAGTCAGTCTCTCCATTGTAATTTTGATGATGACAGTTAGCGATATCGACAGTAAGAGTTGGCCATTCCAATGGAAAAGCATCAAAGAAAAATAGACACCCCTGCCATGCTTCCATACCTGACAGAATTTCAGAAGGACCGAACAGTCTCTCAATTTCCTTATTTTCCCAGCCAAAAGAAGGCGCGGCAGCACGACACAGACCTTTGAGCATTGTTCCCGCGATGACGGGCAATCCCGTTGTATGTTCAAAAGAAAAGCCATTCTCCGTTGGATGATCGTTGCCAAGTCCGGTTGCGAAACGCCACATCAATCGCGCCTCAGAAAATATCGGAGCCCGTTTTCGGCTCAGGGCAAGTTGAGCAAGAATACGCTTGTATCGCTGCTGCCGCTCAGTAAGAATGTGTTCTTGGTGTTCCTTCTGTTCATTGAATCGGTTCACGAAATGTGAAAGAGAGACGTAGATATTTTTTTCCCGTTCACTGCCATTCCAGAGCGGGAGATATCGATCCCAAATAAGACCGGAATTGCATTGTCCCTGCTCGGCGAGATCGTTCACTTCTTCGGCTAATCCATTATAAACAAGTGATGAAGGTTTGCTCATCTTTACCACCCTTCCGCTGCATGCAAGGCATCGGAATAGAGTTTTACCTGATCGGAAAAAATGATCGCTTCCATCTCTGCCGCCAGGTAATCGGCGCGCGAAGCTTTCATGCAAACATCTAGAAGTTGAAGTCCCGATGGTTCTTTATCTTCCGATAAATGCAGCGAACGATGCGGGGCCTTTTTGAGTAACCATTGAGCGAGGCGATCAGCGATGCACCGTGAAGCTGGGGTATTCTCACGCATCAGTGTCGCTATCACGACCATAAGCCCTTGAGCGCGAATGGCAACGGGCAACCCTTTGACACGTCGCGCCGCGTCTTTACGCCATTGCTGGTTCCATTCACGTACGGCATTGAAGCCGTTACGCGCTCTAACAATTGCCATATCCCGGGTTTCCTCAGTCTGATTCATGACGCGTCTCCATATTTTTGTCATTTTTTTCTGCCAGTAAGGTAAGCAGGCTCAGACCATAGCCAACCGACTCATTGCCCCCCAGTTGTGCCACTTGAAACGCCTCGCCTGCCGCGACAAGATCGGCCAAACCTACATTCTCCTTCTTCGACTTGCTTGCGTCCCCGTTGGAGTGGCGATTCCGGCGTTCGCCAATCATTGAAAGAAACAGGCAGTCGGAAGGAAGGTATTCCTCATACCAGAGGTTGCCACTTTCCACTTTGTTTGTTTCTGGATTAAACCATTTGTCAGTTGTTTTTCCCTCGGTGAGTTTAATTCGCGCATGCACCGGCACGCCCGTTCTCATCAGGGCGGTGAAATCAGCATCCGGAATGATGACGAAGCCGGATTCAAACTGCCGCCGGGTGCCACTTTCGGCTTCTGGGATGAGCGAGGCGAGCGTTTTCGCAACACTGGCCGCTTCAGATACATAACGAATTTCGTTGTCATGGTAAACCAGATTATCGAGGACAAGTGTTTTCTCGCTGAGCGTCTTATCCGTGACGATTACCTGCGCGCCATTTGGTGTTTCAAGTTCGGGTAACGTAAGCAATGTCTCTGCACCAGCCGCACGGAGATCCCGGCGGAGGCGCTCCAGAATCAGTGGACAGGAGACATGCAGGAATGGACGATTGAGCGAACGAGCCGGCCAGGCGATCAATCGTCCCTCAGTGAAGCTCAACAAGCCAGCCTCCGCATTGCCGCCGTTTTTGCGCTCCTCTCCGATATCGGCGCCAAAGAGTTTTTTCAATTTATCCTCGCCCAGGGTTTTTCCCGCATAATCACGTAAGACTCCCTTGATGCCGGTGGCTGGAAGAATGGGGATTTCCGTCATCACATCTCGCGCGATGGGCAAATCGACTCCTCCCGTGGTCTGGCCTATGCCATAATGAAGCGCTGAGATGTTGTATAGACCCAATAAGGCGTGATGCGTCCAGATACCTTTCATTATTTACCTCCGTTTAATGCGGGTGCATTTCCCACAACGATATGTCCGAATCCCATAGCGGCCTCATGCGGCGGTCCGAACGGGAACCGATTGTTTGCGGCCAAAGAAGGCGGCCCCTTCCTCAAATGGTTTTGCCCAACCAGCATGGCAAGCGCCGCCTGCGCCTTTTGACCGCTGGACAGATGCACCAACTTGCGCCCATCCCCCAAAACAACATGATAACTGCGTTTCTCCCCCTCCTCTATCGGCTCCAGCCGCAGCGGCAAGCACCCCTCCACCATGCTGTAGCGATCAAAGACCTCATTGGCGCGTTTTTCGAGATACTCCATGATCTCTTCACTTGGTTTGCTGAGTTCCTCTATCTTCTTTTGGCTTTTGCCGATGGCCTCTTTCAATTCATCAAGCCGCTTCTGCGCCTGTGCTCGGGCATCCTGGAATTATGAACATTAATATAAGGGGTTGTGTTTGTCATTGAAATTAACCCTCCCCAGTTGACAAGGGCAAGTCGACGAAGGAGTCAGCCCTTGAATCCTGATATACTAATGTTGAAATATTATTTTTTTCTAGAAATCGTTTGTAATTATACTTAACACCTGACATACTGTGAACAATAGTCCTAAACAAATCTGGAAATCATAGGAGAAAATTAAATTGGTAGACAATAAAGTGGAGAGATTTTTTTTCTAAATACATCTGTCAAGGGTTGCATTAAGCGCGAGATTGTGATAATTATCAAATTTACAAAATGATACCTTATCCTATTCGTTGAGATATTGACATTTTAGTAAATATACTCATATAATTTGTAATCAGTTTGATAAATAGTTTCTATTCTCTATACTGTAAAAGTCTCTTGATTATAGTATTCAGTAATAAACTTTCGTAGAGGTTCAATAAAAATGACAACCATGAAGTCTTTTAAGAAATTACCATGGCATATCCTTTTTCCCTGCTTTTTAATTCTATCGGCGTTAGGATATGGATTTTATGGATTTGATACCAGTGTGCATATTATGGAAAATACTACTCAGGAAGAGGCGGATAGATTGGTTGATGAGTTTAAAAATTCAAATCCCGTCTATGCAGCAGAAATCGAGAATCTTCGTGATAAATTCGGCGCTCCAGCTATCGCGTCGAAATTAAAATTGGACACTGAAGCAATACAAAACTCAATTCCTATAGAATCACTAAATGAACATTTAAGAAAAAAAACCACCCCTTCAGAATTACCATTAGTTCAACTTGCTTTAAATACACATCTGGTTGACGATCAACATGCTATGACCTCCTTCCTCGAAAATTTTTACCCACCAATAGCATTTCATCAAGATGATACAATTCGCAAAAATATCTTGAACACTTTAAATGAAGCATCGAAGTCAAAAAGTGACTGGAAAGTCGTCTCTAGCCATTTTTCAGGTCCTTTGGTTTGGCAATCCACTCGGAACGCGCCGGAATTGTGGAATTTTTACGCTTCTAACCATACTTGGTTAGAAGAACCAATTTTATTGGCCATCTTAAATGAAACTTTTGTGCGTGAAGAAGTGCTTGAATTGGAAAATCCATTGGATGCTCAAGAAAGAATGAGGAATATTTTAGCTGTCGCACAAAAGTATGAAAATATCTTTGCAAAAATTCGCAGTGATTTTAATGAACAATTAGCCTTTGTTTTCAACGTCCTTGAACTTCATGGAGGAGCGGTACAAGTTGCAATAAATCGAAATGGATTACCAGCAGGTGAAGTTATTGAGGTCTTGTTTGCAAATCCTGACTATTTATTAACGATGACTGATAATGAAGAATATAACCGTGTAATCTCAGAAAATGGTGCCGCTCGTTTGGCGGAAATTTATAGAGAAAACCAAAACGTTTGGAATTATGCCAAATCCACTCCCTTGGCTCTTCAACTCTATGATGATGCACCCGATCAAGCTGATAAGGTTCTGGAGGATTATGGAAATAATCCAGCCTTTTTTATTCAACTATATGATCATTATGATATTCGCAATGATGAAGGGAACTCGATTATTATGCCCCACATTGCAAAATCACTCGTAAAATACGGAGATCTTGCCGCCCATATCCTTTATACCTATCGTGATAATAACACATTTCAAGAAGTGCTGACTTATCCAGAAGTTGGTTTTCGTGCAATACCTTATGTTGCACGTTATCCTGATCAACTCCCACGACTGAAAAACAATCCCGACTGGATCAATAAAAATTTTGATCAAGAGGGTAAATATATTGACGATGAAGGTTGGTATGAAGCTATTCCTGGCGGCTCCATAATAAAAATCGTATCGAATATAAAAAGAGGGGTTCCATGTAGTTGGTCTGAAATAGGATGGGCTGCTTTTGATGTTGCTGATAGTGCATTATTTTGCGTATCCGCAGGCACATCAAAAGCCGTCACAAGTGGAGTTAAATCGGGAGTTAAATCAGCCACTAAAAAAACTGTATCAGGAGTTAAAACTGCCTTTGGAAAAGCAAAATCTTTCGGGAATAGAAGTCTTGATAAAATAAAAGATGGAATATCATGGCTTTCACACACAAGGAAAGCAAAAAATTCATCGAACCTAATGCGGAAAACGGTTAGAAGCAGTATTGGTACATCATTAATAAAAAATCAATCAAAGAAAAATATTTTCCAACGTTTAATAAAAAACAGTGACAAAATTCTCCTCAAAGTTGATGATGTACCATTAAATAAATTACGTATCGCCGCCTGTATGATCGCTTTTACTAAAATTTACATGAGATCAGATGCTCTCGGTAAAGCTCCTGAACAAATCGGTCAATTTATGGGGAAAATGGCTCATGCTGTGATTCAAGGAATAGGTGAGATATTCGCAAATGCGGCGAAAGAATTTATTCCACAAAATATTAAAAATCATGTATCAACATGGTTTTTTCATGTTTTTATAGTGGCTTTACTCATATTATTGTCCTTTTTTTCATGGAAATTATTAAAACATAAACAAGTCAATCAATTATAATCCAAAATTATTACGGAGTCATCAATCAGTATGAAAACGTACAACATTACTCTATTAGGATCGGAACAAAGTGGTAAAACATGCTTTCTTGCTGGGTTAGGTATTTTAAGTGAAGGTGACCGTTTCAGTGATTTTCATCTAAGTAGCAAAGGTGATTCAAAACAAATGATTTACGATCTCACCTCAACATTAAACTCACAAAAATGGCCTGTAGGTACCACGTCTTTTCATAAATTTGATGGAAATTTGCGATATCGAGGCAATGATCTTCACATCAATTTCATTGAATATGCAGGGGAACGTTTTCGTGAAGCATTTGCAGCAGGCACGGAAATTTCTCAAGATCTTTATAATTCCATTAAAGATTCAGATTATCTGTTATTGGCTTTAGAACCCGAAGTGGAAGTATCTAATTCAAACACACTAAATGATTCAATAGAATTTAAAAATTTATACAAATCACGCCTTGATAGTTTACTCGAATCCCTTCACCAGATACTCCTTCAACGTGGTAACGAAATACCATTAAAAATCGGCATCTTGATTATGAAAGGGGATAAAATTTCTTCGGATATTTCCAATCCAAAACAAGCCGATGAATATATGCATAAAGCTGCACCAGCATTTTACGATCGATTGAAAAAAGATTATCCAAATTTAAAAGTTTTTGGTATAAGTTCGGTTGGCCAAACAGAACAAAATGAAAATGGTGATAAAATACCTGCAAAAAGTCTTCAACCTTGGGGATATGATCATCTATTCGACTGGATCATAAGCGATATAAAAAGTGAAAGAATGAAACCTGTTTATAACGTAATGGCCATCATTGCAGGTATTTTACTTGTATTAGGGGCTAGTTGGTATGGCTATTTACGGATACAAGACAACAATAAGTATAATCAATGGAAAACATATGTTCGTCGTGGCATTGAACAAGAGAATATAAATGAAGCTGAGCGCTTAGCCCGCCAATTGTCCTCATCAAGTTATAATGCATGTGTTGATGAGTTATTGGAAAGAAGTGATGAATTGCTAGATGATCCAAACCTTTCTGGAAAAGATGATGAATATGTTTTCAACGGCTTAAAAGCATTGAGCCATACAAATCGCTCTTATCGCAATCAGGATATTCTAACCGCTATTATAAATTGGAATTCAAAAATTCAAGAAGAAGATTTTCTGCAAGTTAAAAGAGCTTACGAAAATGGATTTGATAATTTTCAAATTCTGATGGAATCATTTATGAAAAATTATCCAAATAGCCCATATACAAAAAGTCTTGAAGAATGGTCTGATCAAAAGATTCAAAAACAAATCAAAAAAGATGCCCTGAAAATTTATTCAATGAAAGCGAATAGTTTTCAAGCGATAACCAATAAATCTCAGGCTATACTCCAATTCATTCAAAACTATCCTAATTTATCAAATAGTGCTGATATGGAAGATGCATCAAATCAAGCTATGCGGCTTGTTAATGAATCACGAAAAGAAGAAATTTTTATCGAACTAAGAAACTTAGGTACTTTAAATGAACCTGAATATCTAAAGCTTGATATTTTTCTAGACAACAATCCTGCTATAAAAACAAAATGGCCACCTAATAAACAACTCGATTTTAGTTTTGAAGATGAAAAATCTCATAAATTAACATGGAAACCAAACCAAAAAATTTTGATTGAAGTAAAAATTGACGGTGGAACATTTTCCTGGAGAGCAGATGCTGCAGAGAAAACACTCGATGGGGATATAGCTTTAAGTAATCTGGATGGGGAAATTTTGTTAAACCTTGTAAACGAGGGCCTTAATAAATTTAGCAACGATCAACCAATATTAAAATGCGATGTATTAAATTGGGAAGAAGAGCACTGGCAATTAATTCATGATTGGATATCACCAGGGGAAAAATGGCTAGAGATAGGAAATAATGACTAATAAATTTAAATTTTTTCATGCAATTTATGGTAAAACAGGAAGGAAAGGGCCTATTCCTGAAGGGTATAAATGGTTTTATATTGATGAAGGCTTTTCCAAAGAAGCCTTAAAAAAAGCCGATGAATGTGCTCATTCCTTTCAATGGTTATCAAGCACAGATATAACCCAATATAATCAAGTTAAATGCTGGATTCCCAATATCGATAACACAAAAGATGGCTTATTTCTTCGTTTTTTAGATGTGGGTGAAGATGATCGAAAAAGACCCCATACACTTCGAATTGAAGCCTATTATTTTTTATCAGATTTTTTAAACATTGATCCAGACATTCCACTAGCTCTCTTGATTGATTCGGAATTTCTTCAAGATGAAAACATAGTTTTCAATCATTCTGAGTGGAATATTGAGAACAAGGGAAAAATCCAATCGTTACAAAACGCAATTCAAAATGAAGACGTAAACATTTATTCAACAACCATCCTTTTAACAAAAGAACCAATTTGTTTTCGTTTCCGCGTACCATATTCTTTCCTTCTATTATCAAGCGATACATTTCGACCACTTGACATCAATGCTACTTCGAAAAAAACGCCCTCTATTCAAAAAGCTTCTGCTATATCAAAAAAAAATGAAATTCCTTCGCATACAAATCACCCATGCAAAATCAAAAATAATATAAGTAAAAAATTATATAAATTATATTTACTCTGCTTTGCATTATTAATCATAAGTTCCTATTCAATATATAACAATATAACTAAAAAACAGATAATCAAGAAATTAAATGGAACCATAGTTAATCTCAATAATGATTTAAAACAAAATATAATTGAGTTGGATTTGTTGAATGATCAAATTACAAATGCAAAAAACATATTATTTCAAGAACTTGGGAATAAAATAAGCAAAAATTTTCAAGAACAAACAGTTGATATTTTATTAGAGAAGGTAATAAATGAGAAAAAATCTATTCAAAGAAAATTATCAATCAAAAACAAGATGATTGATAAATTAGCTGCCAATAAAGAGGAAACCACAAAAAAAATATTGAAAGATTTTGACACCTTAATATTAGCTCTCGATCAAGTTTTGTCTTCCAAGATTGATGATTTTCCAAAATTATTGGATAATCTTGACATTAAAGAAGCCAAGAAAATTATCAATGCATATAATAAATAATATCTCAAATATTCCATTGTTATTGGCTATAACATACAAAAATATAGTACAAGAAATTCATATCTCCCCAAAATAAATCTACAATTTCAAACAATATGAACAGGTTTACATCTTTCACTTGGCTGTCCACGCACCAAAAGGCTAATCACCAAACAACCTAACTTCCCGCACCCGTTTGTGGGCTTGTAGATTGCATGGGTCACGTTGTTCGACCCATCGAAGACAACTCAATTCAACGCCAAACGTAAGGGCAGACCTGCGTGTCTGCACGGGGAGTGGTCTATCCATAATCCATCATTATGGTATACCACTAGAATTTCTCTCCATTTCATGAGATAAAAAAATGAAATACTTATTCAAGGATTAAATCATGAAAAACATTGATCGCAGACAATTCGTGAATAAACTTGGCTTAACCACTGCTGGCCTGTTGGGTGGGACAAGCATTTTACGTTCGACATGGGCAAACACCAACAAACGTCCAAACATTGTCTTCCTGTTTGCCGATGATTTGGGCTGGGGCGATTTGGGCTGCTATGGGCATCGGCGATTAAAAACCCCCAATCTCGACCGATTGGCCAATGAAGGCATTCTTTTTACCCAATTTTATGTCTCCGGCTCGGTCTGTTCACCCAGTCGGGCGGCTATTTTGACCGGCCAATTTCCCGCACGTTTGGGCGTTCATGGCCATTTTGCCCGTCCTGAAATCAACGAGCGCCGGGGGATGCCTCATTATTTGGATCCCCAGGTGATGACCTTCACTCGATTGCTTCAACAAAATGGATACATTACCGGCCTATTTGGCAAATGGCATTTAGGCAGCGGTAAAGGCGCACCCCTTCCAGGAGCCTACGGCTTTGATGAACACCGCACCAACACCAGCAATGACGAAGACGCTGGCACAACCTTTAACCTTTGGAAACCCGAACTACGGCCAGTGGCCACCAAAATGGTTTTGGATGAAACCCTCCAGTTTATCGAATCAAACAAAGATAAGGATCAACCCTTTTACGTCAATGCCTGGTTTGTCGATCCTCACGCCACCTTGAATCCCTCCGATGAGCAGATGAAACCTTACAACCGTTTCTCACCCAGAGGCGTGGACTTCCACGGCGCAGAACAAATCTATTACGCCACCGTAACAGAAATGGATAAACAAATCGGCATCTTTCTGGATAAACTTGATCAAATGGGCCTGGCGGAAAATACCATTGTGATCTTTTCAAGCGATAACGGTCCGGAAGATATCCACATCAGTAATGCATCCCATAGCGGCGTTGGCACCCCTGGTCCCTTCCGTGGCCGCAAGCGAAGTTTATACGAAGGCGGCGTCCGCGTTCCCTTTATTATACGCTGGCCCAAAGAGGTACAGGCGGGACAGATTGATGACACCTCAGTCATTGGTGGAGTGGATTTCTTCCCAACCATGTGCAGTCTGGCCGGTATCGAAGTCCCCGAAGATTTACTATTGGACGGTGAAGATATGTCGTCCGCCTTAAAAGGAAATCCAACCAACCGAACCAAACCCTTAATGTGGGAATGGCGTTACCGTATATTTGGCCACAAATTCAACAAAAGCCCAATTCT
Source organism: uncultured bacterium (assembly GCA_964517495.1). Classification (GTDB taxonomy): domain Bacteria; phylum Hinthialibacterota; class Hinthialibacteria; order Hinthialibacterales; family Hinthialibacteraceae; genus CAZFER01. The sequence continues at coordinate 70,755 of CAZFER010000021.1, read as the reverse complement.
TGCAATCCGGGATGGGAATTGGAAACTCTTAATGAATCCAGACCACAGCCGTGCGGAATTGTATGATATCCCCAACGATCCCAGTGAACTCAATAACCTGGCGGATGAAAAACCTGCAATCGTTAAACGCCTTTCCGAAAAAGTATTGAAATGGCAAGCTGAACTCCCGGATTCACCTTTCGATAAAGACGCTGGTTCAAATCAATACCCCTGGCCGAAGAATGAATAAAAAAAGCGGGTTTCTGCTGAATAAAAGCCAGAAACCCGCATATTTTTTATTACGCTATACTAAAATTTCTAATATAATTCCCACAATTCAACGTCCGTAAGGGGAACATCCTCTAATGGATCAACACCCGCATTTTCTCCAACCGGACGAATAACGGCATACCTTACCCGGCTGATGTAGATCGCTCCATTATCACTAAACCAAAATCGCGCCGCCCCTTGTGGGCCAACATTCACCCCGGTGAAATTCATGTCATTGATTTGCCACGCTGCGGTGCGCCAGGTATCGGTTCCTTCAAGGGTCGCTCGCTGATCTTCCGGATACCATTTGAAGCCCAACGTTCCCATAATATTGGACTGATACACTTCCGGACCAAACACTTCACCTTCCAAAGCGGGATCATCATAATACTCGACCGCCACTTTAAATACCGCGTTTGGCTGGCTGCTTGGGCCAAACACTTCATTTTGGATCGCGAAATTCATATAACGGTCAAATGGATCTGAGCCTTCACTCAACGCTGGCCGTACAGCACGACGCTTATCACCTGCCGGCCCAACATCTTCTTCAATAAAGAATTCCTGATCACCCGAATTAGGCCCTATATCAAGGTTGTCTGTAATCTCCTTATCCAAATCCAATTCTGCATAAATACCATATGGATCGGGATCAAAGGGATACGAATCCGGTATGGGATCAACACCTTCGTATATGCCCGAGGTACGAATAACACCAACTCGCAACCGGCTGATATAAACCGGATCGGTGAAATGGAACCGGGCAGTCGCCTGTGTGAGAACATTGATACCATTCAGTTTAACATCAGGTACATACCATTCCGCTTCCATCCATTTTCCTGTCCCTTGAAGCGTTGTTCGATCCTCAGCAGGGTAAAAGGAAATCTGGTCACCAGCGGTTTTGTAGGCTTCAGGTCCAAAAACGGCACCGGCCAGATCAGGATCATCGTAATATTCCGCCACCGCTTTGATTCTGAATCCTGGTTGGCTGGTTGGGCCAAAATGTTCATCCAATATTTCCCAGTTCATATAAACATCGTCTGTTCCATCCTGCCCGTCATCAAAAGCAGCCCTTGCGGCAGTTCGTTTATCATCGGCTGGACCAATATCTTCTGAAATCACGGTTTCCTGATCTCCACCGTCAACTTGGTAAAGATCCATACCATTTATAACACCATTATTGATATCCCACTCCGCCAGGATTTCATGTTCATCCGGATTAAATTCCACTTCTCTCGTGGCGTTAATAATCTCAGGATCACCAAATGTCCCTTCCGGCCCAATCGCAATGGCCCGGAAAATAACACCACTCACGCGTTCAAAGCGAATCGTGCCACCATTAACTCCCGCATATTGGCTGCCACCAACTGATTCATCGACCAGATTCCCCAGCCAGCCGCCTGAGTTATCAATGCGGAACAGACGCCATTCAAATTCATCAGTCACCGATTCAAACGAGTACCCCCCAACACCATGTAAATTTCCCAACTGGCCTAACAAGAAACCAAAATCATCCCGTTTGGATTCCGCATTGGCAAAATATTGCACCAACACATCCACAACAGGAAAGTCAGGCCAAACGAAGAACAAATCATCCGCGACATTAAAATATGTCGTATTCGCTTTTTTGGCCGCTTTTCCCGCAATCGTTACATCCTCTGTTGTTTGATCTCCCCCTGTCAGGATGATCAAACTCGGATCAACAAAGTTACCGACATCATCAGGCAGCGTATCCGTTAAAAATCCATCCGCACTCCAATAATGGATTTCCTGATCAAAATCCGTATCCGGCGGCCATTGTTCTGTATCCAACGGTTGAGCCCACCCTGCAACCTGAAATACAAGTAGTGCCATAGAACAAACTAATAATCGTTTCATCAAACATACCTCCCGAATTCATTGATTTTTTTGCCTTAACACAGGATGATTATAATGATCATCTTCTATCTTTATATAAATCTAACAAAAAATCAATGATTTTTCTGCTTTATTGCTTCTTTTTAATAGGCTGAAATCACCGTGGTACAGTCTATAATTTCAATGAAAATCGTTGGATGAGATGATCCGCCATAGCTGAATTTCCAAAAACAAAGGGTTCACGGACTTTCCGGCCGTCAATCAGCTCCCATAAATTCATGTCATCACCGGCCAGATAACGTATGACGCCCCCCGCTTCTTTGATAATCACCGCCGATGCGGCGATATCGTATAATTTAACCGATTCAATGATCCCGCCATGGATTTTCCCCCTTGCCACATAGCACATATGAGCAGCTGCCGAACCCAACGAAAGCGAGCGGCCTTCAAAATCAAAATCGAAACCTTTAAATGTTGCCGATGGGGCTAAAATGGTCGTCTTATTAGACAAGGTTTGAGCTTCATTTACGTAGATACGTTGGTTATTGACAAACGCACCGTCACCTTCGACCGCCCAATACATTTCGTCAATCACGGGAAGGTAAACAAACCCCACCATGGCGCGATGTTCATGAAGCAGTCCTACCGAAATCGCCCAGATAGGCATTTCAAAAACAAACGGCGCCGTCCCATCGATTGGGTCAATCGCCCAAACAAATTCCGCCTCATCCGTCCGATGGTGGCCGTATTCTTCACCAAAAAAACCATGGTCAGCGTAACGCCGATGAATTTCCTCCTTCAAAAAGGTCTCCACTTCCCGGTCAGCATCAGTGACGTAGCTCTCATCAGCCTTGCGTTCCACTTTAACCTGGCGAAAATGCTGCATGGCAATATGTCCTGCCTGGTAAATCACAGGGCGCATTTCTTGCGCAATTCGACGCACATCCATATGTTGTTTATCCTCTTAATCGTATTGTTTCAATCGGTCAGTATAGAATACCACTCTAGGATACTGTTTTATTATTAATGTTCAATTTGAACCTGATTTCACCCACTTCCAAAACGCCATCCGATCTGGAGGTGGAGATAGGATGACTTTTTCCGGATTAATGTTCGTCAGTTCTTGAGGTCGAACCAGATAAAGGTAATTCTTATCCGTTTGATAATGCGAATCCATGCTTTGCCCTCTATTTAAAAATGTAACTCCCGAAATGTTTTGCTGCATAATCCATTTTTCCGGAGGATAGCGGTCATAAAAAAGGAAGAACGTGTAAGGATATTCAGCCAAACCAGTTATATAGGTGTGTTCATAGTCGTCACGCTTTTCCTGCCACCACGTGATGGCGTCACGGTAGCCATATTCCCAAGCCGCCGGCGTTTCTATTGGGTAGAGGACATATAAATCTGAGATGTAATATAAGGTACAAAAACCAAATAAAACGAACCACCCTATTTTGCACCATTTAACAAAGCTCGCCTCCATTTTCTCTTTTATATAAGGCAACCATTCAATGATACCGGCGATTCCATTCCCAGCCAGCAGATGAACACAGGGTACAGCAAAAACACTTCGTAACGCATGAGGAATGCCTTCATTGGTACACGCCGCTGCGATGGGAAAGCAGATAAACCAAACCAACAGGATTTTATCGCTCACGGATCGATTTATCACCGCTCGGATCAATCCCACGATCAGCAAAGGCAATAAGTACCAATGTAACTGGCCATAATGAAGTGTACTATGCCGCAAATTGGCATCGCCCTCGTAAAACAAAAAACTAGGGGATAAATGCCTGAAATAGTTCTGCGCAAAATCATAAAACGCAGCCTGTAAGGGTTGACCATGAAAGATGCTGATACGCGAAAAACGTGCCGCACTTTCTCCTGATTCATACAGAATGTGATAAGCCAATGGGATTGCTCCGATGATAAATAATCCCCAAAAGAACATAGCTGATCGGATAAAATGGGAACGGTTTTCTTGATTAAACGTCTCCCGGTTTAACATGCACAACCAGGCCAATCCACAGAAGACAGGCACAAATAAGCGTGCAGGGGCATAGGTGTATAAGGCCAGTAAAAAGAAGAAGGAAGCGAATATGGAATAATTGCGTGACGGTGCTTTGGGTAAATCCTTGGTTAAAAAATAGACGGCCAGAGGAATCCATAAGGTTAATAAGATGGATTGATTCGCCCAACGGCTTGGCAATAAACTCCACGGCGACAGGCAAACGAATAATGCCGCCCACCATGCGATGGGCCTATTCCACCAACGCTGAGCTAACAGAAATACCGCCAAAACGGATAAACTTCCAGCTAGGCCAGCTGGAAGGCGTATGGCTTTTTCAGTTAACCCCATAACCGCCACGAAGGGTAAATCGATATATTGATAAAGAGACGAGGTAGTGACATGAAGCGCTTGCACAAAAATAGGCCATGATTGGCCGGATTGATCCTGGCCGGTTTTAAGCAGGCAATAGGATGTGTAGCCTTTATCCGCTTCATCCCGAAAAAAACCCGGTGGATTTCCACCTAAGTCAAATAACCGAAGCCCAAACGCTAAAAGCAGCAAAAGCAGAATGATATAATTACTCTTTTTTTCCATGAAATACCCTAAAGTTTGAATCAGATTGACAATTGTTATGTTGGTTCTCACAATATAAGAGGATTACTCAACAAAAATATATAGAGAATACCATGCATCATTCCGCAAATGGAGAGGTCTCATCATTTCAAACGTACCGACGGGTTTTTTGGTTGATCGTCGCTGTATTAGCCTTTTTCCTCGCGATTGGTTTACCAATAACGGGATATAAAATTGTCCATAAATTTCGCATGATTCTCTTTAACCAGGTGGTGCAGGATAATGATGCCATTTCGCTCTGGTTTGAGTCGTTTCTTCATGAGTCTCGCAAACGTATACCCGACCGCGAAGAATGGCTCCAATATGTACAGCGCCATATTGAACTGAATCCCCTCCCCAGCGATGGGTATATTTGCATCGTTGATTCGGAATCCAAACTCCGTGCTGCTCCTAATTTTAATCCTGATGAACGCACGTTCTCCATGAAGGATATGAGTTTTGTTCCCTTGTCCAAAAGTGGCACTGGATTTGATGAGGAGCATAAAATCCCCATCCCTGAGCTGTTCAATACAGTTGAAGCCAAGCATTTGGGTAAGTTTGAGAGTGCCAGTGGTGAGCAGCTTGTTGATTTTCGGCGTGTTTATATTGAAGGCGAAACCTGGCTGATTGGGGTGCACCAGTATGAATCGATTGTCGAAGAGCGCTTGAAGGAGATGATCCCCTTTATTATCGGGGTTGGGACATTGCTTTTTCTTGCCATTGTGATTCCGTTTGCTTTCTTTACATCCGCATTGATGAAACACCATGAAAAAGAGCGCATGGCTTATGTCAACCGGATTGAGCAGCATTCCAATGAGTTACAAACTTTGGCGGCGCAATTGCGTGAATCAAATACCAATCTAAACATGATGCAGGAACAAAAGAACCGCATGTATGCCCGCCTTTCCCATGATCTTCGTGCTCCCCTTAATAGTGTGGTGGCAGCCTGCAATATGGTGTCTGAGGGGATTTACGGCGAAGTGAATGAACGCCAGCAAAAAGCCATGGAATCGGTGGACCGCAATATATCAAACCTGTTGAAATTGATTGATAACATTCTTCAGATATCCCGCCTGGAAAGTGGACAGGTTAAGGTGGAAAACCGTGAGTTTCGGCTGGATGAATTGGTGAATGAATTGGCTGAAAACTTCCGGCCTTTGATTGAAAATAAGAATCTGGCGTTTCGACTTGAAACATCTTCCACACTCCCCACCCTCAAAACCGACCGGGATAAGTTGTACCTTATCTTACAAAACTTGATCTCCAATGCCATTCAAGTAACAGAAGAAGGTTATGTTGGTTTAAAGGCTGAAACTCGGGATGATGGTACAGTTTCCCTATCGGTGTTGGATTCAGGGCCGGGGATCAAGGAGGAGGATCAGGAGAAGATATTCGAAGAGTTTGCCCGTGGTGATCACGCTGTGCACGGCACCGGCATCGGCCTGGGGCTTACCATAACCAAAGAGTTAGCTCAATTACTCGGTGGGAAGATTGAACTCCACTCAACCTATGGAGAAGATCAACCTTCACGTTCATCCTGCCCGAGAGTTGGGTGGTCTATCAAGGCGCCAAAACCACGGTGTAACGTTATCAACACCCTTCTATTGTGATACAATAAGATAAAATAACCATAACAAATAACTCAAAATGCGAGGTTTACATGTCATCCAAAAAAGAACATTACAATAACGGACTGGATTTATTCGGCAATGGCAAGTTGCAGGAATCGATTGATGAATATGAAAAGGCGTTGGAGTATGATCCCAACGATGGCGAAATCTACATGGCCATTTCAATGGCCTGGCAGCAATTGAATGACCTGAATCAAGCCGTGGAAGCCGCCAAAAAAGCCGTCGAACTAAGCCCCCAGGAACCACTGGCCTACACCAACCTCTCCCGCGTCTACCAAAAAATGGGAATGATCCCCGAAGCCGAAGAAGCCATGGCGGTCTCCCGGCAACAGTCGTCAGGGATGTTTTGAGTTTGAAATTGAACTTTCGATAAAAAATGGAATTATTGACTCAAAAATTAGTTGACAGAGATTTAAGTGAATTTTATTCTACAGTTAAAACTTGTCATAGGGTATTGTGATGAAGAATTCGATATCATTAAATGATTTGTCCTCATCAGAAAAACTCCAGCTTGTTCAAGACATATGGGACGATCTGGCTTCCTCCCCCGAAGAAATCCCTCTTCATGAATGGCAGATAGAAGAACTTTCCCGCAGGAAAACGAATCTGATGAAAGATCCTGCTTCTGGTCTTAGTTGGGAAGAGCTGAAAAGCAGGATAAGGAAAAGAAATGGCCAATGAATTAATTCTGGCGCCTGAAACGGAATACGATATTGCAGATGCTTATTATTGGTATGAAAATTGTCGGGATGGATTAGGAGAAGAATTCTTGAATAGTTTAAATGATTGCTTTGATGCAATCCTTAACACACCTGAATTATATTGCATTGTCCATGAGAATTATCGGCGTGGATTGCTTCGGAGGTTTCCGTATATGGTTTTCTATGAGTATTTCAATGATAAGATTATAGTTTATGGTATATTCCATTCATCACGTGATCCCCAAAAGTGGCGTCAGCGTCTTATATGATGATTAGCCTAATATCAAGAACGGCGCATCCGCTGTTCCTTAATTTAAATCCAAACATAAAACTTACCTCACTCAAAATAATAGGGTGGCAGAGATTGCCTCAATCCCCGCACAAAAAAAATCCAATGCATCCTTGACATCCTGGGTATCCTGATTCCGACAAATAAGTTATTCTCTCAAATTCAATAACATAAAAATACGTGCCAAAGGCCGGTGCGAAGTCAGAAGAAGAAGGTTATGTTGGTTTAAAGGCTGAAACTCGGGATGATGGTACAGTTTCCCTATCGGTGTTGGATTCAGGGCCGGGGATCAAGGAGGAGGATCAGGAGAAGATATTCGAAGAGTTTGCCCGTGGTGATCACGCTGTGCACGGCACCGGCATCGGCCTGGGGCTTACCATAACCAAAGAGTTAGCTCAATTACTCGGTGGGAAGATTGAACTCCACTCAACCTATGGAGAAGATCAACCTTCACGTTCATCCTGCCCGAGAGTTGGGTGGTCTATCAAGGCGCCAAAACCACGGTGTAACGTTATCAACACCCTTCTATTGTGATACAATAAGATAAAATAACCATAACAAATAACTCAAAATGCGAGGTTTACATGTCATCCAAAAAAGAACATTACAATAACGGACTGGATTTATTCGGCAATGGCAAGTTGCAGGAATCGATTGATGAATATGAAAAGGCGTTGGAGTATGATCCCAACGATGGCGAAATCTACATGGCCATTTCAATGGCCTGGCAGCAATTGAATGACCTGAATCAAGCCGTGGAAGCCGCCAAAAAAGCCGTCGAACTAAGCCCCCAGGAACCACTGGCCTACACCAACCTCTCCCGCGTCTACCAAAAAATGGGAATGATCCCCGAAGCTGAAGAAGCCATGGCGGTCTCCCGGCAACTGTCGTCAGGGATGTTTTGAGTTATTAATGAATCTATTCTGTTGTGAATGATAAAGGTACACCAAAATTGTCTTATAATAATCTTTGGTTATCCACTCTTTCGTTCATTTAGAAAAGGGGAAAAATGAAAGCGGAATTCACGACAATTATAGAGCCAGCCCCCGAAGGGGGGTATTGGGCGATCTCTCCCGAGGTTCCAGGAGCCAACGGGCAGGGTGAGACCATAGAAGAAACAAAGAATAATCTTCGCGAGGCGATTCAACTGGTTTTAGAGGAACGAATAGCAGATATATTAAGAGGACTACCCGAAGATGCCATTCAAGAAAAGAAAAGGAAATCAATTATGTGAGGAAAAATAATCAACTTGATAAATAGTATAATTTATGATTGAGGGTATAAGAGAAGACCGGTCGCCTATCCGCGTAATCCATATATTTCAAATAATCCGCACATCCTGGATATCCTGATTCCGGCAATAAAGTCCATTACCTCAAAACTGGGGATTTATCATTTCATATATTCAATTCCCATTCCGTTTGGCCTATGTTTATCTCTCTTTTGGGTTTCTATCATTATTAATGCCCCAATCCCATGCATCATATCATATAAATCCCATGATCATTTAGCGATGGTGCTTGAAGTCTTGAGACTGGGAATTACGAGTGCAATACATGTGCGAATAAAATGAGAATGCAAAGAACCTCCCCGCTGGTAGGTCTTTTATTCAGTGTATTCAGTGAGAGGATAATGACGTATCCCAAGATCGAGGTGAGATTGTTCGTTAGCAGTACCGGCCGCAATTGATCCGAAAATATAAATCTCCTGGCATCCCTCCTTCGATATAATTTTCACAGCTCGCTCGATGTGGGCGCGATGTTTATCTGTTGGAATTTAAATGTTTTTAATTGGTGTTGTCATTTTCTCATCTCATAATCGTTCAAAAGCGCAATCTCAATCCTTCTGGAACCACTCCATCGATTCCGGCGTGAACATCACCCAGAGGCTATAGATTCCCAAAATGGTTCCGAGGGGAAAGTGAAAGGGGATATATAATATTGATACAATGATGGTTAGGATTCGCGCCCAGTTGGCGTGTTTTAAGAGGCCGATACCGGCGACCAGGCCGGGAATGGAACTTAAGAAAATATAGGCACTTAGAATTAATCCAACAACCGTGACCAGGGTAATTTGAAGCGAGGCATCAGGTACAGATGAAAACATCCCAAGGAATATATTCAGTCCACCCATTAATAATAGGACGAGGAAAAAGGTTATCATTCCTAGTGAGCCGATGATAATGTGCAAAACCGCGCATAGTTTCAGATGTGTTTCCATTATTTTCCCCCTTTAATCTTCATCAAAAAGCAAATCAGCGCATTTGTCAATCATGCGGGCTTTCAAGTTGGAAGCCTGCATGATTTGTTGGGCACAATTTATAGCGAATATGCGTATTCATTCATTGTTCTTCTTCAGATTTTGTGAGGTTTTTATCAATAATCATAGAAAAATCAAGCCATTTGGTTGAATGAGTCAAACCACCGATAGAGATATAATCAACTCCTGTTTCCGCCACGAATGAGACGGTATTGAGGTTAATACCTCCAGAGGCTTCTGTTTCCGCCCTGCCTTCAATGATACGCACAGCTTCTCTCATGGTGTCGAGGTCCATGTTGTCGAGCATGATTCGATTCACACTTGCTTGGATTGCCGTTTTCACCTCTTCAAGATTACGGGTTTCCACTTCGATGGCAAATGTGTCACCCCAGCGGTTACGTACAGCGTTGACGGTTTTGATTATCCCACCACAGGTATCGATATGGTTATCCTTGATGAGCACCATGTCATATAATCCCATCCGGTGATTCACTCCACCCCCAACACATACCGCGTATTTTTCCAGTCGCCTTAAGAGTGGAGTGGTTTTGCGGGTATCGGTAATTCTTGCTTTGGTGTGGCGCACGGCTCGGACATGTTCAGAGGTGGTGGTCGAGATGCCGGATAACGTGCATAAAAAGTTCAAGGCCACCCGTTCTCCGGTTAAAATGGAACCCAGTGGGCCTTCCAGCGTAAAAACCGTTCGTCCAGAGGATAAAATTTGCCCTTCCTTGGCCCAGCACTGAACTTTGACATCCGGATTAACCAGCCGAAACACTTCCACAAATATTTGTGTGCCACACATAATCCCGGTTTGTTTTACCACCACCTTGGCTGTCCCAATTCTGGTTGGAGGGATGGTAGCAATGGTGGTAACATCACCGGCCCCTTTATCTTCATCGAGCGATTTCTTGATTAACGATCGCACTTCATCGTCGATGGTGAGGGCCTGTTCATCAGTTTCGACATCCCAATCGACACTCTGACCAGCTCGGGTTTCAAGGTTACGAATTTCTGATTCACTAGACATAAAAGAAGGGGCCTCCATTCATTCTTCTTGTCTCATTATGGTTATATACATTCGATTCTATTACTTTTTTTATTTTGATACAGTATTTATTGACGGCTCTAATTTACTTTAAAGAGAGATAAAATGCAAATAAATAAGTTAGCTTAAATCCTTAGGATAATTTGCTTTAAATTCGATTCAAAAAAGGTACAATGAAATTGTAGTTAATATAGTGTGTTGAAAGACCGAATGATTATATATAGATTGATTTTAATTTCCCTCTAGTGATCAAAATGACGAAAGAAAAACCGGCATACAATAATGATTATTCAAAACTCGAAGATTTGCTGAACACGATAGACGGTAAAATCAAGGATCTTCATATTAATGATTCCATCCTTGACTCCGAATCACGCTTATCTCGAGAAGAGTTTACAAAGAATATAAGCATTACCAACCATTTTCATGTTCTCTTAAATGAGTTGGAAACCAAAGCCTATCTTCAATATAATCCTGAAAAGAGCTCTCCCCCTGAAAACCTGAAAGCCAATGACATTTTTAATCGCATAAAACAAGAAGGTATTGTTTCTGGCTTAATCAATAAGAACATTCAAAAAGCTTTTTCCATCATTCGGGAATCACCCAATACTTTTCTTGAGGTGGTGATAGCCATCGGCCAGGAGCCCAAACCAGGGCAGCCTCCCAAAATTGTCTATTGGATTGGTGATGATTATGAAGAAGAACAAGCAGTAAATGAGTATTATGTCAGAAAAAATGACTTGATATTAAAACTTGATAAAGGAAAGCCAGGGATTCCGGGTATTAATGTACGGGGAGTGGAAATTCAACCGGCTGATGAAGAGAGCCTAAAAATTTATGCGAATGAAAATATCTTATGTAATACTCAAGGAGAATATTATGCATCATGCCCTGGTATGGTTTCATTAAGGGATGGCGTTTTAACCTTGCGAAAAATCGACCGGGATGCTTCTTTTTCTCTCCATTTATCAGAAGATCACATGCAAGCCTTTTTATCAATCGATCCCCCGTCAGGACAAGGAAAAAAGGTTGAATTTGATGAAGTTAGGTCTCATATGCTTAAATTGGGGATTAAGAAAGGTGTTGATTTTTCAGTTGTTCAATATGCCATTGAAATGGCGAATCAAAAAGAACAACCTGCAAAAGATATTGTTATTGCACAAGGGCGGGGTCCAACCACGGGAACCAATGGTGAAATTAAGTGGCATATCAAACCAGTGCTTTCATCTGAACGATATACTATCCGAGAGGATGGATCGGTCGATTTTTATAACCTTCGTGATTTTGTTACTGTGATGAAAGATACGCATTTGGTTACGGTTATACCTCCTACGCAAGGACGGGAAGGATTTACGGTTACAGGGGAAAAAATACCCGGCTTGTGGGGTGAAAAGAATGAAATTGTAGCCGGTGATAATATTACCAAAAAAGATAACGATCAAAAATGGTATGCTGGGTGTACTGGCAAATATTATTCCCACGATAATATTCTCGATGTTTTACCTGTTTTGTTGATTCAAAAAGATGTTGATTTTTCAACAGGGAATATCGATTTTATGGGAGATATTATCATCAATGGAAATATATTGGATGGCTTTACAGTGAAAACCACGGGAAGTGTAACAGTGGGTGGCACCATCGAAGCGGCGAATGTGTCGGCAGGCAGAGATATCGAAGTTAAGAAGGGAATATTTGGAAAAGGGAAGGGTAAAGTGGTCGCTGGCAATGATGTGATCTCCGCCTTTTTGCAGAACGCCAGAGTGGAAGCTGGCCATGATGTGGTGATTGGCAATCAGATTTTAAATAGTGTAGTATCTGCAGCCGGGTGTGTTGTATTACAAGCGGGCAAAGGAAGCATTACCGGAGGTAAGACGACCGCGGGCTATAAGATTTCAGCCCGGATTATTGGTAATGAATACGGTACAAAAACCTTTGTTGAAGTAGGAATCAACAATGTGGTTTTAGAACGCATGATGCTCATCAGCGAGAAAAAACAGACATTGACCGGACATTTGGAACGCTTGGATCATTTCCTAAAGGCTCAAAAACAATCTAAAGAAGACATGGATGATGAGCAAGAGCAACTTGTTTCCACAGCGCAGAAAAAAAGGAAACAATTGTTAACCGCTATTGATCATTTAAGTGATGAATATCAGGAACTAGCCTTAAAATTGTATACCACCAAACACCCGGTTATTACTTGCTCACACATGATCATGTCCGATGTGATCGTCAAATTGCGTGAGCGCCGATACAAGTTTCACCAACCCGTCCCCAACTGCATCATTACTTACGATAACAAAAAAGATAAAATCCATATCCAAACGAAATAACAAACACATCCAGCTTTAAATTTTGTGGGGGTTACTTTAGGATAATATCCTATCATCTATAAATTGAGGTGCTGAATTGATGAAAAAAGTATGCGTGTATGCTGTATTCATGTTTATTGTAGCTTCTTTCTTGTTGAACATCTGTTTTGCCCAGACCTTTCCCAGTGAACTGAATCGATTACGGGCGCTAGGTCAGGCATATATGGAGGAGGAGGATTTTAAACCGGCGATTCAAGCCTATCAAAAAGCGGTGGCGCTTGCCCCTCAATCGGTTTCAGATGTGATTAATCTTGGCATTGCCAATTACCATGGCGATCAGAATGAACGCAGCATCGAAATTCTGAATAAAGCATTAACCATGGATTCGGATCCTGTGTTTGCCCATTACACGTTAGGGCTAGCTTATAAAAAGATCGGTGATTCAACCCGGGCCATGCAGCATTTTAAACAAGTTGTTGAGCAGGATGATACCGACCCAGCTTCTCTTTATAACTATGGGCTTTCGTTGACTCAACTAAAGCGAGATCAAGAAGCGGTGCCCTGGTATGAAAAGACTATTGAACACGATCCAAAGCACTCAAGTGCCTATTACCAGCTCCTCCTTTATTATTCACGCCAGGGAAACATGAAGAAAGCAATTGAACTGCAGAAAATATTTCGGGACTTGAAATCCAAGGAAGAACAACGCCCCCCCGATGCAGTCGATGAAGGCAAGTTTCTTGGTCCCATCGAGTTCAAGATATCGAATGAGGATAAACCTCGTTTCTCATCCGATTTGAAACCAAAGTTCGCAAACAATAATAATTGGTCCGATAATATAAATGATGCTTTAAACACAAAAAATAGCCGTGTGTTGACATTATTGGCTGAACCCCAAATCAAGCAGAGCACATGGGTGGTTCAAGCGGAAGATGGGAGGACATCGTTGCTTTCTTTATCAGATAAAGGGAGTGTTTTGAATAAGATTACCATGCCTCAGGGGGAATGGCGAGGTTGCGTTTCGGCGGATTATGACAATGACCATGACTTGGATTTCTTTTTGTATGGATTGAAAAACGCACTTCTTTTGCGCCTGGAGATGGATAATACCTTCACTGTTGTGGGAAGTGAGAGCAAAGATATAGATTTTGAGGGCTTTACGAAGGATATTAAGTTAAGCCTTGAAAAAGAAGAGGCTTATGATGCGCTGTGGGCTGATATTGATCACGAAGGCGATTTGGATTTGATTGTAGCCCATCCAGATGGGGATGCCATTTACCAAAATAATGGAGATGGCAGTTTTTCTGAAGTGTCTGATCAGTTCGAAGGACTAAAATTGAATGGCAGTAAGGCCATTACCGTTTCTGATTTGGATAATGACAATGATCTTGATTTGCTTCGAGTGACGGGGAACAACCTTTTAGAGATTTTTTCCAACCAACGTAACTTGAAATTCAATAAACAGATAGAGCATGCTCTGCCTTATAAAATTGAAGGTGATATGGAAGGGAAAATACCGTTACCCAAACTGGTTTGCCGTGATTTTGATAATGATGGGTATATGGATTTCACCTGTTTAGGGATGCTTCCCAGTTCGGTTAATTCTCAATCGTTGGTTTGGACTGTGCGTGATAATTGGAATTTACAATCTCTTGATCAATTTCAAGTGTCGGGGAATTTGGTTTATCTTGCCTCTATTTTTGATGCCAACAATGATGGCTATGAGGATCTTTTCTTTAGTTCCAGCATGATTAGCTCCAATTTACTAAACTTCATGGTATGGAATCGTTTCCCCCTAAATCCACAAAAAGATATGACATCAGTTAATCCAAATGAAGAACAGCGAATGGGGGGGCTGCTTTATACGTTTCCCACTGACATCGATTTTGATGGTGATTTGGACCTTGTTGCATCAACATTCCATCAAACAGTCTTTGTTTTAGAGAATGAAGGAGGCAATCGAAACCATTGGCTTTCAATCTCTGTGGAAGGCAATAAAAACGCCATTGATGGCTATGGCTCCAAGTTATTGATTAAAGATGGCTTATATCGGGCGAAGAAAGAAATCACTTCACCCATCACGCACCTTGGTTTAGGTGAGCGTGAACAGGTTGATGTGATTCGATTGACTTGGCCCAATGGGATTTTCCAAAATATAATTCATCAACAGACGGATGAGTTTATTGATATAACTGAAAAACCTGGTTATGCCGGTTCATGCCCATTTATTTATGCCTGGAATGGTGAACGATTTGAGTTTATTGCTGATGCATTGTCAACTGGTCCCTTGGGGCTATATGTTGGTGGTGGGTATTTTCCGCCTCGCCCAGAAGAGTATGTACGTATCCGAGGCGATCAACTAAAATCTTCAGAAGGTATTTATGAACTGCGAATTCGAGAAGAACTGCGGGAAATTACCTATCTTGACCGCTTGGAATTACTCTCCGTCACTCATCCATCTGGAACCGAAGTGCATGTCAATGAACGCTTTACTATCCCTCCATTTCCAGAATTTAAACTGATTGGCATGTCACCCAATGCTCGGCCACCTCAGCGAATGACGGATTATCATGGGAATGATGTAACGAAGTTGATAAGCAAAAATGACAATCGCTACCCCCGGCCATGGCCCCCAAGCCGGTATGAAGGGGTAGGTGAGTTACATTGGTTTGAAATCGACCTGAACGATACTAAAAACAATGATACGGTCATGTTGTTTATGACGGGTTATGTCGATTGGCCTAATTCCAGCACAGCCCGTGCACTGGAACAGAATCCATCGCTTGATTTCATGATGCCTTATCTTCAAGTCAAAAATGCCCAAGGAGAATGGCAAACCGTTCGTGAGTGTATGGGATTCCCGGCAGGCAAGCTCAAAACCGTACCTCTGGATATTTCCACTGTGTTTCTAACCGATGATCGCCGGATTCGAATTGTTTCCACGCTGCAGGTTCATTGGGATAGGATTTTGGTTGATACAGAACCGATTCTTGAAGGATTAGAAACTCAGATTCATCCCATTCAATATGCCGATCTACATTATGGTGGTTATTCTGAAGGCTATGATCTCGCAGGCAACGGGCCGCATTGGTATGATTATAATCACCGTACCAGCAATGTCCGATGGGATTATCAAGTGGGAGCATTTACACGATTTGGGGATGTTTTACCGTTATTAACTTCCTTTGATGATATGTATGTCATCATGAACCATGGAGATGAGGTTACCGTTCAATTCGATCAACCTGCTGAGCAAAAGGAAGGCCAAACAACTACCTATTTTCTGCATCTGCAGGGATGGGTGAAAGACGCCGATTATAGCACCGCTCAAGGGATTACAGTCGAGCCGCTGCCATTCAGGGGAATGACTGCCTATCCTTATGATGAAGAAGAAGGTTATCCATTGGATGAAGATAAACTGCAATACCTTTTGAAATACAATACACGAGTATTCACCGATCGCAATGAAGCCATTACGATCCCCCATACGGTTGATACGCCTGCTCCAAAGCCTGTGTCTCGTCATGAAACCGATTGAGTAGAGCATCCTTTTCGTGAGATGGAAGGAATGAAGCATACAGGGCATTTTTGATCAACAATGGTATGTCCTGAATGGTAATAACATTGTGAGCAACTAACGCTTTGAATTCCTTGCACAAGGTGGTTCGGAAAAAGGCGGGATCATCGGTGCTAACATTCACCGGGATACCATTTGAGTGATAAAATCCAATGGGATGTGATGGTATGGATTGCACAACACCGAGCATAACATTGCTGGTAGGGCACATGTTCAACGGGATTTGATGCTGCCGTAAGTAATCCACCAAAGATTTATCTTCCCGAGAGCGTACCCCATGATCAAGGCGTTCCACCTCCAAGGAGCGAATGGCTGGCCACACCGAAGCCGCTCCCAGGCCTTCCCCCGCGTGGGCGGTTTTTCGTAGTCCCAAAGCGGCCGCATAATCAAAAACCGGTTTTGAGTCCTCTGCAGGGTAATTTTCACCTCCTCCCAAGCCAATACCCACGATGAGTTCATGGGGCTGATTTTCGACCATTTTAATCATCTCCATCCCTAAATCAGGGCCTGAATCTCGAACGATATCGATGATATAGCGATAGGTTCCATCCCAATCTTTTTGTAAACCAGCGTCAATTGATTGCATCAGGGCACTGAAATCCATACCCGCGCGAACAAACTTGTGAGGTGCAATGGTGATTTCAGCGTAGTGAGTATTATCGGCTTTAAGTTGTTTGCCCAGATCTTCCGCCGCAATATAGAAATCTTCTTCATCGCGCAATAAGTTCGAAACGAACAAAAATTGTTGGAAAAACATATTTGGATTATTAAAAAAGAGGCACCACTGAGCATCATTATGCGAACGTATCTCATTAATGTCATATTTTTGGCATAAGTTCAGGATCGTGTGGGCTTGAATGGTCCCTTCGAAGTGGAGATGAATTTCAGCTTTGGGGATTTTTTGGATGAATTTATTCACTGAATCCGGCAATGGAGGGATGGAAATTCCTAAAGATGGTTTTTTTCTCCATATGTTTTTCAGAAATCTGGAAAATAAACGATTTTTTAACATAATATAATGTTATAGTGGTTATAATTTGAAAATAGTTTTGTTAAGAAGTCCATGAGCCTATATGATGCTTATGGTTTTAAAAGTTATAAGTCTCCCATTCCTCCCCCAATGAAATGGGGGAGGTTTAGGAGGGGGTTAAATGGATTTGTAGCATGTTTTTACAACCCTACCCTAGCCCTTCCCAGTCTTGGGAGGGGAATGGAACGATGTGTCCGACCGCTCAGAAAGGCCATATTAGTCGTGATAAATTCTACTATGCTATGCTATTTCCCCGCCAGCGCAATGGGTGAGGAGATGAGGTGACAACGGTAAGATGGATATTTTTCCAGCGAGTGAGGATCATGGTCATTTAGTGGAAAAAGCCTTTGCGGCTGAACGAGATCAGCGTTTCACCCGGTATGTTGATTATATGGCCCTTCCTGCTGTATCAGATTTTCATGCCCAGCGTGTTTTGAATCAATTGAAAAAAGCGGATTCTGAAAAGCAGCAGTTTATTGTCATCGACCATGACAGGATGGTGGCATATTTTTCCATTCAACCATCTTCATGGCATGCTCAGCATTTTGGGCACCCCTATTATAAATTGCATCCATTTTATTGTATGGCAGAGGATGAAAAGCAACTTGAGGGTGTGGTTTCTGAATTGATGAAGAAAACCAAGCAACAATCCTCTGGGGTTTTTTCCACCCGTATAGATGCCTTTCAGGCGGGATTAATCTACACGATGATTAAACATGGATTTGTCCAGGTGGGCACCTCGATGCGGATGGTGAAATCCATGCCGGATCCTCTGAGTGTTGACAAAGAAAACTCAAATAAATACGATACTATACATCTTCGCGAATTTGAGTCAAAGGATCTTCCGGCCATTCAGGATATCGGAAGATATAATCATACCCATAGTCACTTTTTTTGTGAACGCCAATTTTCTCACGATAAGGTGAGAGAATTGTTTGCGGAGTGGCTTTATAAATGTGTAACGGGAGTGGCTCAGCAGGTTTTTGTTGCGGATATTGAGGGTAAGGTGGCTGGTTTTGCAACTTTGCTGATTGGCAATGCCCTCGTACCCTTTATCGATAAACGGATAGGTGTAATTGATTTCATTGTGGTGGACCGCCGTTATCAAGGCAAAGGCGTCGGTCGAGCATTGCTGAATAAAGCAATGAATTGGTTTGCCGGACGTGTTGAAATTGTGGAATTACGCACTATGGCAGACAATTTAAGTGCCTTGCGCTTTTATGAAAGCAATGGCTTCCGCGTTTTATCGGCGGACCAGCACCTTCATTGTTGGACGTAAGTGGTTAAGGGCTGCTAAAACCTGGCGAGGAGATGACCCGTGTTACACAAGCACAGGGTTTTGGTTCTCAATTCCAGTTATGAGGCGATCAACATTTGTACCGCCAAACGGGCTATTATTATGCTGCTCGCTGGCAAGGCGGATATCGTTGAAAACGCTGAAGTGACGATTCATGCCTCTACCCTGGAACTTCATATGCCTGAAGTGATTCGCTTGAGGCGTTATATCAAGCTTCCCTATCGGCCAATCCCATTTTGCCGTAAAAATATCTTTTTGCGTGATGCCTATCGCTGTCAGTATTGTGGGGATCGATTCTCTCCCGATCAGCTTACCCTCGATCATGTAATCCCTGTTTCCCGCGGGGGCAAGGATACCTGGAATAATGTTGTAACCGCCTGTAAAGGGTGCAATCACAAAAAGGGCAATCATTATCTCGAGGAAATTGGGATGACCTTGCTGCATCGTCCCAAACGTCCCACGTTACCTTCATTTTTGCATTTGGTGCGATTGATTGGTGAAAATCGTGCGGTTTGGCGGAAGTATCTCTTTTATGATGAAAAAGAGATTGACCGCGAGGCGATTGTGGTTTGATGACTAAATCCTATAAAATATTTCGTAACATAACAGCCATATGCGGTGAAAAATAAATTGAAATCATTCAGTTGGCCCCTCTATTCCTCCCCCAATGAAATGGTGGAGGCTAGGAGGGGGTTAAATGATTGTGCTCAACGTATTCTTGTCAACCCTCCCTTAGCCCCTCCCAATTTTGGGAGGGGAATGTAACATCACAAGGCTAATTTTCTACAAATATTCATGTAAATCCATATTAACAAGTGTTGTCTGGCTAATCCAATTCGGATAGAATTGAATTAGCCAGTTAGATGTATTTAAACCTACCTATTGCGCCTGTAGCTCAGCTGGATAGAGCACTGGATTCCGGTTCCAGGTGTCGCAGGTTCGAATCCTGCCAGGCGTATTTCAGTTTTATACTTTCCATACTTCCAAACCATACTCCCACCCTTGGCGAACTGGTTCTTTGATATACTCATTCAATTTCGGATCATTGGTGACTTTCATGGCTTGGGCGTCATATTCGACTCTGGCGTTAAACCGTTGAGCCATAACACCTAACAGGGCCATTTCGGTCAGATCGGATGCATAATCAAAGTTCGAGCCGGGCATGGGGCCTTCACCTTTGATGGCGGCTTTCCATTCATCCCAAGGACCCCCTTTGATGCGTGGGATGGTTTGTTCCGGTGGATTCTTGGAGAATTCTTCCCACACGCTATTGGGAATCAATTTGGGATTATTGGGGCGTCCACCCGTCATAAGTGAAACTTTCTCTCCCACCATAATCATTCCGCTTCCGGGAAGGTTATCCATTCCCCATTCGGGGCGGACTTCCGGTTTCAAACCACCACCATGCCATTTGAGGGTAACGGCGGGTTTGTTTTCACGGGCGGGGAATTCGAATCGGATAATGGAGTTATCGGGAGTAAAGTCTTTGGGTGCGGGAGAGCGTTTTTCCGCCTCGATTACATTGGGCATCCCAGGATTGAGCGACCAGAAGGGTGCATCCAAGGTATGGCAGGCCCAATCGCCCAATTCGCCATTGCCGAAGTTAAACCAACTGCGCCATGTGCGGGGGGTGTAATAATGGCTGTAGGCTCGTATATCAGCCGGTCCCAGCCATAGATCCCATGCCAGGTATTCAGGAATCTTTTCACCTTGGGGAGGATATTGTTCCGGTTTGGCAAAGTAGTGTCCACCAAAGTTAGGGCCGTTGAACCAAGCCAAAACCTCACGGACTTCACCTAAAACACCAGCGTTATACCATTCTTTGACTTTACGGATGCCATCAGTGGCATGTCCCTGGTTTCCCATTTGAGTAATGACATTGTAATAATGGGCGGCTCTTTTTAAGGTGCGAACCTGCCAGACATTATGAGCAAGTGGTTTTTCGACATACACGTGCTTGCCGTTTTGCATGGCAGCCATCGCCGCACAAAAATGGGTGTGATCAGGGGTCGCAACCAGCACAGCGTCGATATCCTTACTCATCTTATCCATCATGACACGGAAATCACGGAAGCATTTGGCTTTGGAATGTTGGTTATGGGCTTTTTCCGTATTCTGGTCATTGACATCACAGATGGCAACGATGTTTTCATCCGAACAAGCCCGCAGCCCTGCCGAAGCCCGGCCTCCTGCACCAATCGAGGCAATGTTTAACTTATTATTCGCTGATTGCCCCGCCTGAGCGATACTAAATCGGGGAAGCGCAAATGTTCCAACTGCAATAGTGGCGGCTTTTTGGGTAAATTGGCGTCGAGATAGTTTTTTCATGGGTAAAGTTCCTCATTACATTTGGTTTACTTTACCCTATCATGGATGGAGATATGGCTCAATGTCTTTTCATGCCCCCATTATCGATTCCAATTATCTCAGAGAAAACACATTTAAAAGCTTCAACTACCAAAATTGGGTGGAAAATTCCCATTATAGATTTTCCCATCCACCTTCAACATACTGACCACGCTGGAATCGCCACCATAATAAAAGATGTCTCCTTTGCTCTTCAGGCCATTTGTCATGTTGTATGAATTTCCAAATCCTCCATTGCGTTGGACACCAACAAATGGATTGGCGGAATAGAGGCCATTTTCAGCCATATCCGGTCCCTGTGAAAAGATATTGTAGGCCACATTGCGCCCTTTTTTACTGAACACACCGGTTTCATAGGCAGCTTCTTCTCCGCTGAAGCGTAACTGGGCCGTATCTTGAAATGGGTCATGGGGCAGGGAAGATATATAGGGTACGGGATGGGTTAAAAAGAAAAGCCCCGCTTCATTTCGAGGACGGCGGCCAGTAAAGATGTTGTCTTCGGATTCAGGTGGATAGCTGTTGTTATCGACAAAATACATCTCCTGTGCTTTCCCCAATGCCACAATATCGCTTTTTACTTTCGCCAATTTTGCACGCAGTTGAGCGTTGATGAAATTGGGAACAGCGATGGCGGACAAAATCCCAATAATGGCAACCACAATTAGTAATTCAATCAAAGTGAAACCTTTGTTCGATAACATGATTCAAACCTCCCTGGTTTTAAAAACTCTCTAAAATCCAGCAGATGTCTTACTCTTTTAAGAATAGCATCAGTGTCGTGAAGCTATACCGTCGTTGAAGGATTTTACGTAGAAGCCGTACTTAATCATGGACTAAATTTATCAATTAATAAAGATTGATGTTCTTTTCACGCATAATATCCACATACAATATATAAACATGTCAACCGACTGAATGTTTCCAGAAGATAAATTCAATTATAACAAAAAATAGATGGAAAAAAAAATAAAAATTTACTTAAAATAAATAGACAAATAGTTTAATATAAATCAATTGAGCATCTCATTGGTTTTGTTTCAATTCTAATTCTTTAATGGAAAAAGGAGAAAAAGATGAAAGACGTAAGAATAGGTATCATTGTCTTATTGGGTTGCGTGATGGTTCTACCGGTTTATTCACAAACACGCAATGCCAATCCGCAAGCCGTGGATCTGAATGTGTTGATTCCGGATACGGTGATGTTTGCCAGGGATCAGGACAACAATAGCAATTGGGAGCCAGAATCATCCGCATTGGGTGATGGCACGTTATTGGTTGCGGCTAACACCTTTGGTGATCCTGACTTAGGTGGGGATTCAGAAGTTACATGGATTGTGGCAATCTATCCGGATGGAACGGTGGCCGAATATCCAGGCTTTTATGGAGATGATGGGGAACCATATATTCAAAATATGGATAGCGTGCGAGCCGATGGAAATCCCCCCAAAATAGCAGGTGATCTTCGCCCTGGTTCAACGCGTTTGGTGGTTGCTAATGAATGCACCCCATATGATTTTTCAGCCTTTACGACTGAAAATCGTTGGACAAATGTTTATACCTCCCACATTTTCGCTTGCCAGATTCTGGAACTGACACCCGATGGTCCTGAAATGATTACCAAAGTAATCGATCCAATGTATGGTGAATCAGATGAGGAACTTTTTGTGGATAAAATTCGAAATGGTGGGGTGACAATTCTTTCCAATGGAAATGTATTGGTCGCCGCCGAAGACCGATCCGGACAGGGTGCAACAGACCGGGATCCCCAATTATCCATCCTGGATGGTGAAACCGGTGAGATTATCAAAGGGCCGTTTCATGCGATCGGTGATGGTTCTCGCCATTCATTCTGGGAAGGGGTAACCGCTTTTAAAGACGGCTTCGTTGTTCGTGTCGGAGATGCGGGTGATAAAATGTTAACGTTCTACGATAACGATGGGAACTTGCAAGGTCATTGGGCATTGGTTACTGATCCGGATCCACTTGCGGATATTGATAATCCGAACCTGCCTTTGGATTTCGAAGACAATCCGGAAGGCTATACCACTTCGATTACCGATACCAACCGCGGTGATAGTATTGAAATTGAAGCGTCGATCAACAGCCAATATGTTTATTATGCCGGACGGGGTCCCTCATTTTGGACTGGTGTGGGGAGCGAACATGTGTATGTGACTAAAATAGATGCGCAAACCAGGCAGTCTGTGGCTGAGGCATTGGTGAACGAACAAATTGACAACGGTGAAGAGTATAACAATGATGCGTTAGCTGATCGTGTCTTTTTGGCTATTGATGAAGCTGACAATGTTTTTGTAGGTTGGTCTGATACCGCAAATACTGGCACCCGGCAGATAGAGGGCCGTTTCTTTAATAGTGATTTGGAACCTGTGACGGAAAGCTTTTTGTGCTTCCAATCGTCTGACTTGGGAGACGGGAGTGCGCCTGCCAATATTCCTGATTCCCTTGAAACACACAAAGGAAGCGCGGCAATGGCTGGTGGGCGTTTAGTGGTGGCTACATGGACAAGTAATTTCGTAGTAGGGGATTCAACGGAAACAACCCCAGCCAATACCCATGTTTTTACTGTCATTGAAACACCATTTGAACCCGTCGGGATCAATGAATGGGAATTGTTTTAATTGAACTTGAAATCCATCAGAGAAGAATAAGTATGGCCCGCCGGGTTTTCCGGCGGGCCGTTTGTTTACAAAGATTAAAAAATTAGGTTTAAGTAAATCAAGACACCATAAGAGAATCCGGTTTTTCAATTATTTTCCAGCGTGTTCCATTCCATTTGTATTTGGTCCAATGCCAACTTGCCGCCATGTTGCCTACATAATCAGAATAATTGATCTTGACCACATCACTTCGTTCAAATTCGGTTTCGAAAGAGAACCGAAATCCATTGCTAAACCCTATGCGTTCACCTTGTTCGTTGGTATGGATTTTTTCTTTGGGAATGTCACTTTCCTTTAGATACACAGTGTATTTTTCACGCATTTGGCGAATCACTTCATCATTCAGTTTCGCTGGATTCTCTTTGTCCTCCACATTCAACCAAACCCAGGTAAATTGGCTTGATTCCGGCATATGAATATGTTCCGGTGTTTTCGTGAGGATAATATTCGCCAGCATGCGCACCTGTTTGGAATTTAAAGTAACATCGTCTGGATTTAACGGCCTGTGGTTGCATGAAACAACAAAGGTGGATAATAGGATTAAAATGAAAAAGGTGGGGAATTTAAGTAGGGAGTTCATATTTAATTGCTCCGAACGATTATTCATAATCAAAGATAATTAATACGTGGTACATCTTATTTGTTAATAGGTCAGCCATTTGAAATGCCATTCCCCTCCCACGACTGGGAGGGGCTAGGGGAGGGTTGAAGCGTCTAGATACTCTTGTATTGCAACATGAATGTTTTCTAATGCTTCTTCCTTTGTTTCTCCTTGAGACCAACAGCCTGGAAATCTTGGAACTGAAACACTAAACCCTTCTTCCGCTTCAAGCATTGCAATCTTAATATTCCATGTCAATCACTTGTCTGTTCGATAGAATGATAATTTTTTACCCTTTCAATGCTTGTGCATGAGATTGTACCTTTCGGAAGGCTTCAGCGATTTGTTCCATATGCGATGGCGAACTGAGGAGGTGGCGTTGGGACATAAACAGGCCTTCTTCGCTGAGCGTATCGTTTTCCGGACAATGGTTGTTCTTCCAATAGGCATCGATGCGTTCTTTGGGGTAGATGTTGGCATACCAGCGTGAATTGAGCATCTTTTTGAGGAATGGATGTTTATTGAGGTAATGATAACCACCACCCAGATAAACGCCTTCTTTTCTCATGGCGTCAACAAATTGGCTGCGTGATAATCCCGAAAATTGCTCTTTATCATAATGCAGCATGTAAAGGTAATAGGTATTGCGATTATTGCCCTCATACATGGCCGCAGGGCGAATGCCAGGGATATCTTCGAGCATTTTGTTCAAATAGTTGGCATTCTTGACACGATGAGCGCATTGCGATTCCAAGCGGGTGAGTTGCGCCAGTAACAGGGCAGCCTGATATTCGGTCATGCGCAGGTTGGCGCCGTGATGAAGGTAACCTTCTCGTGGTTTACCCAATTTTCGGTCACGACCGTTATTTTGAAAAGCGTGCATTTTGTCGTATAAGTCTTCATTATTGGTGACACATGCGCCCCCTTCACCACAGGGCAGGATTTTGGTTTCCTGAAAACTAAAGCATCCCACATCCCCAATGCCACCCACGCGCTGGCCGCGCCATTCAGCGAAATGCGCCTGGCAGGCATCTTCAACGACGGGAATGTTATGCTTTTGGGCGATACGAAGCACTTCATCCATATTGGCCGTACTCCCACCGAGATGAACAGGCATAATGCATTTGGTGTTTTCTGTTATGCGCTCTTCTAAAGTGGTGGTGTCGATCTGAAAGGTTTGACGGTCGGTGTCGGCGAATACTGGTAATGCGAATTGCTGCAGAATCGCGTTAACCGATGCCACAAACGTATAAGCGGGAACAATAACTTCATCGCCAGGCCCCACATCCAGTGCGAATAAGGCGGCATAAAGTGAACTGGTCCCGTTAACCGTTCCGATGCTATGATTGACATCTAATTTTTCCGACCAGGCATTTTCAAAGGTGGTGACGGTTTCATTTCCCAATCGGCACCAGTCTTTACTTCGCAAGGTGTTGAGAAACTTTTCTTCATCCAGTTGCTTAATCATCGGCCATTCGGGGATTTTGGTATCAACGGAGCGCTTGCCTCCCAAGGCGGCTGGCTTGGCCACTTCTTTGGCGGATAACGATGTGTTGAATAGAATCGTCGGTGCAGCCGCTCCGATAGCCGCGCTGGTGCGTACAAAATTTCGCCGTGATAATGATTGTTTATTCATGATCCCTATTCTCCTTTTTCTTTCTTCAATTGCGCGGAAAGTTGCCCGAGTTGTTTGAACCAATCGTGGGCGGATGGGTTTCGGTTGAATCGACGTCCACGCAACCATTCACATTGTATGGAATATTCAGTCCAAAGTTGAGGTTCAACAGCGATGATAACCTGGTTCTCCCCGGGGAGATTTTCGATACGCATAAATCGATGAGGGGGGAAAATGACTCCCATCCCGATCCATCCCATGTCAGGGTTTTGAATGCCCCATTCCGCCATTACCCCTGCCTGTGTATCTATGTGAAAGGCCTCCTGTTCAAAGGCTGCCAGCCCTATTCCTAAAGCCAGCGTGTCATCTTGATTTCCTCCATCAACCATTACGTTGATTTGAGTTTCCGGTTGTTCAGCCATTGAAGTGGCATGCCAGGTAATAGTGTAAGGATTGGAAGATTGGCCAATACCTTCTGCTTTTAATTCGACCGTTACAGCGTTATCGTTTTTATTCAACAAACGGCTGGAGAATTGAATGTCAGTGGTATCTTTTTGATTCCAAACCGGATAAGGGGTGTCGTTTATATAAAGCGTCATACCTCCACAACCAGGACTGTTTTTCACATTGAACACGTCGCGATAATCCTCGCGGTTTAATGAGTCTTTTTGTGAGTAGAGTAAATGAGGCCGGTTTTTTCCATAGAAACCAAATTGTCCATCGCTCCACCAATAGGCTGTTTCTTCAGATTCCCATCCAATAAAGGTTGTACCTGATCGTTTTGTATAAGCAACACGAGGTGTTTGTGGTATAGAAGTTTTATCCTCAGTTAAATTGGATGAAGTGTTAAACGATTCTTCCAAACACTTCATCATTTGCTGGTAGTGGCCCATGCTTCGATTGTGATTGAATTTGGTCCAGAATGATTCAGAGTCATGCAATCGATGAAGAATAGTGATCAAATAATCCTTTACACATTCATGACGAAATCGCTGACTTTCTGGGGATTGTTTAAGCCGGTGCATGACGGACTCTGGAAGATTATCAAGAGCGTACCATGGAGGGAATTTCTCATGAAGGTTAAGCGTTAAGTCTGGCTTAATTGATTTGATCGAACGTTTAAGTAATTTTACTAATTCAGAAAGTAGGGGAAGCGATTCCCGTTGGGTTGCAATTATGGCGTTGATGTCTGCCCACGACCATTTGATGTCCATGACATGGCGATCATCCACATTCCATTCGTCGTCATACTCTCCATCACCATTGCGATCGAATTGGTATTGGTCGATGTAGCCATTCCCGTCACGATCGATCATCGTGTAACGCATGTCAGCCGTGTGGTTGAAATCAATATCCACATCCATCCAGCTGCGTTCAGCATGTTTCAAGTGAATACGGTGATCGCCGGGATGATAGTAGACATTCACCGTAGACGATTTTTGTAAGATGTGTTCATATCGCTTGTTATGAGGGCCGCAGCTGGGACCACCTACTTGGGGGAAATCTTGATTGCCATGAGCGATCACGCCTTCCCAGCGTTCGTCGAAATCGCCATATTGGTTTTGTGCATCCACGTTAAGATCAATTTCATCCCATGTAAACAATAAGGTTTTCCACTCAATCGGCTTAACGAAATCACGGGCATAATTATAGGCTAAAAACTCACCGGTTGGGATTGAGCGAAGTGATGTTTTATCCAAATAGCGTGTAGCAATACGTAAATCTGAGCGGCCACGCTGATTAGAGGGTGGGGAAGCAGAGGAGCCTTTTGCCCAGGCACTAATCGATACATCAAAATCCCGGGGTTGGTGGTCAGTGGCATCATTGTCAGCATCGAAACTATAGCGCATCGATTCAACTTGATCCTGATAGCCCGACAATCGCAAGACTTCTTCTGTAATTCCGTCTCGGTCGTGATCGTAAAATAGAAAGGGATTTTCGAAGAAGGGAATCCATTTGTTTTGGTCTACATCCAACAAAAAGGAGACGAATAGTTCATTCCCGCCAAAATGGGTGCGATATTGGCAAAGACGCTGATTGTAGGTGTAAGCGATGTCATACCATAATAAGTTGTCATCACCGATATCCTTGCCCCACCACACTCGCATGGCTTGACCGGGTACATAATTGGCGCCACTGCCGATAAAATACATTCCCACTTCATCCACATCGTTATCACCATCTGTATCGGTGTAATCCAGCACCGCATCCACACTGCCATCCGCCTTCCAATCTGCGATATACAAGTCGCTATCCATATCAGGCTCATGGTTCCAATGCAGATCGCCATCCTCATCTATCACGCGAACTAACAAAGGACGATAGCGTTCCGGATGCCGTGGGGCTGTATCAATAAACCAAACTTCCTCTGGATGTGCGTCCGAATTTATATCCACATAATGACGTTTACCGTGGGTTGCAGAAAGCACCTTCTGATGAAATGAGGCATCCAGTTGAGCAAAATTTCCAAAGACATGTTCAAACAATTCCTGCTTTGAAGGTTGATTATCTGAGGCATCGCTGGTGGGAATGGTCAAAGATATAGTGAGTAGAATAATAAATATCAAGTGGTTGAAAGAAGGTTGCATAATTAGGCCTCTACTTAAATTTAGTTAGTATTGTGGAGCATGTAGAAATGCTCCGGATATGTATCATTGAATGATTCAAATAAAGT
This sequence comes from uncultured bacterium, assembly GCA_964517495.1. Lineage (GTDB taxonomy): Bacteria > Hinthialibacterota > Hinthialibacteria > Hinthialibacterales > Hinthialibacteraceae > CAZFER01. Next base: position 41,950 of record CAZFER010000021.1, on the reverse strand, counting down.
GGCGGCTTGATCAAATTTTCCTTTTGCATACAGGGCGTCAATATTTGAAAGTTGTTTTGAATAGGTCCACGCTGTTTTCGATTGTTCTCTCTGTTCGGTTGAGCGTCGAGTATTCATATTACGTTCATTTTTAAAATAAAGAGCTGCATATTCACGGGCATCGTTTTGAAATTGCCGATACCAATATTCGCGAATCAGGTCGAGTATATAACGCTTTTCCCCTGGGCTGGTGGCTTGAGTTAATGCGCTCTGGTAAAAGTTTGGTATTGATTTATTGTTTAATATTGGAACCTGCTTAATGCATTCGATGAGTTGTTTGTTTTGCTGAATTGCGTTGGGTATAATCTTCTGATTATAAAACTCCGTGATTTCTTTCAAATCATTTAAATCCTGGTTTTGTGCATTTGTAACACTGGAAGTGCGATAGGGCATCGCTTGATTGTTTTCATAATATTCCCAGCGGTCAAAATAGCCGTCTTCATTGGTATCATACATGCGCACTTCACCAATCATTTCATTCCCTTCAATACTACCGATCTTTAACCAGCCTTCTGTGGCGTATTTTAAATGGATGCGATGATCGACCGGGCTGTAGTAGAGTTCCCGTTGACTGGTTTCATGACCACAGAACTCACGGCGCATGTTCCAATATTGCACCGGTCCACCGGTGTTGTGCATAATCCTTCGATGCCAGGTCCAAAATACCCCCTCCCATCGTCGGTTGGCTTGGGGTAACGAAGGATGTCCAATTCGGAGGGACGCATCCGAAAATTCCATCCATGAAAAGCCGGTTTGTTGGGCTGGATAATTATCAGCTACCTCTCTTACTTCATCCCATCGAATGCATACTGCGGTTGATGGAGGGCGGCGTAGAGAATTGGTTCGTTCCATGTTTTTATACTGATAGGGCTGTTCGCCGATCATATTGAATCCCATCTCATAATGCAGGGGGGATTCATTTGAACTTAAGCCATCAATATCAAAACTATAGCGAATGTTAACTACTCCTATATGTTCCATCGATGAGTCATAACGGCCTTCGTAACGTGCGCGGCTATTAGCGTAATCGGGGTCAATGTTGGGATCAAATTGCAATGGAGCGGCACTGAAGCGCACCACGGTTTCTGATTGGTTGTCATCATCGATATCGTAAAAGGAAAAAGGGCACTCTGAGATGGGCACCCAGGAATGTGAATGAGGATTATATTTGTTCATAAAGATAAGATTATTGCCGTAGGGATCGCTTTTGAAGAAATCACCGCTGTATTCATAATCGATAAGATCCCACATCTGGCCGTCATCATCCAAATCGACACCGAACCAGGCACGCCGTAATGAGCCATCAATGAAATAACGGATTTCCATCTCATCTGGTGTGGAATCTGTGTCATCGTTGATATAATCCACCATGCGATCCACCATCCCGTCGCAACCATAATCAACAACATAACAATCGCTGTCGCGATCCTCCTTGGGGTTTTGGGAATCCATATCCTCATCGTCATCGATGATCCAGACAAGCATGTTTTGCTGAGGATTTCGTTGGCGTGCCTCACATTTCACTATCATCATTTTCGTATCATCAAAATCGGAACGCAGGATAAATTGTTCACCCGCTTGCAAGGCCGATGCCTTTGTCCACCACGATTTTTGGGTTAAATCGATTTGCGCTTTCTCATCCATCGTTGTTTCTGAAACCCACCACGGCTGGGCCATTGAAGTATGTATTGAAGTTAAAGCAAACAGAAGGGTTGGTATCATTATTTTGATGAAGGCTTTCGTTATCATTTAAGTTTATCTCCGGTTATTAGAATGAATTCCTATTCTAACAAAAATGTTTGAAATATGGTATGTGAATCTTCTTCATCTATTCTCAGCCTTTGTGTGATGTGATAGGTTAAAGCAGATTGGATCAAATATATTGGAGAGCAACATGAAACATATTATTGTATACATAAGCCTTTTGATAGCCTTGATTATCCCTTCCTCATCTTCTGCGGCTTTCACGGAAGATGAGTTGATGAGCCTTTATATGGAGGTTCTGGAAAGTGCGGTGGATGTATTTGAACCACTGTGGGTGGATGATTCGGAACGTGTGCCCAATAGTGGATTTTATGATTTTCGTAAATACCAGAATTGGCGGGATGAACCGTATGCCACCATCATTGTCATTCCTGGAAATGGGATGGTGCAGTTTTGTTACTCAATTTTGCTCACGGAAAGTGATAAATCCCACTTTGGTAAAGAGCGTGTTCCTCGAGAAGAGTTATTGAGACATGTGATTCAATCCATGCGGTGGTGTTGCCTGACCAGCACGTATGTGGATAATCCCTATCCTTATCTGCCCAATACACGGCCCGAGTTTCTAGAAGGCCAGCACTGGCGAAGGAAATATTCCTACCGGGCTGATGAGGTGGGTTGGTTGACGCTGGCTGCCGCAGTAATGTGGCCCAAATTGGATGATGAAACCAAGGCATTATTGGAAAATGTGCTGGTTGGCGGTGCACCCGAAGAACGGATTGTGCAGCGCTGGTCTACCCCTCAAGGAGGCAATCATGATCAGGTGAAGCAGGATTTATCCAGCACCATGGGAGCGGCATTTCTTTTTCCTCAACGGGAAGATGCCAATTTATATATGGATATTATTGCAGGAAACGGTATTGATATGGTGTCCACTTTGCATGATTTTGCCAATCCCACATTAGTAGAAAACCAACCTATCAGTGAATGGGCAGAGGGATGGAATCTTTATCAGGATTATACCAGCGATCATCATGGTTGGTGCAATATCTGGTATGGGGGAGATATGCTTTTTGAGGGACGATGCTATATCGAACTATTGGCTGATATTACCGGGCAGAAGGTTCCCGAAACATTCAGGTATCCTGGAAATGGTTTTGATGGGGTGTTTGAGTGGTTGAAGCGATTGTCTCTACCGGTAGGTGAACCGCTATCACCCCATGGCAATGAGTACGATGCTTTTTACGGGGCTGGTTTATTGGCTTATTGTTATGGGGCTGTTCTCACGCAGGATCCAGTCGCTTCAGCTCTGGAAGAACGGGCGGCACGCTTGTTGCAGCAACATTCACAAGCTATTGCTCAATATGATTATCATCGTAATTCATGGGCCAAAGCGGGGATGGCCTATCTGATGCATAAATACAACGGTCCACGTGCTGAGCCGATTTCTCATCAACGTGCGATGGATGCAATAGAGGGAACGTATCATTATCGTTGGCTGCAAAACCTTATACATCGATCACCTTCTCATATAGCCTCATTTTCCTGGGGGAGCATTTCATCCCGCCGAACGCATTCGAATTATTCCGGCACAGGGCTTTGTGGTTTTATTCATCCAACCGGTGACAATGATTCGACGACAGAACCCTTGGTTTATTGCCATCCAAAATCATTGACTGGTGAATATGAATGGTTCGATCAGGACGGGCAGCGTTTGAAGGCAATCAAGCCTGAATCTCATTTTACTTATGAGATGGATGATAGTGGTTTCTCTACCTCAGGTGTTGCGAGCACGCCTTATGGGGATCGGCATTACGCTTTCTTTTCTTACGAAGAAGGCGTGACGATTTTCATCTCCCAATTAATAGCCAATCAATCGTTGAATGTGTCATGGACCGGTTTGCCTCTTTACTTTTATGTTAGAGATGGAATGACCGGTAAGCGAACGTATTATGATCAGATGGGCAAGTTAAAGCTTGGAAGTGAAGAACAACGAGAATCAAATTGGTGGTGCGTTGATAATGATGCGGGGATGTTGATTATTGATGAAACACAGCCTATCGAACTTAAGCGTACGGTAGGGTATAACTGGGCGCGCCAGCCTGAATATAAAGATCAATGTGACGGTGTTTATATATCACCAATTAGCAAGCGGCCTGTTGAAGCCAATGAAATAGTACATGATTTGGCGGTTACTCTCTTTTCCCATACCCCGCAAGAGCAGATGAAGGTGTTGGGCGATGGTGGGCAAGCCCGCTCTATTATTAAGAAAAAAGGTTGGAAAGGTGTTGTGGTGGCTCACCCCAAACATCATGCTATCCGTCATGTGGCGGTTGCCCGATTTGGAGGGGATGATGATCAAGTTGTATCCCATTTATCGTTTGATGAAGGCGCGCCAATTGCTTTGTCAACAACATTGATTGAAGGAAAGCAGGGACGAATTTTATGGCAGTTTAAACCGTTTGAATCGTTTCGTGATATTTTTAAACTTTACGTAAGGGGGCCAGACGATAGGACAATTCAAGCCAGAAAAATACGAAGAGACACGTATCGACTTTCTGTATTGGATAATAAATCGGCCCAACTTTCTTTTTATGTGGCTGATCCGGAATGTGATAAAGTGACTATTAGCGATGTACACGACAATCAACTCAAATCATTTACTACAATGCCAAAGTTTGAATATACGGTCGATAAGCCTATTATTGTTCATCTTCATACGAAATTAGATCATATCCCCCCTGTGGTAGAAATAGGTGATGTACAGAAGAGGGAGGATGGATTGATTACGATTCCTGTTTTGGCCCGGGATTCCAGTGGAATCGACGAGGTGGAGATATTTTGTGATAACCAGTCAGTTGGTGTGAAACAACAACGGCCATTCATATGGCAATTACGCCAGGGTGAAGGAGCCCATACGGTGTATGCGGTCGCGCAGGATGCCTCATCCTCTAAGAATCAGGGAGTTTCGTTTAAACGGACATTTTTTGTGGAATAGATTGGTAGTGGTGGGTTCAACGTTATTCATTCAGAAACTTGTTCAGGCGGGATCGAAACCTATTATCCGGCACCGGGTGCTCAAGCGGAATCCTTATTTAAAACGCTCTGTTCACGTTGCGGTCATTGCGTGAAAGCGTGCCCAACCAACTAAAATCGCAGGATGAATCATGTTTTTCGACTCATCAATCACTCAATGGGTTAAACAACGCAACCCACCTTACTTGCTGTTAACGTTGACTGACTCCTGGTGAATATAAAAAGTATACCGCAATCGTTAGTTGACAATTTGAATCAATATAGTAAACTCTAACATCGGTTATTTATATAACTCTCCGTTAGTCTCTCCACAATTATAAATGGCCTGCCTAATGTTTAGAAAAATTTATTATTTCAAGTAAGGAGCGTACCTATGGGTAAGAGTATTGTGGTGTATACGTATTCCGTTTTATTTTTGGTCGTCAGCCCTTTTTGTTTTGCGTATGATATTGTGAGAGTGCCTGAAGATCAGCCCACCTTTCAAGCGGCACTCGATGCGATTGAATTACCGGGCAAAATTGTATTGGGTGAAGGTGAAACGGTTACCATTAGCAGTAATTATACGATGCCGACCGGTTTGAGTATTAGTGGAAAGGATGTTTCAAGTGCAACATTAGACCTTCAAAGAGAGATAAGTTTGAGGAATAACAATATACTTTCGAATTTGAATATTGTTATGGGCAGGACCGGAGTTATTTTATTTAACCGTGCTGAACAATCCTATATTATTGGTTGTACAATTAGTGGACTTACCGATCGTTCAACAAATTTTATTTTTGAAGATTTGAATAGCAATAGTGGGATAATGGATTGCCGTGTAAATAATGTGGGGATCGATAAGCGTAGCCAAGCTATCATACAGAATTTTCAATTCAATAACAATTCATTTTTTTATGATGGACGAAGTGACTCTAATCAGTTATTGGACGTTCAAGGTATGGTTTTTGATTCCTGCCATTTTTTATTTTTTACAGCAAGGCGGAATTTTTATTTAGGGACAGATCATTCTCTTGAAACACCAACTGAATTTAACAATTGTATTTTGATCAACGCAACGAACACCGAGCAAAATCACATAGTAGTTAGAGGAAGTCATGGTAATGATGCATTCATTCGAAATTGTTTTATTTCCGGTGAAGAGATAATGATTCATAGTTCAACATCCTGGTCTTTAACCGTTGAATCATCGATTCTTCGAAACGCGGAAACTGCCTTGCAAGTCTTTAATTTTAGTAATGGAGTAAGTGGCACAATTCAACTAAATAATAATTTATTTCAAGATGTTTTAACGAAAGTGGGTGATCGAGGAGAGTGGGGTACAGTAACAGAAGTGGATAGTGTGGACAATGGTTCTAATATTAATATCAATGTGAATGATATCACCTATTCGTTTACTCCTGATTCTTCACTTGTGGGTGCGGGACTGAATGGACGTGATATCGGGCCGGTTCAATTGAAAGATTTGCAAGGTCCGAAAGTTACTAAACTTAATATTCATCCTGTCATTATCGATCCCGACTTGAATTTAAATGTTTCCATTGAAGGCGAGCCAACATCAAACTAAGGAGTATTGCTATGGATTTTAATCGCATTGTGTTGGCCGCGTTCACTCTCCTACTGTTTATCGTGATTCCGTTTGCGGCTTACGCTCAAGATACCATATTAAGAGGTGAATATTACATCAATGTTGATCCTGGCGGAGGCAATGCCCAGCCGTTTGATGTTACAAGTGATGGATCAGCCGAGTTTGATGTGGATGTCAGTCATTTGCCCATCGGTTTTCATACCATTTATTTTCGTATGCAGAATGACAATGGCACATGGGGGGCAGTGGAACAGCAAAGATTGTTTATCCCCGTGAACCCATCCAAAGCCAGTGATGATCAAATCGTGGAAGGCGAGTATTTTTTTGACGAGGATCCTGGGGAAGGGAACGGTGTGCCCGTCACGGTTGATGAAAATCAACCAGTATCAATCGATGTCCTTAACATCTCGGTTGATGAACTTTCTGTTGGACCGCATAAGTTTGGAGTACGATTTCGAAACCGGGTAGGTGCGTGGGGGGCTGTGAAGAGCTCATGGTTTTTTGTCCCTCCCATCCCATCCCAGAAGGATGAGTACCAGATTGTTGCGGCGGAGTACTTTTTTAAAGACGATCCGGGAGAAGGTATGGGAATCCCTGTATCAATGAATAATCTCAGCGATTTTTCGCCCTCGTCTTATGACCTTTATTCGTTAGGCATTGGGATTCATGCGCTTTCGGTAAGACTGAGAAGCAAGGATGGTGTATGGGGGCCAGCTGAGAGGCGGTCTCTGATCATTACGGAAGAGGTTTTTTCAGAGATTGTGGATACCCCGCCCACCAATACCCCACGTGTCACTCCGACGCCAACAGCGACTGTGACTCCCACGCCTACAGTGACGCCCGTCGCCATTCCTACATCGACTCCCACACCAACTGATGTGCCGACAAACACCCCTATTCCAACATCAACAGGGACCGCGACACCGACGGTTACCCTTCAACCAACGTCGACATTTACTTCGACGCCCACGCCAACAGTGACGCCTGTATCGGTGATCCCCACTTCGACGCATACGCCAACGGTGACACCTGTAAATACACCCATTCCCACGCCGACAGGAGAGCCTGAGCCGTTTCCACGGCCTGAAATGATCACTGAGTTTGAGTTTGACAAACCAACATTATCAGCCAATGGGTGGGGAGAGATTCCCGGTGGATTTCTGGGTGCGCCGGCAGGTTTTGTGTCGAGTATACGATTGGTTGAAAACCAAATTCCTTCATCTGAGGATAACCAAGGTCTGTTTATTTCTGTACTGCCGGGTGAAGTGGCGTTTATTCGTACGAATGAGCCTATTCATACGAATGGGGATCCCATTTTGTTGAGGATGAATGTCCGCGCGACAGGGGCGGGAGCCTCCTTGGCGCTGGCAGCGCTTAAAGGGCGTTTAGCCACGTTTGAAAATGTGGATGGATCAATTGCCACGCATGTACCAGCTTCGACGCATAATTTTATGGAGCAGGCAAAACGGATGGTTTTGATCTATGAGCCGGATGATGGGACTATCATGACGCCGATTATCCAATTGGTTTCGACCAGTGAAACGGAAAGTGTGACGGTTTTTGTGGACAAACTGGAAGTATACCGGTTGGATCGATCATTTTATGGATCGGTTATAGAATGATTCTTATTGCGTAATATTGAAAGGAAAAGGGATAAGCCATTGGGTTTGTCCCTTTTTATTTTTTTTGCAACGAATAAAAGGAGAAGGGTGATAGCGCCGTTTAAGAAGCGAACTTCAAATTTCAATTGGTATCCCCGTGCATACATAATAGCCAACACCAAATACGCCACTGTTAACGGTCAAGCTTTTCGGTAGGGGATGAGTGTTTCATTATTTGGATCACTTCATCATCGCTATTATTTTTGGCTTTTGCAGAAGTTCCGGGGAATTATAGGCTTAAATCAACTCAAATTATAGATTGGATCAATTTTATCTTGAAATGTTGCTACCATGCAAATGTCTACAGTATTATTGATAAATTAATAGAATAAAAAAAATATGCACAAATTGCATTTTTAGCTTTACAGTGTTTCGCTGATATGCTACTGTATGTCAACATTTTAGGGAAATATGAAAAGCGCGAATTATACATCCCCTATGTTGAATCATTTTAATAATTTGCGTTTCGTTAGTCATGTCTTTTATTTGATTGTAAATTAAAGCAATCTATTAAAAACAATATCACACCTTTTGCAATATCACCTTCGAAAAATTAGAGTTATGCTTCATCCAATTGCTTTTTTGCTTTTGGAAGTCCTGTAAAGCATACGTGTACACATTTCTATCTTCTTGATAAAAGGGGAAGTGTGTTTACCGATGTCATTAACTTGAACAGAAGGGCGAGGCTCTTCTGCCGAGCCGTGGTCTGTGAATCCGGCACATCAGGAGATTCGCCCTCCGAGTTCAACGCTCGAATATGATCTTATGTTAATGACATTGTGTGTGCACAGGGTGTGGAATTTCAGAAGGATAACGGTGTTATTTTAAATCAATTGTTACTTAATTTATGATATCTATAAAACATGTTATCCGGTATAAATTTGAACTTTATATTTCCAGCACGTTGTGTTGGTGAAATTCAATTATATGACAGGAGATCATATTATGGCATTTTTAAAATCACAAAAGGAAGACAGTATTCTATTTTCTGCCAAAGTGGAGATTTCAATACTTGGCAACCAGGAAGGTATCGTGCAGTATCAATACAGCACGCCGACAGGGAACAATCCAGAAAAGTTTTCCAACAAGACGTATTTATGGCAAACCAATGGTCCTTTTGTTCCTTATTCAGACACTGATTTTAAAGTAGAGGGTGTTCCTGGTGTTTCCAACGCAGGAAAGCCAACTTTGGAAGACACCATCGGAGATGAGCAATACTTATTGGCTTATGCGGTGGGAAATAGTGTGAATAATATTTGTGCCTTTACCACAATCCCTGCCTCCGGTGATGAAAATCCGGGAACGACCTTTTCCTCTCAACTCTCCATCCTCAATAAGCCTACCACGGAATCGGTCATCATCAAATATCAAACGCCAATTGGCAACAAACCGAAAACCAACAATAATGTATGCCGGATATTTAATACCCAGATCGCACCTTACCAGAAGGACAGCAGTTTAATTCAGGAAGGTACGTTTGTAAATGATACCGCATCCGGTCAGGTGAGATTCGATTTTTCAACTCCCTTACAGCGTGATAACCCATATACGGTTGCTTATTACATGGATAATAGTGATCAGGGATGGTCAACGCTGGCATGTTCGATTACATTTATGATCCCGTCAGGCTCTTAATTCGCTATTCTTTACAAGAAGGGGCGCACAAAAATGTTGTTTTTGTGCGCCTTTGGATTCTACTATTATGATTCAATATATCCAATCCAAAAATCAGCCTCTATTGTACATAGGCCGCGATCAAAGCGGTGATCAAGGTTGGACCGCGGTTTTGTTGGGGAAGGGGGTCACACCGGTTTCTTCTCCATTGTCACTGCAGGATGCCTTTTCAAATGAGAAGCTGAATGCCAGTTTTTTGTTTAGTGCTAAATCGCTTACCTCATCGGAAACGACAGAGGCACAACTAGTAAGCAATGTTCATGATCTGCCTGGTCAACAACGAGCGATGGTTTGGTTCGTGGATCCGGACAAAGTTGATGAAAATTCAGCTTTTTCTCTGCCATTTTCTCTTACAGGAAAATCCAGTGATTTGACGGGTCAAACACAGTCATTGCTTGAGAGGGCATTGGTGGATCAGCATTTGAACTTTCGAGTGAGCAGTGAGGTTGATTTCACGCTTGATCCAGATCATGCCGTAATTACGTTTAAGCGTAATAACCCTCCAGCAGTGGTATTTTCAGGAGCCAATGCGCCAAACATTCCGGGAAATATCACCACGGCTCAGTTGCCATTGCAGGGGACTAGCCGAGGATGTTTTTTGTTTAAGGCCGATATTTCCCGTTCTGACTTGTATGACGAGTTGAATTGGGGCTTTCAAGCCTTGATTCCAAATTCCTATCCTCCTCCTCAATATAGTGTTGGTTGGTATCCACTGGCATTGGAGGATAAACCGAATTCGACCGACTATATTGGATTTAATGTCTCGATTGATCCCAGCGATCGTTACAACGCAAATTTGGCAGGCCGAACAGCTTTTTACTTTGATGGAAATACCAATTATAAGCCGGGCGTTACTTTGGTTAGTTATTACCAAACTCGTTTTGGACAAACGTTGAACCTGAATCCACTTACAAGCAGTACGGTTTCAGATGGTGAAAAACCAGCCTATTTTGAGATATCCAACAGTGTGACCACCAGTGATAACAATTATGCGTTTCATTTCAGTCCGGTGGGGGATTTTGAAATTTCTATCAATGGAGCAGGTGCCGAGGATGTCTTTCAGTTGTTGTGTGGTTTGGAGGGGACGGAAGGGATATCATTCAAATCGCAGAGTGGACAACAAAAGGGGGATCGATTGCGGTTTGTTCCACAGCAAGCGGCGTACATTCCAGAGTTTCCGCTAAAGGCTGTTTCTCCTGTCGGGCGTCCAGGTAGTGCGACGGCAAGCCTTCTGAATTCTACATTCTTGACCAGTTATGCAACCCTTGTCCCTGCAGAGGGAAATGATTCGATGCCAAGGTATTTTGCTCAACCAAAAGGTTCATCACTTTATGGGCAGCAGAGCACGCTACATGAACAATATTCCGAGTTATTAGGCCATATGCAGGCGGGGATGCCCCTCCCGCAGGGAAATGGTTTTTGTTTTCCATTATTTCCTTATAAAGGGCTTTTTAATCCATCCAATAAGAATTCAGGTAATGACACGAATCTGAATACATTTTCAAGTGATAATTTTAAAAATGTGGAAGAGACGATTCTGGCGCCATCACGAAAAATGCTGATACGGCAAGGACGCGCCAATCAAAATGGTGGAGAGTCGTCATCATCAAAGGCAGCTGATACGGCTCAACCCAGTTCCACTCCATCCGGTGTGCTTGTCGAACTTGATCCATCGAGTGGTCAGTACACGAATATTAAGTTGGGTTATAACGAATTGCCAGCACGCCTTCAAAATCCTAAGATTAGTCAATTGTACATGCATTTTGCTGATCCTGAAACAATTTTACAGGAAGCGTTTCAAACCAACCAATTGTTTTTGGTCATTGCCAATGGTTCCACGAATTTGATTGGTGAGTTGGTGGATTTTGAGCAGCAAAGTAAAGGAAATACACCCCCAGCAGGAAAACCGGCCTTTTACAATGCGATGAATGTCGGTGAGTGGGTAATGGAAGCCAACGTGGGGGATAATCCGGCTTACGGTGAATACACCAACGTTGTCATTGTGAAGGGACGGCGTGGGACCTTGAAAGATTTGGTTCAAAACACCCAGATTTGGACTGATCCAAATAACTTCTCAGCTCCTAACTTTTCCAATAAAGCGATGCGAGCCAGTCAAAAGAAGAATGGTACTTCAGCGGCTAGTGATTCGAATGGTTCAACCAATGATCAAATACCAGTGCTGTCACAATGGATTTTAGATTATATCGCGGATGCAGAGCAGCAAAAATCATCTTACTTTCAATATTTCAACGATACCATAGTCAACGATCCAAACTGGACGGGGATTTTGGTATTAAAAGCGCATATTGAAAACATTCCATATGACTTGGCAGGACTAACGGCTGGAATTGACCGAAGCATGTTTTTCGCGCATCACTTTGGGATTCAACTAAGCATTTTGGATGGCAAGTCCATGTCCTGGTCACAGCCCAGTTCCGTGTTTGGATTAATATACTATATCGATCCCAACTATGATCCGCAATCCGGTGAACAACCAATTTCACCCCCCCTGGGGAAGATTTACGATTTTAAGGTGTTGACTTTAAAAGTTCTGTTTCGGAATAGTGCGGTTGAAGATTTTGACAGTTTAGCCCAATTGACAATCAATCAATTATTTGATGCATCGGTTAAGGGTATGGGAGATAAAGGGAATCCCTTCAACGCCATGTTGTTAAAGGGTACCTATCAAAACACCGGTGGTGTTGCCACATATAGTATGAGCAACATTTACGTGGGGAATTACTTGTGTGATAGTAATATTCTTCCTCGAATTGAAATCGACAGTGCCGTCATGTCAACTCGTACAACAAATGAAACCGGTGAAAGTGAAAGTGTATTTTCGCTGACGGGCTTTTTGGATTTTGCGATTTTAAAGGAAACTCTCATCAATCAGGAAACAAAAAAATCGTCCGTTGTGGATTTTGATATTTTTTCATTTGGAAATGAGGAAGGGAAGACGGTTGAGCGTCAAGGCCTTTCGTTTTCAAACCTGTTGATTGTCATGGATTATAATTCAGAAGGACAATCAGCGGATACTGAATTAATATTCGATTCTTCAGCTGTTACGTTTGATCTTTCAGCCAGTACCCCTCGTCAGGATTGTCTCTATAAAGCTTTCTCATTGAAACCACCTTCGTTGGTGCATGGCACTGGAGTGCAGCCGGGTGATAAGGGTTTCGATCGAGTTATTGTCCCATACTCACAACTTACCGGTGTGAGTAATGATTCGTGGTATGGATTGGAATTTGAACTGAATCTGGGGACATTGGGGGATCTGGCAGGCAAAGTAGGGCTAACGTCACATCTTTTGTTGGCATGGAGTCCAAACAGCAAAAGTACGTCCAAACAATATACCGCTGAATTTGGCTTGATGCTGCCGGGAAGTGGAAGCGGGGGAAAATTGATCAGTTTTGAGACGGTTTTAAAACTGAGTATTGGGCAAATCATGTTTGCTTATGTGGATCCAACCAAAACAGGTGGATCGGGCGATGAAAACAGAGCGGGATATATGCTTACTCTTTCGAATATTGCGTTGAAATTTCTTGGCATTTTAAAACTCCCACCAAACGGGGCGACTTCGTTTTATCTTTTTGGAAGCAAACAGGATGCTTCATCTGATAGTGGTATGGGTTGGTTAGCCTATTACAAACAAGACCAACAGTAATCGCTCATGCGAATGTATATTTGAATCAATTCAGGGAAGACGAATATGTTTACACAGTTATTAAAAGCATTTCAAAGTGCATCGAGTGCGGTGGCATCCTTTAAAACTGAAAAAGTGACTCAGCTTTTAACTGATCTTCGAGGGGTGTTGCGTGGTGATGCGAACCAACATATCCGCCTTTATGCTGACCGTGGAGGTGGTATGGGTCAGCAAGCGGCAGCGATACGGATATTGGACCGGTTAATTGCCCCATCGAATGATACCGTACCAGGATTTGATTATACCGGTGGAAGCCGACTGGTGGAAATTGTATATGACAATGATGCAGAAACCACGGTAACTAATTTACGTAAATTGTTAGAATGGAATACCGATCAGAATTCCGGGACGTATGGTCCTCATGGAAATACTGTTGATGTTAATTTAATACCGGTGAGTGCTATTGATTCAAGTTATCCATGGGTAAATTTTGGTTTCAGCGGGGCAACTGACTCAACGAGTGATTACCCCAGCCGCATTCATGTACATTATTTTTTGCGATTACAGCCTTTTCAATATACCAGTCCGGACCAAGTTCAATATAAAACCTCAACAACATCCGATACAGTCACCATAGACCTTACTGATGTAAAGGATCTTGGAAAATCAACGTTTGCCTATCGCGGATTATATATTCCACTTAGTCAGAATATTGATTGGAATCATTTCACACAGGGACAACATTGGACGCAAAATCAGAAAGACAAAGCTCAGATTCTGGAAACGCTTGTTCAGAATCAAACTCATCAAAATAATCGTCACTACAACCTGTTGTTTACATATGGGATTCATACCACCACCGCCCCGAATGGAGATCCAAGACCAAACGCCATAAGTACGGATCCGTTTGCTCAGGCGTTTACATTGACTACGGGAGTGATGGCTTCTCAAGTTGGGGCAGCATTTAGAGTAACAGGTAACTTGCCTGCCATTATTGTCAATTTTGATAATTTTCAGATTGATCCCAATGCACCGTATACTTATCCAAACAACAATCCATTTGATCCAGTCATTCACTTGTTAGAAGGTGGAAATACGAATGATGAGAGGAATCGAGGTGTTGGAGTTGAGGAGGATTCAAGTTCGAGTTCAAGCAGCCAACCATCTCAACCCTCCGAATTGACAAGAAAATTTCAGAGGCTTTATGATTATCGCAGAAACTATCTTCAGCGTATTAGCGCAGCCGATCGTTATTATTTTAGTACTGATTTACAACCGAATCAGGTTCAAACGTTAATTAATGATTTTTTAAATACGCATGATACAAGCAAATGGAACATAACGGATATCAATCAACGGGTTTTATGGATTCAATTGGGGCCTATCCCTCCCGCCCTCTTTAATAGTTTATTGAGACATAGCACGCTTCCCTCGGTTTTTGAAGGGAATAATACGGCCAATGTGGCTGTCAACATACCCCGGATGTATTATCACATCGCTCGAAGAGGGAATTCTAACATTCTGTATCCCAGCACAATCCTTGCGAGCCAACCAGCATCGGAAATTACAACATCGTTACAAACAGCCGCCAATCAAATGGCGGTTTTGTTCAATGAATGGCCTGATAATGGTGAGTATCAAAATTATCCCCCAGAATTGTTTGCAACTCCTATCAAGTTTAATCGTCAACGCACACCCCGTGAGGGATATGATCGATATTTCCAGGATGTTGCAGATTTCTATACTGATCCTGCCAATGATAAACTCAGCTTGGCCTTGGCCTATCTCTATCAACAAGTTCAAGCGAATCCGGTAACGGATACAGTCGAGTTGTTCGCTGCAGAAGATAGTGATCCTTTGCCGGATTTATATGACAAAATTCAAGCGAACTTGAAAGACGGGATCCTTAGTCTTATCCCCGGCGCCATTACACAAGGAACGATTTATAACTTTTTATCAGAACTGGTTAATAAAGCCACTGGTAAAGCATTCAAATTAACAGATGCGACCCTGAAAAGGACACCTGAGTCTGGTGATTCGATCACATCAATCACAGCGAGTGGAAATCTGGATGCATTTGGAGATGAGATTCCGCTTACTCTGAAATTTACATCTGAAAAAGGGAAATTGCTTACCGCTGTGACATTTTCATTTGGAAAGCAGCTCTTCTTTGATGGGATGGATTGGATTCCCTTGCAGGAAGCGGACTTAACGTTATGGGTTGGTGAAGATTTTTCTATTCCACGCGGGCAACTGGAGGCAACCGTTACCGAAGATATCAACGTTATTTTGCAGCTGCCCAGCGCGCAAGGGAATGTTTTAATTGAGGGTGTTTTTGGAGATAATGGTAATGGGAAATCTCCTGCGGGGGATACGAACTATCCAAGCATCGGAAAATTCTTCAGTATGGCAGGCGGGATCAACCTTGTTAATTCAATGCCACCACCACTGAATGTATTAACAGATCTTGGATTGGCAAAAGTTGAAATCGGATTGAATCAAACAGAGAAAAAAGTCGAATTTATAACATTTTTGCTCAAAACCAATAGTTCTGATCCGCTTCCCTTATTCGGTGATGTGAGCTTGGATGATTTTAGCGTCAACGTGAGTATACAAAGTCCCGGGGACACAAAAAATCGCACAGTTAAAACCGCTATTGATGGAGATTTTTGGATTGGCCCGGCGAATCAGGATAACAGTGGTTACGTTCAAGTTGGAGCACGTACCCCTGAATTTACTTTCAATGCGGAATTGAAGAAAGGTAAAATACAATTAACTGAATTTATAAAGCTTTTCATCCCTGACATCGATATCCCCACGAGTAGTCAAACTCCATCCATTACAAAATTTAGTTTTTCATATAATCACGCTAAAAAATCAACTTCAATATCCATTGATTTAGGTATTTATATGGCAATTGAAGTGGCTGGTATCTCACCTATAAAAATTGAAGATATCGGCCTGTCCGTTAACCGGGAATCAAGTGGAAACGGAAAAAATGGAAATGGAAAAGAAGCCAGCCGTTCGACAACAACAGGAAATTTAACCGGGAATTTCATTTTATTCCCCAAAAGTGATAATCCTTTGGGATTAAGTTTAATTGCCGATTATGGGGGATCGGATATTGGCTGGACATTTAAAGCCGAACAGACCAGTGGTGAAATAAAATTATTCGAACTTGTCTCACGTGTGCTAGGTGATGCTTTTGAACCACCTAGTAGTGATCTCACGTTTAATAAACTAAAAGCAGAGATTCAACCTCAGCTTGGCGCCTATAAATTTTCCGGACAGACGGCCAATCCCTGGCATATTGATTTCCTTGGTTTGGATATATCCGGTTCATTTCAACTGGAATATCGAAAGAAGAAAAACGGATCACCTAAAACCACCCTTTCCGCATCCACTGTTTTACCTGCCACACCGGTTGAACCGTGGAGCCCACCCCGTCCTGCAATTCCTGTCGGCCCCCTTTCCCATCGTGGCCGGGCTGCTCTAAAGCGTACTCAAATGCGAAGAGGCCATGTCTTGCAACTTCCTGTGAATGGTTCACAATTGGCTGCTTCCAATGGGGATTCAGAAGGCCTATCAGGGACGATTACCGCCAATGTTGAATGGGAAAACATTGAACTTGATGTTCATTACAGTTTTAAAAAGCCGACAGGTAAAAGCACAGATCATGAGATTGAAATTGATTTATTGCTGGATAAAACCAAAGTTGCGAACGCGGTTATCAAACAAAATGATAAAAAGCAGTATACATGTGAATTCAAATTCACTTCAGATTCCGTGGGGGGATTGGTTGAAACATTTGTTTCGTGGGCGACAGGAAGCCGTTTCAGCTTAGCCGCTCCCTGGAATTTGTTGGATCATATTCCACTTAATAACTTTTCGATTGATTTTAACTTTGCAACAAAAGAAGTCAGTTTTGGATTGGATATAGGGCCTATTAATTTGGGACTAGCCACAATCAAGAAGATCAGCTTGGAATATACTTCTGTTGATTCTGGAAATGGTTCTTCGGAAACCAATACCAATCAACCCAAAAAAGTTCAGATAACCCTTGAGGGTGAATTTATTTGGATGAAGGGACAGGGAACGAAAGTTGATCCTCAAACCGGTGCGGAACAAAGTGATAAGAAACTAAGTTGGAATGCGGCTGATCCTTCTCAAACACCTGCCCCTCCAGGAGGGGGTAACAAGTATTTCGATTTGCGAATGCTGATGATTGGGCAGCAGGTTTCATTTTCCGGAACGGAAACGATCAAGACGGTTAAACAACTCATTGATGATATTGATAATCTGAGTCCCCCAAAAGGCAACCAACTTCCTTTACCACTTGTTTCTGATAAAGACCCGAAGGTTAAACTGGATTTTGATTCAAGCGCGGGATGGTTGGTTGGTGCTGATTTTTCTATCTTGAAGTTAGGTGACGAGGAAGCCAAAAAAAGTAAGCAAAATTATTTGTTATCCTTATCCATCGTTTTCAATGATCCCAAATTATATGCCTTGCGTATTGCGCTGGCTGGCAAAGCAGCCAAAATTTTCGACGGACTCCAATTTGAGATTATGTATCAACAGATCAGCAAAACGGTGGGAGTTTATCGTACACGAATAGCATTGCCATTCCAAATGAGAACATTTTCAGCAGGCGCTTGTACGATTACATTGCCTGAATTTGGCATTGGGATTTACACCAATGGGGATTTTGAAGTTGATTTAGGCTTTCCCTGGAATGAAGATTTTTCTGTTTCGTTTACCTTGCAGGTCATTGTATATGGTATTCCGGTTATGGGATCGATAGGGCTTTATTTTGCGAAGCTCTCCAATGTCACACGAAATCAGTTGCCGGCTGGCACGTCTGTTCCTAACGCGACAAATGGTAGCTTTAATCCAATCATTGCATTTGGTGTTGGTGCCCAACTGGGTTTAGGATACACCTTTAATGCCGGGATTCTTTATGCGGGATTCAGTTTGACGGCATTTGGAATTGTACAAGGCGTCATTGCCAAATGGCATCCCTATGATGGCTCGGATTATGGAACCACAGGGAATGACCAGCTCGATGGCCAGTATTATTTCCAATTGGTGGGGACCTTTGGTATCATTGGGCGGCTTTTCGGCAAGGTTGATTTTGGCATTATTAGTGCTGAGCTTAATGTTGACATAAAAATATATGCACAGATTACCTATCAAACGTATGCCCCGATTTTGCTGACAGCGTCGGCGGAAGTGAGTGTTTCATTAAAGGTTAGTATTAACTTAGGCTTGTTTTCCATTCATATTTCATTCCATTTTTCCGCTCATATTAAACATACCTTCACGCTTGAAGTTTCAAATACGGATGCGCCCTGGCATGTGGAACAGGCAGATTCTCTTGCAATGGTTGGTGAAAGAGCAGCGGATGGCTTGTTGGGTGGTCCAGCGGTTGCAAGGCTTTATTCCTATCGATCACGTAATGGCAGAATGAGTATGCTGAGGAGCGATGCGAGTATTACCCCACAGTGGGATAATTTGAAACCGGTCATGGATTCGAGCAATAATATTGTAACACTTCCTCTTAAGGGATTATTCACGCCTGCATTGGCCGCTACGGGAGATGGAGCTAAAGAAGAAACTCAACAACAGGTTTGTTATGTGGCATTGCTTTCCATTTATGGTCCAGAAACGAAAGATAATTTAACAGATGCAAAGATGCTGGCGTCGGATAATAATACGAACTCCGATTTTGAAACGCTTTGCGAATTGATTGCCAAATGGGCATGTGCTGCTATTCAGGATCAGAGTTATACGCGTGATACAATTGAAAATGTTGTAGTGACAGAGACAGGTTTGAAAGACCTTAAAGATTATCTGGCTCAATCCACTGCGAATGATCCCATACCAGCGGATAAGATCAATTCATTTCTTAATAACCAGGTAGAATTGACGTTGTCTGTTCCTGATACGACAAGTTCGGGTAATGCGAATGCTGTAATCATTCCTGTCCCATCAGCACTTCAACTTGATACCCCCACTATTAACGGCCAGGCTGGAGTTAGTTATACTTTTGGTGGATTTAATAGCACCAATACCGATTTTCTCCAACAAATTAGAGATCTATTCAAGAAATTACGTGTAGATGTTCAGCAGAATGGATCAAACAACAATGGCAAATCTTTACTGAGCGCTAAAACGGATGGCGGACCATCGGTAACGGAATTTGTATTTGACAATTATTTTGTCCTGCTGATGCAGCAAATAATCCAGTTAATGCTAAACGGATTGCGTGATTTTCATTGGTCTATTAAAGACGACCAAGGCAATCAAACCGTACAGGATATTCTGAAAACGATTAATCAGGCGGCAAATCCACCTGAAGGACAAACATCTCAATCCGGTGTGACTCAAGTCACTGTTCTCCCCTCCGATCTATTTGTTGCAAATGCAACTCATCCCTTGGGAGCGGTGGTTCATGTTGCAAATGCAAAACTGAATACACGGAGTGATAATAGTTTTGATGACCTGGCGAAAGGTGCTTTTGGAGCACCCGATAGTCAGCCCTACTTTGACGGACAAGCATTGGCGCTTAACAATTCGGAAACCAAGGGCATTCTTCAAACCGGTGAAACAGTAACCTATCCAAAAAGCAATGGTTCATCTTACACAATAAATGATGGAGATACATTGAAATCCGTCGCAGATCATTTTAATGTTTCTGTCGATAAATTAGTTGATCCCGCAAATTCTGATATTCTTTCCCAGCAAAAACTTCTTGTCCCTCTGCAAAAACTGGTCGCTCCTGACTTTGATTATACGCCACCCACTGATGGGAGTGAAAATTTGCAGATTCTAGCTGGGCGGTTTGGCTTGGATGTGGCGGACTTTGCCGCAGGTGATAATAATCCCAATATCACGCAGACCAAAGGCTTTTTCTCAAATCAAGGTGAAAACAATGATTATTTACATGTGCCTCATTTGCCTCAATTCCAAGTAGGGTCTTTGATTGATGAAGCTCGCCGTGTGCTTGGCTTACAAAATCTGGCGGGTATGGCGTCACGGTTCCTGCTGCATGGATTGCGATTGCCTGTTGCGGATGTGAACCCCAAAGCGGCTGGTTTGTTTATAGAGGGAGACGAAAAATCCGGGTTTAACTACCAGAAAGGAATAAGTGATCTTGGTTTATATGCCTTAACCGGCCAGGAAGTGGCTTTACCTGCTAATCTTGCAAAAGATTCAGGATACTATTTGAAATTATCCTGGACGGATTCTCAAAGCACATGGTTAAAGTTTGATGGTGGCAAAGAATCACTTTCCTATAACGTTGATAATCAAACCTTGGTTGATCATATCACCAGTATACAAAATTATATCCAAAAGAATGTGTTAAACACGGATATTAAGCAAATTGGCCAGAATGAACCATTTAAAATTATTCCCACTCGATATGCCATTAGAAGCAAAATTGCATGGACAAGTTCAGGCCCCCCTGCTTTCCCCTCTGATCAAAAAGCACCTCCTTCGGGAATCCCATTAAACATACTTTCGTTCCCGTTGAATTTAACCAATTTGCAAGCTCAGCAGATGCGGCTGAAAAATGGAACAAATGGTGACAATTATATTAATCGAACGATTGCTCCACAATTCACCCTGAAAACGGTTCGTTATGACGAATCCACCGGGGGAACCAAGGAAAACGTTATTGACCGGCAGGGCTTTGGATCGTTTATTAATTTCACAATTAAAAAGATTACTGAAAATCCCTCCTCACCATCATCGGTGGATACATATGAAATTGTAGGGGCGAGCACAGAGGATATTGTTATCCTGGAACGATTGCTTAACGCTATTCAATCAGATGACGATCAGATTACTTCGCTTACATTGATGTATCCCACGGATGCCCAATCATCGGTTGATGACGGGGTTTTATCCGATCCAGTGGATAGTGTATACATGGGAATTGCACGGGTGAACATGTCAACCGTGACAAGGCCACCTACACAGGCATCATTAGAACCACTCGCAACCACAAAGGATGAATCCACGCTCTATAACACAAAGACTGAATTCTTGCGCTTTTTGTGGGAAGCCAGTATCACTCGATCGGGTGGATTTTATTTATATTATTATAATAGTCAAAGTGGCACAGGATTGCCCGATGCTATCTTCAATGACAATCATGAAGCGCATATCGCCTTATTGACGCTTTATCCCTTTAATGGTGATGCTCAAGCAGGCCAGCCTATTCCCAGTTATGTCAATTGCGCGGCAGTGGGTGAAGGGCTATCGGGCAAAGATATGGCTGTGGTGGCAGAATCAGTTGAAAAGAAATATACTTTTACGCTCTCTGGCAGCGAAACACCCGAACAAGTGGGATTCCAGTATTACCGAACCCCCGGTGATGTGGCCGTCGCCGCTTCCACATTGCAATTGGCAGACAAAGCACCAATAACCGTGACAAGTGGTGTATACCAAATACCCATTGGTGGTGGCAGACCGGGGCGAACCGTGGATTCACTCGCATCGTATTTCAATACCCAGCCTGATGCACTCAAGAACGCTAACCCCCGGATTTCTGACGAAACATGGAAAAACCTTCCTGACTTGTATGCCATTCGTCTGCCAAAAATTGAAATCCAGGCCAGTTCAACTACCGGTGGGACTACCCTCCAGGATATTGCAACTTATTATGGTACCTCCATAGAAGCACTCGGTGCGGACAATCGTGCTGTGCCACTGTTTGCGGCTACACAATCAATAACTATAAACAGTGGACCAGTTTCCAAAAATGCGACCGAACCGGCTGGTGTGGTAGGATACCAAGTGGTAAGAAAAGCAGCTGATGAAGAGCAGGATTTTGATGCTGAGAATTATTTACTGCATGCGTATTCGATGCTGGGATATCAAGTGGTTGCCAATCAGGATTTCATTAGCAGCAACCAAGGCTTGCCGGCTGGACCAGAAAACACAACGAGTGAGGGAGAAGGCAAACTGCGTATTGCGAAAGTTCAGGATCAAGATAATTGGACCTATACGCGGGATGTGCCAACATATAATTTCTTGCCTTCAAATGGTTCTGTGACTGCTGGATTGTTAGAGGATGCGACTTCAACAAGTCCATACAAAGCGTTAGGACGCTTGTTGCAAGTGAATTTCAACTGGCAGGATATTTATGGCAACCGTATGTTAACCAATCTCAGTCAAAACAGCGCTGGAACAGGATGGTCCAACCAAACGCCTATTTTAACCGGTTATCATGATCCATTATTTGGGGTAGGGAAGTGGCCTTCAATAAACACCACCTATGAGATCACCGGCCCAGGTGGCGGCCAGGATGCTACCTTATCACTTTTCTTCAGCTTTAGCACCTCTCGTTATCTTCAAGAGGATAATAATAAAAATCTTAAGCCTAATCCTCTAAATGCCAGGAATGATATATCAAGGTTTAACCAGGTACTTCAGCAATTGAATGATCCGGCCGGGATTACGATTGGTGTGGATACAAGTTTATTGACATCACAACCTCCGCTTACAATTGATCCTGTTAAGGATTTAACCGAGTGGATTTTGCAGATTATTCAATTTTTGCAAAAAGTGGCGGATGGCAATACACCCACTCCTGATCCATCCTTGCTTCAGCATCCATGGACATTGACTTTATCGCATTCAGCGTTGACAACCTCGCAGATCAATGAAATTACGGTAAGTATTTCGATCCAGCGGAATGCGGAGTATGTGCAAGGTCCATTCAAATCAACACCCGGCATTGCCAGCGCGATCACCCAAGTGGCGCCTTATTTAGCGAAGAAAGATAATGGTACTGCAGCAGATGATACTCAACCATTAACCTTAAAAGAGTTTGCCCAAGCGTTTGAAACCGCCTTATCCGATCAACAAACACAAGTAAAACTGGCGACGGGTGTCGATCGCTTTAAACTGACTGGGCAAAATAACGGTGATGCGTTATGGGCCGTTCGTCTGTCGAAAAACCAGGATGTCAATGCAGGAATGTGGATTAATATTGAAAATCCCACCTCACCAGTTATTTATTCCGCCAGGCCGATTTCAAAGACCTTAATCTCACGTAAAGATGTTAATATCTGGACTTATAAAACTGGAGAGTCGTTGGATTTAACGGGTAGTGATTTCTCAAAGTCGGTATTTACCAACATCGATGTGGATCGATGGATGCAAACTTTCCTGGAAGCGGTTGACCGGTACTTAAGCCCTTCATATACCTCCCCAACATTGATCCTGCAAAACATTATGGGGCAAACAGGTGATGAAACCTATCTCAATAAAATAACCGAGCTCAAAAAATCCATCGCAGGGAATTTGTCTTCTCTCTTGACACCCGTGTTGAAGGGCCAATCGGCTAATGATACACAAAAATCATCAGCCCAGGAAACCTATAAGCAAGCACTCCTTGAACGCTTATCCAATGCGTATGCACCGAGTGCAGTCTTGCAGTTCCCCGCTCAAGTTGGCGCTCAAATCAGCGAACCTGAAATGAATGATCAAGAGCCGCTCACTCCCCAGCTATATGGTCCGATTGAGAAGAACAGCTCAACACAAAGTACACAGGATAAAGGTAAACAAACTGAGAGCATTACATTAAGTTCCCCTAAAATTCCACTAACCACAACATCGAAAGATAAACCAGCCCAACTTACGACATTATTAACAGCGCATATTTCTGATAATACACCAACTTCAGCGGGGAGTGATTCAGGGACCGTAACTGTCCAGGGTTCCTATCAGGGATCGAATATCGAACATCAGATAGGGCTTCTTAAAGACATCCAGGATTATCATGCCTCGAGCTGGTTGGAATTTGTTATTCCATTAAACGACAATTCATCCTCCAGTCAAACTGATACAACAACAAATCCTTCTTATTTCAACGGCCAAATCGGACCTGTAACTGTTCCGCTGGTTTTGCGAGCCTATCCCTCAACGCCCAATATGCAAAGTCAGGCGCAGGATATTCAAAATCAAGGCAATGTTTCTTTAACGGATAATGGGCATTCATTGTATGAGATTCGGCGCTGGAAATATAAATATACTTACAGCCAGGACTATCATTATCCACAAGACTTTGTGACTGGATCGACTACCTTTAACCACCGGGTTGCTTTAGGCTTAATGGATGCATTAGAGACTCAGCCCGATTTATTTGATACGCTCGCTGAATTTACCACTCAGTATCCCGCTATAGAGAAGGATTTAAATTCCTATTTACAAAATATAAACGGAATATCTTCACAATCGGATGATACAAAGAATGCCTGGGCTGCTCTCGAAAGTTTATATACACTAATCAATTACGTAGCGGATTCACTTAATAATAGTAGCTGGATAAGACCAGATCGTAATATGTTGACGGCCATGGATCCCCAATCAGCGCAACCGTTTGCTTATACGATCATTGAAATAGGTGGTCCGATTGAAGGACTTCATGAAGATGCTCTGATTGTCTCAATCGTGGGTAATTTGCCTGCGGGTATTAGTACACCCACTGTGGAGATAGACGGATATACATCCGAAACCTATCAGTTGGATGAAACACTCAAGGAAAAATTCCAGAATATTCTAAAGTCTTTGGATTTACCATTGACGACGACGATCAACGCTTACTCATTTTTTAATACTGATACGAATCCCAAAAATTGGCTTACACTCAATGCAGGAAGAGCAATCCCAGCGCGTAGCCTGATCATACCCATTGATGATGTGTTGGTCCGGCAGAACGCTCAATCTTCTCTCAAAACTGTCCGTAACAAAGAAATCAACGGAATTGAAATTGCTGATCCCTTTGTTTATGAAACCGCTGAGGTGAGTTTCACCAATCCTCTAACGCCGGGTGTCTTCCGGCGTGGATTGGATATTGCTCAAGTGGGAGGGGATAAACCGGCTACACGAACCATAGAAGATCATCTTGCCAACTTATTTGATAATTTATTTGCGCAAGATGCACCTGCTGTCAATACCTTGCAAATGACCACAACTTATAGTTATTCGATCAATGAGATTAGCAATGTGGTATCATTGCCGATTCTCTTTTTAGCTCCCTTAAAAACGGATCGAAGTGCAGACGCGAAGGATGACGGTGATACAAAACCTTTATCGGATACTATCAAAACGATTGCCTCTGGCATTGATCAATGGTTCAAAGATAACAAGGTCCCATCCAATGGCGGTGTATTCTGGTTCGATTTGACAATACTTACCAATCTAACCGAAAAACCATCTCCACTATTGACGATTGATAATATGAATTTGGATATTAAGTATGTTGATTTCTCATAACTTTGATTTACTCACACAAATCAAAGAGCCATTCCTTAATGAAATAATTAAACGATCTTGAACGGCAATCATCCCATCAAAAACCGGTGGTGATTCGAGTTTAATATCATTGAGAATTTTACCGTCTTCAGTGGAAAGGGCAGCAAGGCGTGCACCCTTTCGTCCTTCAAATGCGGCGAATGGATCTTCTTCGTCAAATACATCGGGTGGACCTGCGATAAAGAGGATATCGTTGGCTTTAACCATTGCTCTAACGCGAATATCAACCCATTGTTTCCACAAGGGCGCTTCGGCTCGTGTGTAACCTATCATTTTATCATCCCCAAAGGCATGACTGCCCAACGCTCTTCTTTCCCGGCCAGGTCCACGGGAATAATCAGATTGAGGCAGCCATTCGACGGGTTCTTTTGCACCCTCTTCCCCCACAATTTGGGGTTCAGTGCCGTTATGATCTGCAAAAATGAGATAGCCTTTTGTCCCAGGGAAAAACATGGGGCTGTGGGTATTACGGTGATAAAAGACTTTTACAGCATAAGTGTTGTTTTCCCCCACAACCAGCAACTGACCGTTTTTGGGGGCCTGATTGGCGAGTTGAAAACCAGGCCACCGATTGGAATACATCCAAAACGTGCGGTTGTACCATGAACCATCCAATAAACCGGCAGTCGAAAAGATATGCAGTCCCATATCGCATTCGCCTTTTGATGAGAGTATCTCCGGTTGGATCTCTTCCAACTCTGGGGTTAACTTCTTCTGGCGCATGTAAAGATAACCACCTTCACTTACAAGGACTTCCGAATTGGCTCCCGTCACGTAAAAAGAGACATCACGCTCACCTTTATCTTCTGGATGTGGGCCTTCGATAAGACCTTTATGCAGGATTTCCCCTGTCACCGGATCCAAACCATATAAGCGGATACCGCCATCCAAATAACTGTTGCGTCCGGCCGTGAAATAGGCTACATCGTTGTGAACCAGCACACTTCCATGAACCGGCCAGGCCGATTCCACCTGGCCGAAGAAGCCAATTCTTCGTTCATAGGGGGCTGCCATAAATTTCCAGGCAGGTTTCCCATCTGATTCGCGCAAGCAATACACCTTGCCATCAGCTGATCCAAACAAAACTCGGCCTTTATAAATTGTTGGAGGTGAATCGATACGTCCACCTGTGGTGTATGACCACTCTTTCTCACCAGTTTTCATATCGAGTGCATAAAGTGTATGGGTATCCCGTATCGCTACATAAACACGGCCATTGGCTGCCACCGGCGCTGTAAGACTGGAACCGAGTTTCATTTCCCAATCGGATTCAACGTGAGGCGGTACGGTTGCTTTTGTAAAACCGCTTCTGGCTGAGTCGTGACGAAAAGTCGGCCACTCCAGTTGAGAAGGTGTTTTCATTTTATTTGAAATTGAGTTATAGGCAGGGCCTTTTTCAAGGCGGGAATGGTCTGGGATTTCTTGCTCGGGGCTTGTGGATTCAGGCCCGACAGCAGTATAACCCAACAATTTGGCTCCCGGCTGACAGAAACATTGATCGGGTGGGACATATAACATTCCATTGCATGGCATAATGCCCAACTTGCAGGCGCCCCGCAGCCAGTTGTTTTGTGAATGGCCATCAGAGCGCAGATCCATAAATTCCGCGCCTTCCAGTCCGCTTATCATAAAACGGTCTGTCGCTTTATTTCGATAACAGCGGTGGTGATGTTCCGGGCTGCGTAAATTGGGTACATGGATATTTTTCTTTGGTATCCCTGTTATGGGATCGTAGCCAACCGCAATGGCATGCGCGCTTTTATTGACCGATTTCATGTTTTCATCCACAGCACTCATTCCAGACCAAACGAGTCCATTCGCCACAAAAAGATCCACTTGAGCATAACCACTGTCGTTAAGGGCCTTATGGCTCCATAACAAATCTCCATTAGAACCATCAAACGCCGACACTACGTTTTTTTTGACATAGACGATTCCATTGACTGCGACCAGAGTCGATGGATTTTTTACTTTGTGCTCAACCTGCCATAACTCATCGCCATTTTTTAAATTGAAACAGATAAGGTCATTTCCTCTGATATAAAAGATTCGGCCTTGATCAATGGCCAGACTCAAGGATCGAATAACACCCGATGGTTTTCGCCATAAAATCTTTCCAGTTTCACCGTCTATTGCCGCGATTTCTGAATCAACAGCATCTGTTTCACCTCGCCTTTTTTTAGGACCCGTATCACTATCTTTGAGATAGGTTAATACAATTCCGTCACTCACTCGAATTTCATTGACACCTTCCGTATCTTCAACAGTATGGAGAACTTCACCGGTTGCGGCATCCAATATGGATAGGGGAGCGTTATATCCAAGGGTGGCATAAAGCAGATCGCCATCCACAACCATGTGGTATTGATTCTCATCCGGAAAGGCAACACGTCCCCCTCGAACAACCAACCAATCCTGGCCTTCCCATTTTGAACGGGCAAACTCTCTCCACCCCCAAGGTTCTATGGGGCGTTTCCATAGTTGTTTCCCATTAAAAGCATCTCGGCAGATGATTGACCAACGATCCGGTAATCGTTCGTCGGTTATACCAATCAGCCCTTCGTCGAAAATGTAATACAGGCGTCCCTCAGAACATACCTGTGCCTGAATACCGGAGGGAGTTTCATGGCTTCGAAGCCAAAGAG
Source organism: uncultured bacterium (assembly GCA_964517495.1). Classification (GTDB taxonomy): domain Bacteria; phylum Hinthialibacterota; class Hinthialibacteria; order Hinthialibacterales; family Hinthialibacteraceae; genus CAZFER01. The sequence continues at coordinate 13,639 of CAZFER010000021.1, read as the reverse complement.
GAGCGGCAACCCATTGAAGAGTTCGTGGAGGACCAACAACGGAATCGTTGGCAACTGCATTGTTTCCCGCATCGTGGAGAAAATGAGTCCAATCGTCGATGGTCGTCGGCCGAGGTTTGACTGTTTTATGCCATTCCCCATTTCTCTTGATATAGGCGACACCCTTTGGGCAAAGTACACGTAAAATCTCTGATATGGGAACATCGCCAATGTTTTCAGAAATCACTAGATTGACCAGATTATCAGCATATGGTAATTGGCTCCCATCAAAACGGTCGACAGAAACATCCCCATAAATGCCACGAGAGTGTATGTATTCCCGTGCTGCTGAAATAACTGTATCATCCGTATCAAGGCCATGCACGACATACCGGTCATTCACCTTTAAGTCGGCCGTTAGTTTACCATCTCCACATCCCAGATGAACAATAAGTCCGCCTTGAATGCCGGTGGCCTCCACGAGTTCCTGGCCTGTAATGGCATTAGCGATTTCAACGTGAAACAATACAACGAAACATAAAAACGAAATGGTGGTTCTAAATAGAGTTGTTATCATGGTTTCTGTTTTCCTGACATAAGCGTGGTCGTAACGTGTCAACCATTTTAAGTGGAAATGGAGTAATTACTTTTATTCGATCCTACTATTCCACCACCAATGAAATGGGGAAGGTTGGGAGGGGGTAGAGGATTTTACTCATCCTATTCTTTTCAACCCTCCCCTAACTTCTCCCAATCTTGGAAGGGGAATCGTAATTCAAATGGCTGAGCACTTACAAATGTTTTAATTTTTTATGATATGAACGAATATCCTTTAATCCAACATAAAATAATTGTCCATGAATATCAATAGTGATGGATGATCTGCTATTACTTTTCTCTGTTCTTGATTTGTTCTCGTTCACCCAGCGCGATATGCTCTCGATGCAAGGGGATATCAAATTCATTCAGCATTTCTGAAACAGAAACAGTTGTAGAACAACTTTCAATAATCGTCCAACCTTCATCATGTAATCGATTGATTCGAACGTCTTGTTGATATTTCTCTCGTAAGGCGCTGATTTGATTGTTGTACGGCCATGTGTGGACATACGCTTTTTCCAGATTGATCGGTGCACACACCCAATGCTCATAACGGCCAGTTGCTGCGATTTCATCACCAGTTATATCAATAATTCGGGAGGGATTATTCCAAGTGCTTGTGACAACATGAGATTGAGTGTTCCACGCCCAGCCATTCAGTATTCGTCCGCCAGGAAACGCGCTTGGCCAAAAGATTATTTCCACATTATCCTGTTTTAGTGGGTACCACCCATCAGTCCAGTTTGCATCAAAGCATATTTGAATGCCAATGGTGCCAAAATCTGTTTTGATGACGGATTGGTTTGGCGATCCGGGATGCACACCGGATTCAATCTCACTTACGGTTGGATGAATTTTATTATAAACCGCAGTGATCTCTCCTTGCCGATCAATCAATACAGCGGAATTGTAGATTTTGCTGTCTTGCTTTGTATGGATAGGGCAAATCGTATAGCAGTTGTGTGCCTTGCTGAATTCAACGAAACGTTTGGAAATGGGGCCGGGAAGTTCTTCCGCGATTTCTGGTACAGGAAGGCTGTGTGAAACACCCGGGAAGAGAAACGTTTCTGGTATACAAATAATATCAGGCTTACAAACAAGGGTTTCTTTCATTCGATCGAGTAATCGATCGAGCAATTTGTCAATGCTGCTTTCATCCAATCTTTCCATGCTGAGGGTGGCAACCCACACTTCCCGCGGAAGCCGGTTCTTTGCCCTGATGGTTGCTGCTTCGCTTGAATTGGCACCCGCAATAAAACCAGCGCTCAAAGCACCTGTTGATTGTAAAAACGCTCTTCGTTTCATAATAATCACCTCAATCTTTAATATTTCACTCATTATGGATCATTTTTGTTGGAATCGATACTCAGATTCGAAAAGAATATGCATTGTCCTTTTCTTAAGATTTATTTTAACATAAGTCTCCTGAATTAAGTGGTTGACTCAAGTTCATTAATCATGAGAGAATGAGTAACACGTTTGAATATTATTTTAAGGAGAAAAGCATGATTAAGTTATTTTTGAGTATTTTGATTTTATGTCTAACAAGTGGATTTGGATTTAGTATGGAGGTAACTAAACTTCTTTTAATTGATGCTCAGTCTAACCAGACGATTCGTGAAATTCAATCTGATGATGTCATTGATTTGGCAAATACGGATCGCGGTATCAATATAAAAGCTGATACCACTGGAGAGGTGGAGTGTGTTCGTTTCGCTCTTAATGATAATTCAAATTTCCAAACGGAAAATGTCTCGCCTTATGCATTAAAAGGTGATAACAACGGGAACTATTCCAACTGGGTTCCGGCTCCAGGGAAATACACGATTGTTGCAACCCCCTATTCAGAAAGTAATGCGAATGGGAAAGCAGGTAAGCCCCTATCTATAACAATAACCATTAAAGGGAAGCCAAAATATGCAATAGCCGGACCGAAGGTTGTTGAAAGCCAATATCCGGACATTACCTCTGAAGATGAACTGGAAGAATTCCCCCCAGCGGTTGGAGGCAAAGCAAAAATCAGTGGTGACTTGAAGCGCTGGCATGGAGTGGTCTTGACGTTTGGTGGTCCTGAAACGAGCGAGACTGCTTCACCTAATCCATTCTTTCATTATCGGTTAAATGTCACCTTTTCCCAGAATGATCTCTCCTTTGTTTTTCCCGGCTATTATGCGGGTGATGGTAATGGAGAACCAAACGGGAACAAATGGCGAGTGCGCTTCTCGCCCCCAAAGACTGGTACTTGGAATTATAAAGCCTCGTTCCGTGGTGGTTATAACATCAACACCCGTTTGGAAACAAACGCTGGGATACCGACATCCTTCGACGGAGCGAAGGGCCATTTTACAGTGAATGAATCGAATAAATCCGACCCGGATTTCCGCGCCCCTGAGAATGGTTTATTGATCAATCGTGGCCATCATTATCTTTCATTTGGTGGAAGTGGAAAATTCTGGATCAAGGGGGGACCAGATATACCTGAAAATTTCCTGGGATATGATGGATTCGAAAACACACCCAACCCTCATCATTCCTATGATGCTCATTTAAAAGATTGGCAATCAGGCGATCCGGATTGGGGAAATGGAAACGGCAAACGAATTATCGGGGCTTTAAATTACATTGCTAAAAAAGGTGGAAATTGCCTCTATTTTCTGCCAATGAACATTGGAGGCGATGGCAAAGATACCTTCCCCACAATCGCTCCTTATGAGAAAACTCGCTATGATAACTCAAAACTCCAACAATGGGAAATCCTGTTCTCTCACGCCCAATCGCTTGGAATTTTTCTGCATTTCCAACTGGCTGAAACAGAACACGGGAATGAAAATTATCATGATGATGGTGAATTGGGACCTGAACGCAAACTGTTTTATCGAGAGTTAATCGCCCGCTTTGGCCATCATAATGGGATCGAATTCAATATCGGCGAAGAGAATGATTATGGCACTGAGCGGCGTGTTCAGTTCGCTCGATATATCAAAGCAGTTGATCCATACAATCATCCAGTGGTGGTGCATACTCACAGTGGCAAAGAAATTGAGACTTATGATCCGTTTTTAGATAAAATTCGTGAAGGCGAAGAAATCGGCATTGATATGACTTCCTTCCAAGGAGGAAGAAGTGAAAGGTCGATGGCGAACCTTATAACACGATTTCGCAACCTTTCGGCAGAAGTTGGGCATCCCTGGGTTGTATCGTTTGACGAACCCCAAGCCATCCATAATGACAAAAAAGATAAGGAACGCGGTTATGACATGGCCCGGCGCAAAAAAATGTGGCCGGCCTATATGGGTGGCGCCGGTGGTTTTGAATGGTATGTGCAACAAGATGGTGGCGGACATGGTTTGGACCATCGCTTGGATAATTTCGCCGAAATGGAACTCGCCTTGCGCTGGGCTGACAATGCGCGGCAGTTTTTATATAACTTACCCTTGGATGAGATTGAGCCGAACCATGAATTGGGTGATGCCGACGAAGGGAAAACCTATGTTTTAGCCAAGCCTGGAACAGTATATGCCGTATACAACGATTCGTGTGGGAAAAACTTCGAGTTAAATCTTTCCAAAGCATCAGGGCGTTTTACGGTGAAGTGGTTTGATCCTCGTGGTACCGCTGGTTTTGCAGCCAGGGAAAAAACCATTCATGGTGGGGCAAAACGTGATTTAGGTAATGCTCCATATGATTTGGACCAGGATTGGGCCTGCCTGGTTGAAACTGTGAATTAAACTATTACACATAAAGGAAAATCTACAATGAAACGATCTGCCCTATTTTTTATCACCGTAAGTTTGTTAATGTTTTCCATGAATGTTCCTGCTCAAGAATTGAACAAGGCCTGTCAGCAGGCAAGGGAATCATCTGAAATCGCCGGGTATTCGCTAAGCAAAGTACAACGCTGGCTGTATGAAAAGGCACTACCTGTGATCGATGAAGAAACAGGCCTTTATATCGCGGATGGCCATTGGAATTACCGGGACACGGCCGCGGATTGCTACCCCTTCCTGACTTGGGCTGCCTGGGTGGTTGATCAGGAGGTGTTAAATCACCAGGTTCGCTCCATACTCGATGCGGAACAAGCATTATGCAATCACCTCGACCGGATTCCCGTTCCCTATGATTTGAAAACAAACAAGCAAGTTGACCTTGATTATGATGAAATGATCTTCCAAGCCTCTGAATATGTGAAAGACGGTTTGATCGCCATCGTTGAAATCACAGGTGATGATGAATGGTTTGACCGCATGCGGGCGATTGAAGACGATATTTGGAAACATGCGCGCTATAAAACAAAATATGGAATGATTCCATCGAAAAATGTTGAAGTTAATGGCGAACAGATTCAAGCACTGGTTCGGCTTTTTACAATGACCGGTGAATCATCCTATTTGGAATATGCCGAACGGCTAGCGGATTATTACCTTTCCGATCCCGAGTGGATTCCAAACCGTTTGCGTGATCATGGTTGCGAGATCATCGGCGGCCTGGGTTTGTTATTAGGTGTGGAATCAACCCATAATCCACAAAAAGCGATTGTCTATGGAGATCGCTTGAAAAACATGTTGAATACTATTCTTGAAAAGGGAACCAACAAAGATGGTTTTATGTTTAATGAGATTGAAAGTGAGCAATCTTCCAGACGACTCAGTGACGGCTGGGGATACAATTATGTGACTTATCTCTGCTATGATATGATGACTGGCACGAATCAATTTACCCCTCAAGTTAAAAAAACCTTACGCAATTCGATGAAACCAGCATACAAGGATTATAGGTGGGAAGGTTCGATCGATGGATATGCGGATTCAATCGAAGGGGCTATTTATCTGCTGAATCGGATTCCTGTGAAAGAAGGATTTACATGGGTAGACCGTGAGATGGCCAACAATGTCATTTATGCAAATGAACCTCTTGATGAAGCCCCATTATGGGGAACCATGAAATTGCAGGCCAATGGTGTACGCACGGTGATACTGCATGCATTGATGCACACTCAAGGTGTTATCGCACGGCCCTGGCAAAAAGGCATGCAGTTAGGGGCCGCTCCTTATAAAGATGGAATGGTTATCTCAATGCAGTCAGAAAAAGCCTGGCAGGGGATTTTGGAATTTGATATCCCACGGCATCGCCTGTACATGGGATTCACCAAGGATTGGCCAAGGATGAATACCATCCCGGAATGGTTTACAGTGGAACCAGGACAAAATTATTCAGTAACCGTCGGAAATGCAGATCCAAAAACATTCACCGGCGCCCAGTTGCACCGTGGATTGACCGTTTCCCTTGAACCGAACCAGGAAGTTCAGATTGTGATTCAATAATGATTACTGATGAATACAAAGTTTCCCTAATATGGATATAAGTAAGAGATAAGTCATATGAATTACTATTCCCCAGCCAAGATTGGGAGAGGGGCTAGGGGAGGGTTGATAAGAAAACCTGAAGTAGAATCCTTTACCCCCCCCTCCTTAACCTCCCCCATTTCATTGGGGGAGGAATAGTGGGAACAATTGAAGATTCGTATACTTTTCCAAAGTCTATGGTTGACATGTTGCGATTATAAATCAGGCAATTTTGAAAGGATAAATAAATGAAATTAAATCGGATTCTTTTCCACGTTTTTTTTGGCTTTTTATTCATTTTTACATTCAACGGTTTTGCTTTTGCTCAGATCGAAGTGGATGGCCATTATTGGAAATATGATGACCAGCGTGTTTTGTTACTTGGCGCATGGAATCATGGTCATAATCCATTTATCGACCATGACACCAGCAATGACAAGGATAATAAAGGGGTCAGCACCGTCCAACAAATCAAGAACGCCATGAACGAATTGGCATCAGCGGGTGGAAACTACTTACGCTGTGTGCTTGATCCAGGTATGGCAGCGGGAATACAGGGTTTTGATTTTTGCGCACAAAAAGGAGACCAGTACGATTTAAACACGATGACTGGCCCTTTCTGGAACCGTATTGAAATGTTTGTTTCCGAAGCCAAAAAACGGGACATCATTGTTCAAATCGAACTATGGGATAGATTTGACTTGATCGGCGGGAGTTGGAGCTCCTGGCCCGCTAGTCCCTGGAATCCCAGGAATAATATAAACTACAATATTAATAATTCAGGACTGGCAACATCCTACGGCTCTTACCACAATCATCCCTTTTTGCAAGGCGTTCCAGGGCACCCGGTCTATGAAAAAGCATCTGATTCAAGGAGGGAAAAATACGATCTGGTTCGGCGTTTTCAAGATAAATTTGTGGATAAACTGCTTTCCGTGACGTTGAAGTATGACAACGTGCTTTATTGCATGAATAACGAAACTCATGAACATGCAGCCTGGGGACAATATTGGATGAATTTTATCGAAAAAAAAGCCAAATCCAAAGGCAAAGAAGTCGCCACGACTGACATGTTTGATGATATATTCAAAGCCGAAAATTCCCGGGGGGTCGCTATCGTGCGAGAGCAGCGAAACCAATATGATTATGTTGACATCTCTCAGGCCAACAGCCGGCATAGGGATGAAGACCATTGGAATACCGTGCTTTGGTTATTCAATGAATTGAAGAAGGTCGATCCTCCTTATCTGTTGCATATGACAAAAATTTATGGTAATGATATCGCCCTGGATGGTAAACCGTGGAGTCGTTGGCAACCGGGTGATTCGGATAATGCCATCGAGGAATGGTGGCGCAATTTGCTGGCTGGTGTGGCGGGTGTGCGATTTCACCGTCCTACAGCAGGTATCGGTTTATGCGATGCGTCGAAAGGGTGTATCCGCGCCACTCGGAAAGTGGAACGCAAAGTAAAATTCTGGGATGTCAAACCACGGCTTGACCTGTTGACTGAGCGGGAGTCAGACGAGGCATACGTGGGAGCTGATCCAGGAAAAGCCTATATTCTCTATTTTACCCAAAATGGTGGAGGCTTAGTGGGATTGAAATTGGATCGTTATCCCGATTCCACGTTTGAACTTCGCTGGATCAATATCGCCACAGGTGAATGGGGGACGGCAAAAACCCTTAGAGGTGGCAGTACGGTCTCGATTAAACGGCCTGACAAGAAATCGCATTGGGTTGCTGTTATATCATCTGATCAATGAACCCTTCAACATCATCCCAGTTCGAATTATCACAGAAATTCTGGATAAAGATCCAGATGTACCTGCCGGGAAGAAAACTGAACCATCTCAATGAGTTTTTAAACCAACGTTCCTACTGCCTGAAAGCACAAGTTGAATAAAACAAAGCGGTTTCGAGCGATTCCTGCCAGGCTGTTCAGTGAATCCTGGAAGCGTTGAACAGGGTATCCATCTTCCGTGATTTTCTGCTGTGCGAGTTACACCCTCATCATTTAGGCTTTCGGAGGCGTGAACCCAGGCCACTTATTATAAAAAAACAAACACTTATGAGGCACATGAACACGGGGGTACAATGCCGTGATGAACTGATTAAGGGGGCTGTTGTTTATGTGTAGCACAAAATCAGAGGATTCTCTGATCGATTGTTGCGTGCTTTTCATGCATAATCTTCTTGTTTTCGTCAGTCATATCTTACATATTTTTGGCTCGTTAAAAGAATCTTTGGGTGAAAAGAGTAAAAATCTGGTTTTAAAAAAAGGTATAGCCCTCAAAAAAATGCATCCAATTTCCTAAACGAAGATGGAATGCTTTAGTGACTTACTCAAAAAAAGCCATCTTAAAAAACAAGAAATCTCATGCGGCGATCTCCATAAGTTGTTTAGTTGAAGCGGTTAAGAGTGCATTTAGGGCAGTGGGGGGGTCCTGCCTTGGTCATGGGACGGTCGAGGTAGCGCAATACCCGCGTGCCGGTTCCCGTCATAAAAGCGTGACGCATCAACGACTCCGTGAGCGCATTGAGATCGCGTGTTGAGGAGAAAATGAGATCCGTGGCCCACTCGCTCTGCCACAAGGTCCAGTAGTAAGAAAGGTGGGGGCCAAGAATATCTTTCATCGCAGGGAAAACCGCGGGAAGAAATCCGTTTAGCATCGGCTCCCAGCGCGTTTCCAACTGATGATCGAGTATGTGTTGGGCTTTCTCATAGTCCGCGATATGGAGAAACTTGTTTCCCTTGGCTACAAATTCACATTGCTCACGTTCCAGGCCACGACGTAGCCACTCGCGACCGTTGAGCGCAATTTGAATATGGTAAGGGAACCAGGTTTGCAGGCGGATGTTCATGAAACCGTACTCTTTGTGGTCGTAGTAGAAATAAAGGTGCTTGCATTTGGTCCACTCCCCGCGCAACTGGGGAAAGCCTGACTCAGCGCAGTAACGCGCTTTATAAGAGTGGCACGACTCAATGGCTGACCAGATGCCAATCAAACCGGATTGAATCTGATTCTCATGCTGGTGTTGCCGGGCCATCTCTTCCTTGCGTATGCGGGAGGATTTGATTGGCGTGATGCAGCTACCGCATTCCTCCTCCGCGTATCGCTCCGCATCACTCACCAACTTTTCGGTTTGTTTCAACATCCAGGGCTTGTACTCTTTATTTAGAATCCCGTGACTGTGACAAAAATTCATAACTCCTTTCTCATGCATTAGCGGTAAAATTGAGCCTTTGAAGACGATTCGATCAAACCCGGTGATCATGCCTTTGACAATGCTTGCGAATTTCTGTACAAATGTATTCATGTGCCGCCTCTCTCTTTGGTTGTGATTTCTTCTTAAAAAACTCAAGCATAGATGATTGGCGGCACTCTTTAAAGAATTGGGTTGTGGGCGTAGCCCACGTTAGTAGAAACGCACATCGTTTTTCAGCGATTTGAATATCGCTGGTGCTTTCCCAAATGATTAACCCAAAGTTCCTGCTGCCTAAAAACACAAGTTTAGCAAAACTAATCGGTTAGATTGGTTTGATAAGTGAATTACTGGGTACACCTCTATTAAAGGCGAACGCCAAGCAAATCCAGAGCGCTTTGCTGGAGAGGATTGGGCAGAGTGGTTTTATCAAATGAAGGCAGTAGGAACTACGGTTTCGAATAGATTCCATTTACTTTGGATTAATTTGAAGAAAGACGGTATATTCTTGTGTACAAAATTGTGGATAAGGGTTATTTGGAAAGGTTTTTTTGACGGTCGTAAGTTGCGTATTTTGAGTGATTTGGGGCTTGTGGAGCTGAGGGGGATCGAACCCCTGACCTTCTGAATGCCATTCAGACGCTCTCCCTAGCTGAGCTACAGCCCCAAATTCGAATTATTATATTAACGGCTCTGTTTGAAAAATCAAGGCGGATAAATCGTTGGTTTATAGAATCAATAAATAGGTTTCACATTTTTTTATAATAATTCCCAACCCTCTCGGTAGGATTTGGTTATGTATTGGTTGGCTTCACGGTTATTGGTGAAGCGCATGTTGGGGCCGTCCCATTCCAATATTTCGTTGGGGAATTTAAGGGATACGTTCCCCATCACCACCCATTCAGTTAGGGGGCCGGCGTGATCGAAGTTGGAACCTGCCGGGGCACCGGTTTTGCATGAGAGGATCCAATCGCGTTTATGCATCAAATCGGAATTCTGTTCACCGTTTTCACGTAAAATGCTGGGCAGGCGGGGAATAATGGGTTCGGGTTTCTCATAATCCTCCACGATTTTGCCATCGATGACCAATACATTTTTGTCCTCCTGGCCTTTCATGACGATGAGGCCTTTTTCGCCAATAAACATGGTGCTGGTGTTTTCACTTAGAAGGTTCAAGTCAGAGCTGACACCTTCAGGGAGTTCGGGTTTTAGTTTCCCGTCATACCAGAATAAATCCAACTCTTTGAAGTTCCCTCGTTGAGGGAAGTGATATTTGATAATCGATTCAGTGGGGTAGGTTTGGGAGTTATAGTCTTTTTGGTGGATGCATTGAACCTGGTTGGGATATTCCAGTCGCAAGGCTTTGACCACCGGGCTGAGGTTATGGCAGGCGATATCGCCAAGCGCACCGCAACCAAAATCCCACCAGCCGCGCCATTTGAAGGGGCAATAGCCAGGGTTGTAAGCACGCTCAGGGGCGGGGCCAATCCATACATCCCAGTTCAGGTGGTCGGGAACCGGTTTGGAGGGCAGGGGATCAGGGATGCCTTGTGGCCACCAACCGATGGGGCGGTCAGTCCAGGAATGGACTTCGCGTACCTGGCCGATAAGCCCTGCCCAGATCATTTCGCAGAGTTCGCGGTGCAGGTCGGTGGCGGCGCCCTGGTTTCCCATTTGGGTGGCCACTCCAAATTTATGGGCGGATTCACGCAAGGTTCGTGCTTCGAACACTGTGTGTGTCAATGGTTTTTGTACATAGACATGGATGCCTTGCTCCATGCAGCGCATGGCGGCGATGGCATGCATATGATCGGGGGTGGAGATGGTGGCTGCGTCGATCTCTTTGCATTCATCCAACATTTTGCGAAAATCGTTGTACTTTTTCGCGTTGGGAAAACGCCGAAAGGCCCCTCCAGCATGGCGCCAATCAACATCACAGAGGGCGACGATGTTTTCGCTGCTGCAGTTATTGATATCGCTAAAGCCTTTTCCGCCGACGCCTATGCCTGCGACATTTAATTTTTCATTGGGTGATTTATAGCCACTTTTAGTTTGAGTGGTTTTTCGAACTTTCAAGGTTGAACAGCCGGTTGATGCAATTGCGGCCGTTGATCCAAGAAGAAAGAGGCGGCGTGAGAATGTTGGTTGGTTCATGGTATTTTCCTTCCCTAATTCAATGGTGTAAATCGAGCATGATTGTTTCAATTTCGAGTGTATTATTTTGAATTACGGCCCAGTTCAAACGCTTGAAAATTGACCTGATGAATTTTTTCAGGCAGATTGGCTTTAATGGCTTCAAGCCAATAGGAGGTATCCACATCAATTTGAGTGCTTAAAATACCCAACAGGGCTACATTCAAACTTCGTTTGTTAGTCAAAGCGTTTTCATCGATGGCGTCGGGGGTGATCAACATTCCTTGTTTTTTCAATAAGTATCGATTGTTTTCGATCTGATCCGGGGATAGCACCACCAGGAAATCGGCTTCGCCGGTGGGGATCATGGGGCTTAGGACATTTTTGCCAAAGCGGACATCGCTGGTTACGGAACCACCGCGCTGGCTCATCCCGTGAATTTCACTTTTTTTGACATCCAAACCGGCTCGGAAAACCGCATCGGCGATGATATCAGAGGCTTTCAAAACGCCCTGGCCGCCAAGGCCGGCGACGACAACATTGGTTACAGTGTTAGACATGGTTGTTCCTCTCATTCCACAGTTGCAGTGCAATCGCATTCGACCGGTGTTTCATCAGCAGCGGTTTTTTCATACTCGCGGATTTTGCGGGCTGCCAGGATGCAAGGCCGGCGGGTAATAATTAACGTCAGTTCATCGCTTTCCAAACTCTCTTTTATTATTGTTTCGAGTTGGTCAGGCGATTTAGTTGGATCCATCACATGAACATTGTTGATACCCATAGATTTAGCCAGATCTTCAAACACGATTTGGCTAGTGGGTTGATGATCCAACAGGCGGCCCGTGCCGGGGTGTTCCTGCAAACCGGTCATGGCGGTGGTGCCGTTATCGAGGATCATCACCAGATGTCCGGTTTTGGGGCGGTTGTAAACCATTTCCACCAGTCCGGTGATTCCACTGTGGACGAAGGTGCTGTCGCCGATGACGCTGACCACGCGGCGGGCTTCATCATCGGGCAAGACATGGCGCAGTCCCAAGCCAACACCGATACTGGCCCCCATGCATACGCAGGTATCCATCGCTTCGAAGGGGGGCAGGACACCGAGAGTATAACACCCGATATCACCGGTCACGATACAGTTAAGATCATGCAATATTTGAAAAACGGAGCGGTGTGGGCACCCCATGCAAAGTTGAGGGGGTTTGCCTTTTGGGGGTGGTATTTCTTCCGAGGAATCCCTCATGACGATGCGGCGAATCCGGTCGACATTGAGTTCGCCAAAGCGAAACATAGGTGGTTTTTGATCGACAAATAATCCTTCCGCCCGGATTGCGTTATATAGGTATGGATCACCTTCTTCGATGACCGTGCAGCGTTCAACACGGTGGACAAATGTCCGGATGGTATCAAAGGGAAGGGGATAGGTCATTCCCAGTTTTAATATGGAGGCGTTGGGAACGGCTTCACGCACGTGAACCGCGGAAACGCCAGAGGTAATAATTCCCAAGCTTTTATCGCCCTCGAAGCGTTGGTTTAATACGGCATCCTCATTCCATTGGGCGAGGTCATCCAACTTATCTCTTAACCGTTTATGGGCTGGACGGGCGTAAGCGGGAATCATCACGCGGCCTTGGATATCTCGTTCAAAATGGGGTGAAGCACCAGGTTTTATATTTGAATGGGGTTCAACGACAGTTTTGGAATGGCAAATTCGGGTTGTCATTCGAAACAACACGGGAATTTGCCAGCGTTCGGATATATCAATGGCTGAGAGTAGAAAATCATAGGCTTCCTGAGAGTCGGATGGTTCCAGCATAGGCACGCCGGCAGCCTGAGCGAAGTTGCGATTATCCTGCTCGTTTTGGCTGGAGGCCATGCCGGGATCATCGGCGGAAACAATCACTAATGCACCGGATACGCCGGTATAGGCAGCGGTAAACAAAGGATCTGCGGCCACATTGAGTCCGACATGTTTCATGGTTACAAGGGTTCGCGCACCTGCATAGGCACTACCCAAGCCCACTTCAAGTGCCACTTTTTCGTTGGGGGACCATTGTGAGTGGCCTCCCAGTTTAGTGAAATTTTCCAATATCTCTGTGGAGGGCGTGCCTGGATATCCGGTGCCCAGCAACACACCCGCATGAATTGCGGCAAGGGCGACCGCTTCATTTCCACTCATTAATTGACGACCATTTGTGTTCATTTTGCATTACCTTTTGGTGGAAGAAATCTTTATCTTATAAGTCTAAATAATTCAGTTCATATTCAGAAGGCCTATAATGTTGTTAAATTTATAAAAATTTTTTATTTATATCAATGCCTATCCAAAAATTTTCGTTTGGGGACGAATTCCATGATGAAGGGGGTGGGGGGTGTTGGGG
>CAZFER010000020.1:0-82676 GCA_964517495.1 uncultured bacterium | reverse complement strand
CGAGCCGTTGTACGCGGAAACGGCTCGGCGGGAGCCTCGCCCTCCCCTTGAACTTAATGACATTGGGACAGGTTTCACTTACTTCTCCTCCACTATCCTATCCATAAAAATGCCACCAAAGTTGATGTGGCCCCATGAGCCTTTGCCGTTGTCCACCACTTCGATGCGGACGGTTTTGCCTTGATGGGATATGGTTGGGAAGCGATAAGATTTAAAAGTGTTGTTTCGTGTCCCATGAAACCGCTCGAGTTCTTTGCCACTATTGGCATCCACGATAGCGACATAACAATTTTTGTATTGAGGGCCACCTGAAACAAAAACCGTGTATACATTTTCCTCCAAAACAAATTCGGGAGAGACAATTTTTCCTGTTCGGTCATCATCAAATTTTCCGTTTGATAACTCGGCGGTGCCGATAAAGTGCTTTGTGGGTGATTGAAAATTACTGCGGGTGGATGTACAAAAAACCGAGGCTAAATCTCCATCCACTTTTTTCCATTTTTCCCGTACTTCTGGATCATCAAAATCGAATACCGCTTTTCCTGGGCGTTGGACTTTTACCCATTTCAATCGAGCGATTTTAATGCCATCCAATGCGTGTTTGAGAGAGGCAATATAGTATTGCCCTTCATGTTGAATGATTTCGGGAGCGGCCACTTCCAATGTGCGGACAAATCCTGTGTCATCGTCAATACCGAAATAGAGGGGATTATGGGAGCGATACACCCAGTTTTCCATATTTTGGCCATAATAAATGTTCCTGAAGAGATAGAATAATCCTGGTTTAAACTCAACAACGTGAGGGCATTCATGCTGCCAGCGGCCATCACCGGCTCGTCCACCGAATTGCACCACACAGGAATGGCTCCAGGTTTTTAAATCCGGTGATGTGCGGCAATAAACATACCCGTTATGAGGACTGGCGGTATAATAACAATACCACAAGCCATCGATTTGGATCAGCATGGCATCGCGGGTGTTGACACCCATACCTTCAGTAAAGACACCTGTTTCGCCATCCGGTTGAATAACACGCTTGAATTCCTTGCCATCTTCACTGACGGCGAAGCAGATGTTATTCCAATCCCCATAGGCCATGTGATATTTACCCTGAAATTGGATCACATGAGGAGCCTGCATACCGCCAGGCGATTCGCCCAATTCCGGTTTGGCGGTCATGGCGATTCCCATCGGTTTCCAGTCGGGTTGAGTGAGTTTTTCGCCTTCCCAGCGGTAGAAAAGACGGGTATTGCCACCAATGTTGGTATGGCGAATACATGACCAAAGTTGCCATGTGCCATCTTTTGCCTGCCAAACGCCAAAATCAACAGGTTGCTGGCGTTCACTGGTATACTCACCGAGGTCTGGTTGACCCGTTACAGACCACCATTCGCCATCGATGGTGGGCATCCACAGTTCTTCAGAATAGCATGGTAATACAATAAAAAGACCAGTACAAAAAACTACTAATAAAACTGAATTAGGTTTCATTTCCATTCTCCCTCATGTTATTCACGTTAATTTAGCAAAATTTCGAATTAATCTGAATGCTCAAGCTGAAACAATTCTTTATTCCATAATGGAATATCCAGTTCGGAGCAAAATTGGTTGTGCAAAGACATATGATCCCATTCATCTTTAAAAGGTTTTCCATTATATTGAAAAACCAGGCAATCCACCCATTCGCCATGATAGGTTGGTTGTAATAACGTTAATACGAGTGCCGCTTGGGTGAAATGGGCGCCTGTTGATCCTTGGAAAAAAAGGGGATTCCAATTTTTCCCTGTTTTGTTTTTGGGATCAACCAGGTTAATGATAGCGGTTTTTTTTCCGTTCTTTTCCTCAATTTTAACCAACTCGACTGGCAAGTAATCAAATATAAATCGTGACAATCCTGAACATAATTCTTCCAGTTTCCCTTTAACCGGTAAATTTTCTTTGACAGGAAGATAAAAAACAACCGTCTCTTTTTGCCAATCGGGATAGTTGGCGTAATAAACTGGAAAGAGCTGCACGTTTTTATCTGAATTTTCTTGAGATGCCAAAAATTCAGGGATGAATAAAAAGCATAATGTGCTTAAAATAATGAGTTCCAGAAAAAAATATTTTCTTTTCATCCTAAATCTCCTTTACAAATAATTTACGAACATCGAATCATCAATAATTTACGACTGGAATCCAATAATATATTCCATATCAAACTTTTCCTATGAGTCATTCGTTTTAATAATAAAGGAACTTTCTGAACCAAGAAAAGGGGAAGAGTTGATGAAACAAAAGTTATTGATTGTTCTCATAATCTCTATTCTTGTATCTTTCACTTATATTGCAGAAGCACAAGACCAAATTGACTGGTGGAAAATCAAACAAGATGTTACGAACACATTGAACGAGGAAGATTTAGTCGAGTTGGCCCTTGATTATCGTCAAGAGAAATTGCCATCCGAACTCAAGGAACTATTAATTCGATTGAATGTATTTATCCGTGCGGGTTTACGAGAGGACGCTCAACAGATTCTCGATGCAATAGCCCAAGAAAGAAAAGAACCTCAAAAAAACGAATTTATGTATATCCTTCATAGGTACGATTTATATCCTAACGAAGATATCTATGGCAGAGTCGGCCACTTTTTGATTGAGAGAGAGGAATGGGATTTAGCGAAACATTTTTTGGAAAAGATGCCTGAGGCAAAAAGCGGAATTTTCTATGCATTAATCAAACATTGGATTGAATCGGGTGTTCCACATGAACAGATTGATTCATGGCTGGAAAATCAAACTAAAAAAGTGCCGAGCATTTGGTTCCCTGCACGTGTTTATTTCTACAATACAATGGGTTCAGCTGACGAATTAATGAATCAAATGAAAGCAAAGATCGTTGCCCAGCCAACAGAGACCAAAAAGGTATTGATTTATTTAAAAGCAATAATCCATGCGGGGGCAATGGACTTAAATTGGATAGGTGATGTCTACCAACCTGAATCTACCATTGATGCCTACTATATAGGAAACAAGATATTGTCATGGAATGCTCATAAAGGAGCAATCCGTTTATTTCAATATTCTTTGAATACCCCACTTACGGAAAAAGAGATCGAATATTTACGGTACAGCTCACAAGTTATGTTATCTGCCGAGGAAGCCAAAGTACGTTTCCGGCTTGGATGCATGGAACAATTGGCAAAGGCATTGAAAGAAGCCGGAGAAGTTGAGCAGGCTCAAAGCCTGGTGGAAGAAGTGCTAAAGGAAAAAGAGGAGCATAATCTTCCTTTACACGGTTTCGCCACCTTGGCGGGTGGAACTCAAATGGCGAGTGGGGCGAGGACGGTTGAAACACATATTCTGGATAAGGAGGAAAAAGAGAAGGATTCTGCAGAGTATTGGTTGGAGAGAGCCAATTATTATATTGGCCGAGAGGAACAGGAAAAAGCGATCGAGGCATTCAATAAGGGATTGGAACTTGCCGAGGCCAAAATATCACAATCCAAGATGACTGATATACGGAAGAATATTATCAGCCGGTATTGGAGATACATGGTTAAAATAGGAAGAGTTGATGAAGTGATTCCCCTTCTAGAGAATGAAATCAAAACAGCTCATCCCGATAACGGATCAGCCCGGCAAGCGGTTTGGGCATTCATTCATCTTCAACAGGATCACCTTTATGAGATCAATCATGAAGATGATTGGTTATGGGACTATTTGATCAATCAGCGGGATCGGTTTGATGATCGTTTGTTACGCTATTTGTACAAAAATGCTCCTGAAGAAAAAAATCGGACGATGTTTGATAAAATAGAAGAAAGCCTTAAAAATGCAGAACCACAAAAAGCCAAAGATTTTATCAGTTTCTTAACCACCTATGGATTTCCTGGGCGTGCTATTCGCATTTATGAATCCATGAAAGATGAAGAACGAAAACATCACAGGAATCATAGTATTTTTCGTTGTTATTTGATGTTGAATGATTGGAAAGGAGCGGAACTATTTGCAAAACAATCCGGGATGATAGGATTAGACACCTATGAGAAACTAGCCTTGGAAGCGACGAAAACCCATGAGTATAAAGATGCCCTGCGCGTATGGCGCAAGGCGAGTAATTATGATTTGGCTTTTCTTACACCGCTATACACGTTGGGAAAAACAGGACTTAAACACAACTTAATGAACTATTACATCTCTCTTCAACAACGGTTACCTCAATCCTGGATTCCCCAACAGGCGATTCAAATACTAAAAGAGTCTTAAACCATAAAAAAAATTTGCATTAATACTCACTCTATGATTACCATCATTCAATACGATGGTTGGCTTTTCAAGAAACGCTTGATATTTTTTCTTCGATTGATTGGTTATGATCTCTTCGTGTATCCAGGCGCACGGTGGTCAATACCCGGGGGACTCCATTTTTATGAAGTTCCTGAAGGCAATCCTTTATGGTTTCCATCACCAAGTTCCATTCACCTTCGATATTGGTGCCAAACGCATGGACATGCGATTTCAAGCCGTTATCCTGAATAATTTTCTCACATTCTCTAATGAATTCGGTTAGTGAAGTTTGAGTGCCAACCGGTGTAATGCTTATATCAGCAATGACTTGCATACAAACACCTCCTTTGCAGTCTAATAGTTAAATACCAGGGGGATTGTCGACTATCGCAACGGTACTGGCTTGTGGACCTTTTTCACCTTCCTCTTCAACGTAGCGAACTCCTATACCGACTTTTAAACGGTCAAATTCATTATGGAGAACACTGTTTTTGTGAAAGTAAACCTCATAACCATTTAATGATTTTAAAAAGCCGTAATTCTCTTCCGGAAACAGTTTTGAAACAAATGCCTGGACTTGTTGATCCGGATGGTGCTTGACATCTTTGCGTTGCTTATCCTTCACATTTTGCAGCTTTCGCTTGGCGGCTTCGAAGGCATCCCGAATCACTGTCAAAAGTGAATCGTGTATGTCTCCCTCGCCAGGTTCCCGTTTGACTACCAGATCATGACCGGGTGGAACGCTCATTTCGATGCGAACATAAAAGGGACTCCCCGATTGTTGATGTTTGTTGGGTTTTTCTATGGTTACGCCGCATCGAATAACTGGCCGTCCCACACGTTCCAGTTTTTCGATTTTCTCATTAATGACCTCTTCAATTTCATCGGTTTTCTGAATTCCGCGACAGGTAATTTCAACTGGTATTTGCATAGAAACATCCTTTTTTTTATCATTTTAATCAAAGAAATGATGTTCTTTTCTTGACATGCTCTCATCTCACTTCTGTTGTTATCAAAATCGCAACTCACATGCCATTTTGGAAGATAGATCATGCAGGAAAACAAACGATATCCCGTATATCTTAGGGAATAGTCAGGATTTTTGCACAACATGAGGGATTTAAAGAAGTCAACCCATCCAAACAGCAGATATCAAGAATGTGAGTAAAGTATACACACCACTTCCTGAAACTGTGAAGATTTGACACAATTATCAAACAACCCAAGGCTCGCGCTTTTCCATTTTTAGCATTTTATTAGCCTCATCGTCATTGATAAAACGTTCCGTGTCAGGATCCCATTTCAAAGGGCGTTTTAGGCGGGTAGCAATCCCTCCTAACAACAAAACACTGACAGCGCGATGAGCGGTCTCGATATCACAGATACAACGTTTGCGAGTTTTAATGCACTCAAGAAAGTTGATGGAATGGCTATCGCTGTGATAGAGACGAACATCATCCTCATCAAGCGGTGTGTTAACAATGCTTTCAGGTTGAGAAACAAGATGTTCACGATCAACGCCAATACCTCCTTTATCACCGAGGTACCATCCTCCACCGGTTTCTCCGATTTTTTCATCTTTAAATGGGCGGCCATACACCACTACACCATTGGCATACCGATAAGCAGCATGGTCTTCATCGATGAAGATTTCGACAGGACCGGTGCGGTCCGCATCCAATGCCCATTGCACGATATCATAATGATGCTGCCCCCAATTAATACCGCCGAAGCCGAACAAATGGGCTCCAGAATGGCCTTGATAAGGGATTTTAGGAGCAGGACCCAGCCATAAATCCCAGTCGAAATCCGCGGGAATAGGTTTTGGATCACCTGACGGAATTGGCCAAATTGCCCCACCGCCATCACGATAAGCATAAACCTCTTGCAAATTGCCAATTCGATTATTTCGGATCAATTCGCACGCCAAACGGAAATTCCCATGGTATTCTGAGCGTTGTTGGGTACCTGCTTGAAATACACGTTTATTCTCCTTGATTGCTTTCACCGCTGCCTGGCTTTCGTGGATGGAAATAGCCGTGGGTTTTTCGCAATAGACATCTTTGCCCGCCTGAGCAGCCAATACTGTCATCGTGGCGTGCCAATGAATAGGTGTGGCGATTAATACGGCGTCGATGTCATCACGATCCAATACCTTTCGGAAGTCGTTGTAGGCTTCACAGGTTGGTTTTTCCTTCGTTCCGAATTTCTCATCATAGTATTTATTCACATTCAATTTGGCTTTTTCACGCTTTTCTTTCCATACATCACAAACCGCCAATACTTGGACATCGTTTCGAGCAAGATACCCTCCGGGAAGGTAGGTCCAAGCTCGTCCAAAGAGATGGCCATCGCCCATTGTTCCCATACCGACAAAGCCCATAGAAACACGGTCGCTGGGAGCGCTGGCAACCGTTTTTCCAAGTGCGGATGCAGGAATAATGTGGGGCAACGCAAAAGCAGTAGCACTTTGCTTAAGAAATGAACGGCGGGATGATTGACGATCAGTCATAATATTCATTCTTTCCTTTCATGACAGTGCGGCAAAAAATACGATTACTTCCTTTTGTTTTCAATCCAAGCGTTTTATATCCACATAAAAAGCGCCGAGAGAGGTGCTTTCATCATCCATCAGCCAGGTTTCCATAAAGGTTTCACCCGCTTTCAAATTTATGGTAAACGTGGCAGCTTTGTCTTTTTCGGATACGGGTATGGTTTCATCATAATCGGCGATTTTTAAACGTGCCTGGGTGATATTAAATGCCTTCCCTTCCCGATACTGAAAACCTCCGGGTACTGGTTCGCCGGCAGGGATAGAGGCGTTGATCGATTTGTCGACTTCTTTAGGCCAACGCCTCAGTTGAAATTCATACTTTCCTTCCTTCGCCACATCCAGCGCCCAAAAGCCATTGGCTTCCATACCAGCACGGACTTGTTGCTGATTCCAAGGCACGGATTCTCCATGCCAATCATGTGAGGATAGGCGAGTTGGGTTTTCATGCTCAGAACCAATGATGACACGGCAATACTCATCAAAGCGGGAGGAAACGCTTTCCCACCATTTCTCATATTCATCTCGTAATCGTTTGACAACAGAGGGATGTTGATTGGCTATATTTTGTTTCTGACCAGGATCGTTGTTCATATCATAAAGCTCGCTGCCGTTGTTCAAGCGCCAGCGTTCAGTCATTACGGCACTTTTACGCCATTTGATTGGATTCTCCACACGCTGGGAATCCGTAATCAAAACGCGGTCAGGCCAAAAAGCAGCCGTTTGTTTGAGAAGAGGCTTAAGGGTCGTGCCATCATATTTCACATCTTCCGGTTGGTTTAATCCACAAAGATCAATTAAGGTGGGCATGACATCGACATGAG
Source organism: uncultured bacterium (assembly GCA_964517495.1). Taxonomy (GTDB): domain Bacteria; phylum Hinthialibacterota; class Hinthialibacteria; order Hinthialibacterales; family Hinthialibacteraceae; genus CAZFER01. The sequence continues at coordinate 75,032 of CAZFER010000020.1, read as the reverse complement.
CCGTCAGGCGGTTAATATCGTGGGCCTTGCTCATACCTCCGTTGGGCCATCGGATAAAGAAAGGAACACGATGCCCTCCATCATATTCACTCCCTTTGGTTCCTCGCATTCCCGCATTGAAACCTTTCCCATTGGGGAAACCAGCGGCAGTGCCGTTATCAGTCATGAAAATCAGGATGGTATTTTCTTTTAGATTATTTTGTACTAAAGCGGCTTCGAGCCGGCCAAGGTTTTCATCGATATTGGTGATCATGCCATAAAAATTGGCATGGGGAACATCTTCGTTGTCCTTATATAGATCGCTGTATTTATCTGGGACATTAAAGGGGCCATGTGGAGCATTGGTGGATAAGTAACAGAAGAATGGTTTCTCCTGGTTGTTCCTGATAAAATCTATTGCATTATCAAACCATATATCCGTGCAATAACCATCGTATTTTTTTGGAGTTCCGTTTAGGTAATACGTATCGTCAAAGTAATCATTACCCCAATAATCGGGGGCTTGGGTCACCCCACCTCCCCCATGTCGAAGTACGTGGTGGAAACCACGGTCTTCAGGCCGGAAGGGATAATTATCACCCAAGTGCCATTTGCCAAAGAAACCGGTCTGATATCCACTATCGACGAATACATCCGCGAGGGTGACTTCATCTTTGCGCAAAAGTGAACGTCCCATAATGGTATGCCAAACACCGGTGCGATTGCAATAATGGCCGGTCATAAGTGAAGCGCGAGTGGGCGCGCAGGTTGGCCCGACGTGAAAATTGGTCAACCTGGTACTTTCACCATAAAGGCGATCCATATTCGGTGTTTGAATATTTGGATTGCCATGACACGCTAAATCACCATACCCTTGATCATCGGTGATGATGAGAATGACATTCGGCTTCGTTGCAGCCTGGCATGTTTTTGATATGGTCATCCCCAAGGCTGCCAAGCTTGATGTATAAAGGAAATCTCTGCGTGAGAGGCTCATGATCTCTTCTCCAAAATTTATTTATTCGATATTATCGTTTGGATTGTCTCAAGGAACATATGGGATTGTCAAGCATTGTATCAAACAAATATATTCCATACATGCAACTGCTTTGGTTAATATTGAGCTATTTTTTCGAAATTTTATATTTTCTTTGTGTCATCCAGTTGACGGAGTCATTTTTTCATGAAAAATTATCAACTGTTTTATGACGAGCGCCCATGTTGGTTCGGACGCATATATTAGACATTCATCCTTTGTAAACGGAGGGAAAATGATGGGCCGTCAAAACAGTGGGGAATTTTATGCAAATTTTTATTTGAAATTCGTTGTCTCAGGCATTTTAATCACACTCATGCTTAGTTCCATAGTATACTTAGGGGGTTGCAAATCAACACACTCTCGACGCTCTTATACAAAAAATCCTTTGGAACAAATTCAGGAACAATTTAAAACCAATGGTTATTCTGAATCCCTCCATAATAAAACGGTACAACATATCTCTAATGCGCCTTCACGTGAGGAAGCCAAAAAAACTTTGTTGTTTGCACTTAAAAACTATCCATTAACCAATCAACTAAAAGAAAAGTTAACTGCTTTCATAAACGATCCAGGTTTTAATCGAGAAGAAGCGATTGATTTATGTAAAGTGTTTAATCAATCTCCTTCCAAATTCGCATTTCTTTCTGATACGATTTATAAGATTTATACAACAAAAACACACCAATTTAGTGAATATGGCAGTAAATCTCAAGAAGAATTTCTATTCCGCACCAGGCATGCCAGCGATTTAATGATTTTTCTTTATTCCAACGCAAAAACATCTCTTGATGCACAAAAACATATTATTAATTTCATCAATATTGGCGGTAGCAATAGTGTATTTTCTCAAATTTCAAATGACAATGTTAGTTTAAATAGGCACCTTGAATTTTTACAGTCAACCATCAACAGCACCTATGACAACCAATTCTTGTGGAAACTTGGCAGCACCGTGGCAGAAATCATCCCTCACTGTAAAACAAATACCAATAAAGAAAAATTATGGTCTATGCTTTCAGTCTTATCAAACAAGATTCAACCACCGCATTCATATACCCACCAATACATGATTGGTTTCTTGGCAAAAGCTTATCAACTAGGATTGTACAACGACAAATCATTTTCTATTTGTAAAAAATTTATCCTCACATATAAAGCTGACGAAAAATATGACAATAACCGAAAAACCATGCATTCAGAACTGACCTATTTGGAAAATGCCATGGCGCGGTCCATGTCGATGGAAAACAAGAAAGAAATCCAACGCTTGATTGATGTCTATAAAGAGAATTTCAAACATTACTACGGCAGCCACGAGTTAATTAAGATAGCAGAGAACAAATTAAATAGTGCCCCTCTTTTCCAAGGAGGAAACGCCATCAATGAAATGATTCAATTGAATGAAAACGGATATGTTCAAGAGTTAGATGCTGTATATATAACCGGATTGGTTTGGTATTCACCGGTCTACCAACTTTTGGGAAGCCGGGGTGGATTGGACATAAAAAATAATGCTAGCCATTTTCTGTCATTACTTTGGCGGTTAAATTATATTAGTGCGTATTCAAGACGCGGTATTTACAAAAATGATATTTCATCGCTCCAAAATCATCTAAGACAGAATTTTGACGATAAACTTGTTCCTGCAGAGCGAGGGTGGAATTTCATTGCTTTCAACAACTATGCATTTAATCTTGACACACAAGAGATACCTAAACGATACTATAAGAATGTTCCCTTCAATGATTCCAACAAAATAGTTCCAATGGTTTTAAAAGATGATTTTTCACAAAATTATCGATCCCGAGAGATTTATTTTCGGTTTAAACAAACTCCCTTTAAAACATTTCCCTTAAAACCTGAAGAGTTATCAAATGTAAAGAGTACCTCAGAGGCTGCAGAATATAATTATTGCGCCATTCCCTACACAATATTTAATGAAGACATCTTACTTCAACAAACCACAACTGAAAACAATGTAAAAACTACGACAAAATGCCGCATCCAGGCTCCTTTACAAGCTTATGTAATAATCCCTTATTATTACTATAAACGATAAGTGTTTGTAGATATAAAATCACCTGGAATAAAGAGCTAATACTTTATTTAAATGTCCACAATCTGGTAATAGTATTCTTCCCTTTCCGAAGGGATTGAAATGGGCCTGGCACTACACCTTCAGAAGGTATTGGAATACCCTGGAAGTCAGCATCGATACCTTTAAACACTTTGGTGGATTGACGTAAAAATAATTCATCAACGGTCAATGTGAGTTGGTATTGCTCATTTATTGAAGCCTGGATCGATGACGTTGCCAGGCTATGTTTATCCCATTGCATAACAGACGGCCATTGTTTCAAGTTAAAAATGGGATCACGATCATGCCTAACTCTTTTCATCCGGTTCATCATCCAATTCAATCCCGCTTGTCTTTTTCCAGGAACGCACATAATCAATACTAAATGTGGCCGGCAAGTTTTCCTTTTTGGGCAAACCGAACCAGTTTGGCATGGTTTCGCTGTCGAAGTTCATATGAAGCGGTTGGTGCCAATATTCGTTTTTCTTGGTTCGTTTTAAATCACCATCAACATACCATTTAATTTCATTCTCATCCCATTCCAACGCATAAACATGAAATTCACCGGCAAGCCGGTATGGGGCAATCCATGTATCCGCATCGGAAAGATGATCTTTTGTCGTTCCTTTGTAAGTGGGTGTGTGAAACACATGGACATTCATATGGACTTGGTTTTCATGGCCTTCTGCTGCACCACCGATTTCAAAAACATCAATCTCGGTCCAAATTTCAGGTGTGTTATGGTAAAACCAAAAGGCACTGGAAGCTCGGGAATCCATCGGACGGCAACGAATTTCGAAGAATCCGTATTTAATCAAAGCACGGCTTTTGACTGCTGCTGTGGTAAAGGTATGATATCCATCAGGTAAAGCTGATAACGATTCAGCACGAGCGGTCAGGTGCAGCATCCCATCATTGACTGAAACATTATGTTTTGCGAAAAAACCCGGCTTTCGGCCTTTCCAGCGAGGATTATGATCGTGCCATTTTTTCGTATCCAATTTATCCCCATTGAATTCATCCGTCAGTTCGGGAATAGGTTTCCAATTCTCCCGATCTGGAGGGTCCGCTTTAACAATCGGGCATAAATTCAAAGGTAAGAAAATAACCAGGATTATGAATCGTCTCATGATGCAACCTCTTCAAATATGAAATTTCTCTTTTTTATCATATATCCAACATTGCTACAATGAGTACACTTTATTTATTGGATGGAAACGAAGGTTAAATTTCATTTTTTATTGTTTAAATTATGTTGAATTTCAACTATAACGATTCATAAAAGTGAATGAAGTGGTAAACTAATAGTTAAAAATATAACTTATTAATTTCTATGGAATAATCCACTGATAGAAAATAGCACCGAAGGAGAACTCAATGCAACTTGAACGCATAAAACCTGCTCCCCCTTCCGACGATAAACGCTGGAAACTCGTGGGAACCACCATGCGGCGGCATGGCTACCATCCCCATGCCCTTATCGAAACCCTTCACACGGTTCAAGAAACCTTTGGTTATTTGGATGAAGAAGCAATACGATTTGTAGCCACCACCTTAAGGTTACCATTAAGCCAGGTTTATGGAGTTTCAACGTTTTACCATTATTTCAAGTTAAAACCTCAAGGTTTGCACTCGTGTGTGGTTTGCACAGGTACAGCATGTTACATCAAAGGAGCGGATGAAATTTTAGCAGCCGTAGAAGAGGAATACGGGGTGAAACCCGACGAAACCACGGAAGATGGCCAATTATCCGTACTAACCGCCCGGTGTGTGGGGGCTTGCGGTTTAGCACCCGTGGTTGTATTCGACGGTCAAGTAGCGGGAAAGATATCTCCTGAAGAAGTGGTTGAACGCATAGGGAGGATGATTGAAAATGTCGCCTGAAGAGTTAATCCAATTACGGGACGATGTCAAAGATAAACAAAAAGAGCACGATCATCATATCTGTGTTTGCATGGCCGCTGGCTGCGTTTCCTCAGGCAGCGAAGAGGTTAAGAAAGCCCTTGAAGATGAAGTGAAAAAGCGTGAAAACGGCCAAAAATGCAAAGTAAAAGGAACAGGATGCCTGGGGCTTTGCTCACAAGGGCCTATGTTGGCGGTTCAGCCAGAATGGACTCTCTATCAAAATGTGAAACCCAGCCATGCTGAAGGGATTATCGATTCGTTAGGTAAAAAAACTTTATCTGATTTGTATTGCCCTTCTGATCAGGCATTTTATAAACACCAACAAAAGATCGTGATGAAAAATGCCGGAATTGTCGATCCCGAACAAATCGATGATTACATCGCAGAAGACGGTTACGAAGCCCTCCTCACCTTATTAATGGAATCAAGTCCAGGCGAAGTCGTGGAAGAAATCATCCACAGCGGTTTGCGTGGCCGGGGCGGTGCCGGTTACCCCACCGGGCTTAAATGGAGTACGGTTTCCAAAGCCCCCAGCGAAGTGAAATACGTGGTATGCAACGCCGACGAAGGTGATCCAGGCGCATTCATGGATCGCAGTGTGCTGGAAAGCGATCCCCACCAATTATTGGAAGGGATGGCGATTGCGGCTTATGCGGTGGGAGCAAAACATGGTTATATCTATGTACGCGCAGAATACCCATTGGCCATTTCGAGATTGAGAAAAGCCATTCAACAAGCAGAACGTTATGGTCTGTTAGGGCAAAACATCTGTGGAACACCATTCAGTTTTAAGATCGAGGTACGTCTTGGAGCAGGTGCCTTTGTCTGTGGAGAAGAAACGGCCTTGATTGCCTCTATCGAAGGGAAACGGGGAACTCCCCGTCCACGGCCTCCCTACCCAGCGGAATTGGGAATTATAAGCTATCCCACCTTAATCAATAATGTCGAAACATTTGCTAATGTGCCCGCCATCATTAGAAATGGCGCCGAATGGTATCGTGGAATTGGTACGGAAGATAGTAAAGGAACAAAGTTATTTGCATTGGCAGGCAGTATAAAAAATACAGGTTTGATTGAAGTTCCGATGGGGATTCCATTAAGAAAAATTATTTTCGATATCGGCGGTGGGGTACCTGAAGGGCATACCTTCAAGGCGGTTCAAACTGGTGGACCATCAGGTGGTTGCATCCCTGCGGATTACCTGGATACCCCCGTGGATTATGAATCACTGACTTCCCTGGGTTCCATTATGGGATCAGGGGGCATGATCGTGATGGACGAACGATCCAGCATGGTCGATGTAGCGAAATTCTTTATGGATTTTTGTGTCAGCGAATCATGCGGAAAGTGTGTTCCCTGCCGGGTGGGAACCGTTCATATGCATTCCTTGCTGGAACGGATTAGCCAGAATGAGGCCACTGAACATGATCTTCAGTTATTGGAAGACCTTTGTGATGTTGTTCAAAACACCAGTTTATGTGGTCTGGGGCAAACCGCCCCTAATCCGGTTTTAAGTACACTTAAATTTTTTCGCAACGAATATGAAGGATTATTGAACAATAATAAAAAGAAATAATCAGGGAGAAAACGATGGACGATATTAGAAATCCATCCATTAGGATCAAAACTTTAAAAATCGACGGGAAGGATGTCAGCGCCCGCCAAAATGAAACAGTCTTGCAAGTAGCGCGTGATAACGGCATCCAAATACCCACCTTATGTTATATGGAAGGCTTAAGCCCGCTTGGTGGCTGCCGCCTTTGTATGGTGGAAATTAAAGGGCAAAACAAATTGATGCCCGCTTGTGTGACACGAGTATGGGAAGGCATGGAAGTCATCAGCAATACCGAACGCCTGTTGAAATATCGCAGGATGATATTGGAAATGCTGTTTTCAGAACGTAATCATGTCTGTTCGGTTTGCGTTTCCAACGGCCATTGTGAGTTGCAAGATCTGGCACAACAGTTGGGAATCACTCATATCACCGTTCCATACTTGTATCCCAATCAACCAGTGGACGCCACTCATGAGCGTTTTGTCATCGATCACAACCGCTGCATTTTATGCACTCGATGTGTTCGCGTGTGTGACGAAATAGAAGGAGCACATACTTGGGATATCATGGGCCGCGGTATTAAAAGCCAAGTGATTTCAGACATGCACCAACCTTGGGGTGATTCGGAAACATGCACCAGTTGTGGAAAATGTGTCCAGCTTTGCCCGACTGGCGCTTTGGTTGAAAAAGGAAAGTCCGCCGCGGAAATGTCCAAACAACAACAATTTTTACCCTATTTGACATTAATGCGTGAAGGAAAAAAGAATATAAGCTAGAGGAAAATAAGTCATGAATAAAATACGTGTTGCCACAACCTGGCTGGATGGTTGCTCCGGCTGCCACATGTCCCTCTTGGATATGGATCAGCGGCTGATTGACCTCGCCGATAAAATTGACCTGGTTTATGGCCCTTTTGTGGATTTAAAAGAATTTCCAGAAAATGTAGATTTAACCCTGGTTGAAGGTGCGATAAGTTCGGAAGAGGATTTGGAAAAAATCCACTTGATTCGTCAACGAACTAAAACATTGCTTTCACTCGGGGATTGTGCCCTGACAGCCAATGTACCTTCCATGCGAAATCCTTTTCCCGTTGATTCCGTTATAGATAGAGCGTATGGGGAAAATAGCGAAAATCCAGGCGTATTGCCTTCTTCAGCCGTACCTAAACTGTTAAAACAGGCACGGCCAGTGCATGAATTCGTCAAAGTGGATGTTTGTGTTCCGGGATGTCCACCAGATGCCGATGTGATTCACTTTGCTATTACGGAAATTTTGAACGGTCGAGTACCCGATCTATCAACACTGACTCGCTTTGGAGCTTAGGAGTAAATAAACCATGCCGGCAAGAACCATTGAGATAAATCCAGTCACCCGTATCGAAGGACATGCCAAAATCAGCCTGCATTTAGGCAGCAATGGCCGGGTGGAAGACGCACGATTTCATGTTACTCAATTTCGTGGCTTTGAAAAACTCTGTGAGGGACGTCCCTTTACGGAGATGCCCTCCGTGATGGCCCGTATATGCGGAATATGCCCGGTGAGTCATTTGGTCGCCTCCGCTAAAGCCTGTGATGCCATCATGGCGGTACGAATCCCTGCTACTGCCAATAAACTGCGCCGTATCATGAACCAGGCACAAATTGTTCAATCTCATGCGTTGAACTTTTTTCACCTGTCATCACCTGATCTTTTATTAGGTATGGATGCGGATCCAGCAGAAAGAAATATTTTAGGGGTATTACGGAAAAATCCTGAATTGGCAAGGGATGGTATTCGGCTGCGGCAATTCGGTCAGCGCATCATCGCCTGGTTGGGTGGAAAGAAAATTCATCCCGCCTGGATTGTTGCTGGTGGAGTAAATGGACCTCTCTCAGAATCATTACGAGATAAGATCCTGGAAAGCATTCCCGAAGCCTATCAAATTATTGATCGTACATTGGATTGGTTTAAGCGGTCGCTAGATAATTATCGTGAGGAAATACGGCTGTTTGCCAATTTCCCCAGTTTGTTTATGGGCCTCGTTGATAAGCAAAATCAACTGGAGCATTATGACGGCCGTATACGGTTTGTTGATTCAGCAGGGCATATTATCGAAAAATGGATCTTCGCTGATGAATATATGAATTACATCGGAGAAAAAGTGGAACCCGATTCCTATCTCAAATCCCCCTATTACAAACCCAAGGGGTATCCTGAAGGCATGTACCGGGTGGGTCCACTGGCCCGTATGAATGTTATCGATGGGATCAGTACCAATCGCGCCCAGCAAGAATGGGCGGAATTTCGCGCCCTTGAACGGGGAGCGGTACTAAGTTCATTTCAATATCATTATGCCCGGTTGATCGAAATACTGCATGGTATCGAAAAGATTGAGCAGTTACTCAATGAACCTGATATTCTAAGCAAACATGTTCGTGCACATGCCCAAACAAATAATCTTGAAGGGATTGGCGTATCCGAAGCACCACGAGGCACATTAATCCATCATTACAAAGTAAATGAAGAAGGCCTCATGGAATGGGCTAATTTAATTATCGCCACCGGCCATAACAACCTCGCCATGAATCGCGGTGTGCTACAAGTAGCTAAACACTTCGTTGACGGATCCAAACTGACTGAAGGTATGCTAAACCGCGTGGAAGCCGTTATACGCGCATTCGATCCCTGCCTGAGTTGCTCCACCCATGCATTAGGTGAGATGCCTTTGCATATCGATTTGTATGATCCACATGGCGAATTACTCGATACGGTCGAACGCAGCTGATGAGAAGAACTCTGATTGTCGGATATGGCAATCCCTTGCGTGGTGATGACGGGATTGGAGTGTATCTCGCAGAAGACTTAAAAAATAACTTCCTGCATACCTCTAATGTGGAGATTATCACCCAACACCAATTAATCCCCGAATTGGTTGAGGATATTCAAAAGGCCGAACGAGTTATATTCATTGATGCCAATGCCAGGAATAAGCCAGGAGAGATTTCGGTTGCAAAAATTGTGGCAGAACAATCCAAGAGCCAATCCATATCACATTCAGTCGCTCCGCAAAGCCTTTTGATGATGAGTCAAACCCTTTGCGGGAAAACACCATCAGCGTGGATCGTTTCCATTGGTGGTGAAAATTTTGATTACCAGGAAGGACTTTCCAAAACCTTAAAAGACCAGGTCCCTGAATACCTGGCAAAAATCCTTAACTTGATTGAGCATTAAAATGGATAAGAGCTCAATACAAAATTTATAATCGCTCATGGAGAAATCGTCCAATGGCCATTATAGGAAAATACTGGGCGTAAAGATGATAACGTAAATAAAACACACGGGGAAAACCTGTTCCCGTAAAGTAATCATCATGCCAACACCCATTTTCATCCTGGGTATCAACCAGCCATTCAACTGCATTTGCCACGGATGGATCATTACATCCAAATACCGCCATCAATCCCATCGCTCCCCATGCGGTTTGGCTGGGAGTGGCAGGGCCTATACCCATTTGAGTGAGATCCTCATAACTATTGGCACTTTCACCAAACGCACCATTGTCATGTTGGACTGATTTCAGCCAATGGCCAGCTTTTTGAATCCAGGGTTCCTTCATATTTACGCCAACCGCTTTCAATCCACACAGGACTTCCCATGTTCCATAAACGTAATTCACTCCCCAGCGGCCAAACCAACAACCATGATAGTTTTGTTGTTGTTGAAGATATTGAATAGCTCGTTTAACGCTTGGATGCTCCTTTGTAATCCCATTCCGCCCCAAACATTCCAATACACGGCCAGTAATATCAGGGCAGGAGGGGTCTTGAATAGCATTGTGATCGGCAAATGGAATAGCCTCTAAAATTGGGCGATTTTTGGTGCGGTCAAACGCCGCCCACCCCCCATCATCGTTTTGCATGGCAAGAATCCAGTTTATACCTCGCTGTATAGCCTCTTCTGAATGAGGTTCATCAGCATTTCTTAGTGCCATGGTAACCATGGCGGTGTCATCAACATCGGGGAAAAAGGCATTATTATATTCAAAAAACCAACCTGAAGGTTCTACTTTTTGCTTGACATTGGCTACCCAATCACCTGACTCACGGCATTCTTTCTCAAGCAACCAACAGCACGCTTGTTTGATAGGATATTGAGATGCATCCAATCCCGCTTCCGTAAGTGCATAAAGAGCAATCCCGGTATCCCAAACAGGACTAAAACAGGGCTGAAGATGAATACTATCCTGGTCCTCTATCATGAAACGATCCAACTGCGCTGAAGCTTCACGTATAATATCTCCATTTGGATCATACCCCAAACAACGAAACGCGATCAGATTGTATACCATTGGAGGGAATATCGCTCCCATCCCATCCGCTTTATGAGATTGTGTATGTTGAAGTATCCATCGTTCAATACGCCGCAGCGCATACCGGCGAAAAGGGAGTAGCCGGGATTTTTGCCATAACTTTAACAGTCGGTCAACAACCAGGAAGAAGTTCTTCCACGTAAAAAGTTTACGGTCAAAATCGTTGACAAAGGGTTTATAAATGCGTTCAGGTTCACAGAACAGTTCTTTTATCCCATATTGATCACTAATAGGACGAACGGGCTGATAATGGCTGATAATGGCAAATGGCATGATCATCGTTCGGGTCCAGGAAGAGACTTTATCGATGTGGAAAAAGAGCCATTTCGGGGCAAGAATAAATTCAGGAGGTACAGAAGGAACCGAATCCCAGGGGATTTGTCCAAGCGCGGCCAGATAAAATTTACTGTATGTATTGCAATGTTCGGCACCACCCAGGTCGAGAATGGTCTGGCGCGCTTTTTTCATATGCGGTTCATCGACTGAATCTCCCATTAATTTTAACGCTAAATAGGCTTTAACAGAGGCGCTTAAATCAGCATGTGAGCCGGGGAATAGAAGCCACCCCCCTGACTCGGGAGATTGTTGGCTACGTAAATAACGGGCAATTTTGGGAAGCCGGGGATCATCATCCTCACCAATGATAAACTTCAACAAAATATACTCGCTTTGAAGAATAGAATCTCCTTCTAATTCTCCACACCAATACCCTTCCTCATGCTGCAGTTCGATCATTGCATGGATCGCTTGATTTAAACATTCAGAAATCTCATTTTCATCTTTAGCTGGTTCCCTACTCAAAACAGACCATTGTTTTTTTTCATCGGCAACATCAAGCGAGAATCCCTGAACCATAATGCTATTGAACCCTTTCAAAAAAAATACAAACTATGTCAGCAAAATCTTAATCTAATTAAAATAAAAGGAGATCATATCATCTTTTCAAATAACACTAAACACGAATCATCGTTCATTTTTTAAGTGAGGTCAACCCTATAAACCTAGCAATCCATTGATATCATTAAACATAGTCAGAACAAGTCAATCCACCTTGGAGCGAGAATAAATACACTCACTCCATAACACTTGGCAACACATTATTAACAAATTACTTATTTTTGTAACCTAATCCAGATACATTAATGAATTTTGTAACCAACTCTGCTACAAAAATTAAACCATAAATTCTTTTAACGAGGCTCAAAAAATAATCTCCATACAATTTGCATGAAATAATGAATTGGCTATCATTCATCAATAACTCAATTAGGGGATAGCGAATGATTCAATGTCTACCATATAGTTTAAGTTATGTTCTGATTTTGCTTCTTATATTACTCTCTTCAATTTCTACCACTACCTCTGAAAACGTATCGAATCCATCCATAAGCAATGCGTCTGAGACAGAGACAGTAATCACCTCCTTAAAATCCTGGCTTGTTCTAAACCGCTCAGATCGTCCTGAAATTGATACGACTGATTTTGGAACCAAACCACTCACAAAAGAAACTGCTCAACTTACTCAAAACATGCTTTGGGAGGATCATCAACAATTCATACGAACAACTCGTCAGACGGAATGGGAAGGAAAACAAATCACGTGGGACAAATTCAATCTCAAATTTGACTATAAACATTTCGGTGAAAAGCCGCTTGAAGGTTGGAGTCTCTATATCTCCCTGCATGGTGGAGGCAATACACCTGCACGAGTGAATGATGCCCAATGGCGCAACCAAATTCGCCTGTATGAACCCGATGAAGGTATCTACCTTGCTCCACGCGCTCCCACGAATACATGGAACCTATGGCATTTGCCTCATATCGATACCCTCTTTGATCGTTTGATCGAAACCATGATAGTACTTGCAGAAATTAATCCAAACCGAGTTTATGTGATGGGATATTCCGCTGGTGGAGATGGGGTGTATCAATTGGCGCCACGCATGGCAGACCGCTGGGCGGCAGCAGCCATGATGGCTGGCCATCCAAATGACGCAAATCCGTTAAGTTTACGCAACATCGGCTTTACTCTACATGTTGGTGAAAACGACTCAGCCTATAAACGAAATGAAGTGGCAAAAGAATGGCAGAATAAATTAAAACAATTACACGAACAAGACCCCCAGGGCTATCACCATAATGCCGTTATCCATAAAGATAAAGGCCATTGGATGGATCGGGAGGATCAGGTAGCCTTGGACTGGATGGCTCAATTCGAGCGAAATCCAATCCCGACCAAAGTTGTTTGGAAACAGGATGATGTAACTCACTCACGCTTTTACTGGCTAGCCGTTCCCTCGAAAGAAGAAAAAGCGGGAACCGAAATCATCGTATCCAGAAAAGGGCAGACATTTACACTTGAAAAAGTGGATGGCCTTCAATCTCTTACCATTCGATTGAATGATAAGATGGTAAATATGGATAAACCTGTTACTGTAACGTATGAGGGAAACACTCTTTTTAAAGGTCTTGTCCCCAGATTATTAAACATACAATATCAAACCTTGCATGAGCGGGGTGATCCAGAATTAATCTTTAACGGAGAGCTAAAAATAATAACGGAAAAATAAATTCTATGGGCCCACCAGGACTCGAACCTGGGACCTACCGGTTATGAGCCGGTAGCTCTAACCAACTGAGCTATGGGCCCGGGGTGTTATTACTGTATTTCAGCTTTAAACTTCGTCAAGTGATAAACCTCGCAATAACGCAAACCCTTTGCGAGTTCCATACGGACGCCTATTATTCATACTATTCACATTATACTCTAATAGACAAAAGGTTTAAGGAATAAGATATGAGCGAAACAAAATTACTTATAGTCGGATCAGTTGGGTTGGATACTATTCGTACCCCCCATGTGAGTGGTGAAAGAGTGTTGGGGGGAACAGCCGTATTTGCATCATGTTCAGCCAACCATTTTGCACGCCCAGGCGTGGTAGGGGTGGTAGGCGATGATTTCCCCGAATCGCATACCAAACTGCTTGAATCCAAAAACATTGATTTAACCTGCCTGGAGAAAAAACCAGGCTCCACCTTTCATTGGAAAGGCTATTACGAAGGGGATATGAATGAAGCAATTACAGAAGATACTCAATTGGGTGTTTTCGGTGAGTTTTCCCCCAAAATTCCCGAATCCCATCGCAATATCCCCTTCCTGTTTCTAGGTAATATTCATCCTCAACTTCAACTCGATGTATTGGATGCGATGAACGGAAAACCAGTCGTGGCAGCAGATACCATGAATCTCTGGATTAATGAAACCCCCGAGCTTTTAAACAAAGTGGTGGAAAGCGTGGATATCATGCTGGTCAATGACGGCGAAGCACGTATGCTGACGGGAAAAGCAAAAGTACTCGATGCAGCCGATTACATCCTCAATATGGGTCCAAAAGTTGTGGTCATCAAAAAAGGCGATAGTGGAGCCATGCTCTTCACCAAAGACGATACCTTTGCAGTTCCCGCTATTCCATTGCGTGATGCGAAAGACCCAACAGGCGCCGGTGATACATTTGCAGGGGGCATGATGGGCTTTCTGGCCCAAAAAGGGGAAGTGACCAAACAAACCTTACGGCAATCAGTGGCCACAGGAACGGTTATGGCCTCCTTCACCGTTGAAGATATCAGCCTGAATCGCCTGGGATATGTGAAGAAAGAAGAAATCGGCGAGCGTTTGGAACTTTTACAGAATCTCAGTTTGTTCGATAAAATCAATTTAAGTTAAGGCATCATAGATAGAAAAATCCAAAATATTCATGAAATATTCAATCATCATACCGGCATATAATGAAGAAAAGCGTATCGAGGCCACCGTGCGTGATTATGTCAATTATGTAATAAATAGCATGCCCGTGAACGATACGGAAATTATCCTTGTCGTGAATGGATCGCTGGATCGTACTGATGAAATCGCACGAGATATGGAAAAGCATTATGATTTCATCACGGCATGGTGTTCCCCCGAACGGATGGGAAAAGGTGGTGCGGTTTTAAAAGGCTTTAGTTTGGCCAAGGGTCGCATATTGGCCTTTGCCGATGCGGATAATGCCACCACCGCTCCTGAATTGCGCAAATTAATCGAAACCGTTGAGAACAATGCTGACGCTGCCATAGGCTCCCGCTGGCTTCCCGGCAGTGAGCAAACCATTCCTCAACCCTTTATGCGCCGGGTGGCCAGCCGGGTGTTTAATCTTATCGTAAGGTGTATGTTTCAATTGCCTTTTAAAGATACCCAATGTGGAGCTAAAGCATTTAAGCGTGATGCGATTGAAACCGTGCGTCCGGAAGTGCAATCTGTAGGTTGGGCATTTGATGTTGAATTGATCTGGCACCTGGTTCGCTATGGCTTCGTGGTGAAAGAAGTGCCTATCGTGTGGAGCGATAATTCCAGTTCACGTTTACGCATGCATCGGGATGCCCCTTCCATGCTAATCGAAATGCTCAAATTGCGTTTTGGTAAAAAGAAAAATGCCTTGAAAGAATAACTTATGGTATTTAAATCAATTAGGGAGCAATTTCATCATCCAAAAGAAGATCAAATTTTTCTTAACCATGCTGGCGTATCTCCTTTGCCAGCTAGCACAGCAAATTGGATGAAACAGGTCATCGATATGAATTGCACGATGACACCAAAAGGGTGGCATGCCATTCAAATTAATGTGTCGGCCTGCCGTCAGGCAATCGCCCGGCTTGTTAACGTTAACGAAAACGAAATCGCCCTTACCCGTAACACAACGGAGAGCATTAACTGGGTGGCTAATGGGATTGATTGGCATGTCCATGACAGAATTGTATCAGTTCTCGGCGAATACCCCGCTAATATCTACCCCTGGATGCGGTTAAGAGATAAGGGAGTGATTTTTCATTTAATTCAGCCACAAGACCACCGTATCACCGTGGAAATGATCGAAAATGAAATAACCCCAACCACACGCCTGATCGCCATAAGCTTAGTGCAATTCACCACTGGCTTTCGATGTGATCTTGAAGCCATTGGCGCATTATGCAAAGAACGAGGCATTCTTTTCTTAGTCGATCTCATCCAAGGATTGGGAGCCGTTTCCGTGGATTTAAAACGCGCACAAGTGTCTTTTGCCTCATGTGGTGCGCAAAAATGGATGCTGGGTCCCCAAGGAGCTGGCTTTTTTTACTGCGCCCCTGAGTGCATGCCATTAATCGATGTTACTACCGTCGGATCTGATTCCATGTCTCGCCCTATCCCTTACCTCGATTATGAATATGAGCTGCGAAAAGATGCGGCTCGATTTGAATACGCAACCCACGCTACTGTTTGCATTGCAGGAATGAGACAGTCGGCTCAATTATTGCTCGAAGCTGATCCAGAGAAGATCCAGGAACAAATCAAAGGATTAACCGATATCCTGGTGGATGGCGCGACACAAAAAGGTTATGTATGTCATTCACCACGGCGAAATAACGAATGGTCCGGCATCGTCTCTTTCACTCATCCTGTTCATTCCAATGATTCTGTCATTCAACATATGCGAAGTAAAAACATTGCCGCCTTTGAACGCGAAGGAAACATACGCCTGGCTCCCCATTTTTACCAAACCGAAGATGAAATGAAGCGAGTGGTCGACGCAATGTAAACGACATTCCCTACCCTCTCCTCTTCACTTTTGAAGAAATTTTCAAGAAGATAAATGGAATTCATTCAATATCGAGGGTAAAACCATGCGTGGACTACTAGGAATACTATTACTATCTTTCATTACCGGCCCCGTTTTTTCGGGAGAAATGTTGGACCTTTCCTCCTTAAATGGCTGGACAATCGTGGTTGCTGAAGATGCTATCCAAAGTGAAAAATACGCAGCCGGGGAATTCAAGGTATTATTCAAGAAAGCCACCGGTATCGATTTACCTCTCAAATCTCAAGCCCCCAATGAAAACCAAAATGTGTTTATTGGTCCGGGTGATGATATGCGCCAAAGTTCGGCTGGTTTCACGCTCTTTGATTTGGGTGAGGAAGATTTGCGAATCAATATTCGTCCTCAAAACATCGCCATCGCCGGAGGCCGGCCACGTGGAACCCTTTATGGCGTGTATGAATTCATGGAACGCTACTTGGATGTGCGTTTCCTAACGACTGACCACACTTATGTGCCACCCCAAAAATGGAAGATATCATTCCTGGTTCCCTGTGAACGTTATACCTATCGTCCCCCCTTTTCGTTCCGTTGGCCTTATTATTCAGCCAATGCGGATCATCATGAATTTGCAGCCCGTCTGCGTGTAAACACCACACCAACTGAAGACCAGTATGGCGGGAAAACCGGCCAGCAACTCATTAACCATTCTTTTCACCATTTCATGCCAGTGGAAAAATATGGGAAAGAGCATCCCGAATACTTTGCCCTGGTTGATGGGGAACGAAAATTAGAAATGGGCGGCGGCGGACCCGAATTATGTGTCACCAATCCCGAAGTCATCGAAATCGTCGCTGAAAATGTGATCAAGGATTTGGATGCTCAGCCTAACCGAACAAACATCAGTGTCAGCCAAAACGATAACGCCGCCTATTGCCGTTGCGACAAGTGTGAAGCCATCAATCAACGAGAAGGCACTCCCATGGGATCACATCTGGCATTCGTCAACGCCGTCGCGGAACGAGTGGAGAAAAAACACCCCGATGTCAAGATTGGAACACTCTCGTATTGGTATACTCGCAAACCACCCAAAACCATTAAACCACGTGAAAATGTGCAAATTCAACTTTGCAGCATTGAATGTTGCACCCTACACCCCATCAATGACCCAAATTGCCCTAAAAACCGGGAATTCTGTAAAGACATGGAAGAATGGGGAAAAATATGCGATGACATCTGGGTGTGGAATTACAACACCAACTTTAGTTTTTACGACCTTCCCTTCCCCAATCTACGCAGCATCAGCGATAACGTGAAGTACTTTTTAACCAACAATGCAAAAGGTTTGTTTATGCAAGCCAATGGCAACGGTCATTCGGGCGAAATGTCTGATTTACGCAACTATGTCATCGCACGTTGCATTTGGAATCCCACGCTGGACAGCTGGGATTTGGTGGAGGAATTTTGCCAACTGCATTATCAAAGTGCAGCCCAACCGATTCTCGAGTACCTAACCATGTTGCATGACAACGCTGAAGCATCGGGTTATCATCCAAACTGTTTCCCTCGGCCTTACGAAGTAGGTTTGAGACCCGAAATTTCATTGAAAGCCATGGAGTATTTCCAAAAAGCGTTAAATTTGGCCAACAGCGAGGCCGTAAAGCAGCGAGTGGAAAAAGCCTCAATCTGCGCTTATCGGGCGATCATTGAGACCTGCTCTGAATTGGCAATGCAGGATGGCAACGCGGTTTTACAATTTCCAAAACCGCATGAAGGCATCATCAAACAATATAAAGCACTCTGCCATAAATACAACATGGACAGAGCCGCAGAGCGGCTGCTGGCCGAGGGCTACTTCCAACGGCTGGATAATCTGACTCAGAAAGGCCAACCAGCCCAACGCATCGAAAATCCCTATTGGCGACTGACTTGCTTACCCGACCGAAATGGACGATTGGTGGAAATCTATTTCAAACCCCAAAAACATGATTTCTTATTGGATTTTCGCCGAGCGGGAATCTCCACCTTCTCCGATATTGGATTTATGCAAGAAACCGGTGTGCAAGGCTATCAGCATGCAAACCCATCCTTATTTAACGTGCATAAAGACGATGCCACTCTGGTGCTTGATAAACGCCTCAGTGATGATTCCCGCATCGTACGGCAGATAAAACTCATACCCGATGCCACTATGAAAATCCGCTTCACGACCACCATTAACCATAGTGGCAGCGATCCAAAAACCTATCAATTCAAAGTGGAACCACAATTTGATACCCAATTGGCCTCGGAAGATTGGAATGTGCTGAGTGCCTATGTCAAAGATGATCAATGGCAATTGTTCAATCAAAATTGGCGTGATGGTGATGGTCCTAACCATGATCTGCTCAACAAAGCCAAAGGTGGGGCGGTAGCCTTCTTTAATCACAAAAACAATTTCGGCCTTCTTCAACGATATGATCCCCAACAATTTGAGTCCCCTTACTTATGGTGGCGTCATAATCGCCCACAAATGAATCTTGGCTTAATCACCAAAGCCATTGAACTCAAAAAAGGAGAGTCATTCACATATTCTTATGAATATGAATATATTGATGAGGCTCCTAAGTAAGATTGAAATGGATTGGGAAAATTATGCAATTGATGCTTAGTTTGTTATGCCTATTACTGCCCTTATTGGGAGTATCGGCAGAAGAGATTCAATTGGTAGATAACACCAAACCCGCTGGGAAATTTCATATTACTGTCCGTGACGCGTTTACATCCCCTTTACATTGCTGTTTGACTCTTATTGATGAACAAGGAAATGCCTTGTGGGGGATTGATGGATTGGGTAAACCGCTAACCTACCGTCAAGAACCTCGAATATGGATTTCAGGTGACACCATCATTAGCGTCACTCCGGGTATTTATGACTATGTCGTTACAAAACCATTCAATCATCAAAGTGCTTTTGGAAAAATAAACATCAAAGAGGATCATACCGCCCATTTGCAAATCTTCCTGGAGATGATTGCCGAAATGCAAAGTTTGGGCTGGTTTGCCGGTGATGCCCATCAGCATATTGTGCATGGTGAAAAAGAATTTGCCGTCAATCTTAAAATCTCCTCAAAAATTGCGCGTTGCGAGGGAGCGGATTGGAGCAGTTTCAATAGTGCATGGACCAGCATGCCAGGTGAAAATCCAACCCTGTCAGAATTACGGCAACAAGCGAAAGTGCTGTCAGATGAACGCTTTCTGGCATTGATCGGTGATGAATATCCCAAAGATCATTTGGGACACATGGCCTTTCTATCAGGTCCAATCAAAGATTGGTATTCATCCTTAGGAAGCAATGATTATTCCCCTGCTGAAGGAGAGCATGAAGGTTTCGCCCATTTTGAACTAATGAAAGCTATTTCTGAGCACGGTGGCCTGACTGTCTATACTCATCCCCTTCGAGAATATGGAGGAACAGAAGAAAGCCCGGCTAATATTGGACGTGAACTGCCCTTTGATATTTTGGCCGTCCCTCATTTGATTCCCGCAGTGGATTGGATGACCGATAATCCCCATGACCAGGCGGCTATGGATGTATGGTCCATGTATCTTAATTGGGGCCACCAGATAGGAATATGCGCATTCAGTGACACTTGCTACGATCGCCATGATGCCGCCCCCCTGAACAAACGAACCTATATTCATGTGGGGGATCAAGCCTTAACTGCGGAATCCATTATCGAGGCAATCAGGAAAGGCCACACATTTGGTACAACCGGCCCACTTTTACCCGTCTATCTAAATGGAAAACCTCCTGGAACGGTCTTTCCTGCCGATGGGAAAAATTACCAGCTTAATATCGATGTTTTTGCGCCTGCGATCGATTATTTCGATCGCAGCAGTCGTCCTCACATCGAACGCATCGATATAATTCGCAATGGAAAAATCTATCAACGATGGAAATTTGAAAAAGACAATGCCTATTTTTATTTCAGGTCGATAAACATTATTGAAGAAGAAAATGCCTGGTATGTCGTAAAAGCATTTACTTCCGGGTACCGTCAGGTTGCTATAACCAGCCCATTCTATTTTAGGACGGATGATTTCACTCCACCCGAGCCAATTCTGTCTAAAGTCAATGTTCGACTTTATGATTCGCAAACAAAAAAAAGAATCAACGGAAGCATCGATCTTATCGATTACCGCAAAGACCATCTAAAACTCGTTCGCACCATTGAAACTCACAACGGCGAAGCCATATTTGATTGCAGCCCGACCCTTCGGCTGCGAGTAAGCGCCAATGGTTATACACCACAAACCAAAAGCATCTTTTTCGATCACCCTGCCTTATATAAAGAACACATAAAGCCCTTAAAACGAGAGATGATGTTAGACAAGGCCTACTACCAGAAAATTGAAGAAACGTTGGATAATGTCTCATTTGATTTTTACTTGAATCCCATTGTCATCGAATAGGATTCGAACACTCTCTACTAAAGAGACTTTTGGGAGTTATATTCGCTCTCCTATTTTTGCCATTGAGCATCCAGGACGGAATAGCCTGTAGGCCGAAAAACTTCAGCTTTTACACGCACCAGCCCATCAAACGCAGCCCAGTTAATAGGTTCAATATGTTGAGAGCCAGGCTCCAGTTCGGGAAGAATGGTTTTGCCTGTTCCTATAGGTTGATCAAGCTGATTATAGGCAGTCCAAATCAACTGATACCCTCGCAACGTATAAGCCGGCAGATCATTGACTAACGAACGGGTATTGATTTCCACATCAGCGTAGGTTTTATCACCAACTTGCTCTGGTTCATGTACAATCAGGGTTCGAATGGGTGAGGCTTCCCGGCGCAATGCCTCCCAGGATGGTTTTCGATTTCTGAGTAGATCAACCACCCCATGGACTCGCTGCTGAAACGAACCTTGCCCTTTATCACCGATATGAGTGCGATAATCGTTGTAATCAAAAAAGATAGCGCCAGCCACAACACCTGATTCGCGATAACGGTCAGTGTGGGTTTTGAGAATCTCTATTCTTCGCGCATCACCGGATGGATTTTTGGGAGAACATTCACACAACCCATACTCAGAGATAATTAATGATTTATTTGGATATGCCTCATGAATACGCTGCAAATTAGTGGATAAATCCTCCAATGAACCACCATACCAACTCTCGTAATAATCATTCCACTCAATAAAATCAACGAATTGAGAAGCATCCTTTTCAGGTGTGCTTTGAAGTGTGTTGGATGCATATGTCAATAACCGTGTTGGATCAAGTGAACGAGCTAATTCAACACCATGACGTATAAATTCTATAGCTTTAGGTCGCTGCCCACCAATTTCATTGCAAACCCCCCATGCATAAATAGATGGATGGTTGTAATGAGCATGAATCATTTCTTTGGTTTGCTGTGCTTGAATGGTTTCAAGGTCTCCTTGGATGGTCCGGCCACCCCATGCGGGGATTTCTTCCTGCACCAGCATTCCCTCCCGGTCACAAAAATCAAACACAAAATCATCCTGCTGCCAATGAAAACGGGTTAGAATGCAATTTAACCGTTTCATGTCTGTCAGCACCTCGCGCATAAGGGCGTGGTCCTCAGCCATCCCTTGATGGGGATCACTTCCCGGCATCCATTCCACTCCCATCAGACGCATAGGTTCACTGTTTAAATAAATCAATCCATCCTTCATTTCCACCTTGCGAATTCCAAATGTGGTCTCTTTTTGATGGATAACGCCTTGATCATCTTTTATTTGAAAGTGAAATCGATATAAGTGTGGATAATCAAAATGCCACAGTTTAGGTTTTTTAATTATACCGCTTAGTTCTACCGTCTGTTGATCATCATTAGAATCTTCAATTTGCCCCTTTTTAATCACTAATTGGCGGCCACCGGGTTCATAGATTCGAGCCACCCATGATTTTTCATCTGCATGACGCAGGTTGATATCCGCCTGCCAAAACGCCCCTCCCATATCCTCACGCGGTTCAGCATTCACAAAAATGTCTTTGATATAAACAGGTGGTGTAATTCGTAACCGGACGTTACGAATAATCCCCCCATCGGCCGCCCAATCGAATGAATTTTTATACGGAATAGCATTTTCAGAAAAACGGTTATCCACCCGCAACACGATGACATTAGTCTGATTTAACCGCCATACATTGGCTAAATCAAAAGAAAACGGAGTCCATCCACTTCCGATATGCTCACCCACTTTGATTCCATTAACCCACACCTGCGCATCTCGATAAACAGCATCGAATTCCAGTTCGATTCGTTTGCCTTGCCATGAAGGTTTGGTCGCTACCTTTTTGGCATACCAGGCAAATCCATAATAATCTTCCAACCCCAATTCGGTTTGCCAGGTATGAGGGACAAAGATCTGCTGCCAATCTGTGTGATTAATAGCAGGATCAAACCACTCACCATCAATTCCCTTATCCGTTGGATCAGTTTTAAAATACCATTGATTGGACAAAGAAAACGTTTCATCGCTCCAAACCATTTGGAGGGATAAACCATTGATGATAAACACACTCAATAAAAGTGAAAGAACTTTGTTAAGATTTAATATTTTATTGCATCGTTTCATGATGAATCTTTCCTTCCCCCAGTTTAATTTTCTTTATTCTTAATGATCATCCCCAAAAAATCTATAGCCACATTCACAAATCAGGTGTTTAGGGTATTCACACCTACGCAACCTTGTTTTTTAAGATAAAATGCTACCATATTCCCCAAAACACATTGAAAAATTGGAGTTTTAACGAATGAGTTACGAAAATCTGTACGCAGAACGAAACAGTGTCGAGCAAGTGGAAGAAGGCGACACCCTGGCCCCTAAGTTTGATGAAGACGGTTTAATTCCCGTGGTAACCACTGATTATGAAAGCGGCGAAGTGTTGATGCACGCCTATATGAATCGCGAAGCCCTTGCTAAAACCATTGAACTGGGCGAAGCGGTATATTGGAGCCGCAGCCGACAGGTTTTGTGGCATAAAGGGGCCACCAGCGGTCTTGTACAGAAGGTACGTGAATTATTGATTGATGATGATCAGGATACTATCTGGATGCGTGTCGAGGTCGTCGGCGGAGCCAGCTGCCATGTCGGCTATCGCTCCTGCTTTTACCGCCGCATTCCTGTTGCTGATGAAGCCAAACAACAAGGTTTGGGTAATCCAATGAAACTGGTTTACACCGATAACGAAAAAGTGTTTGATCCCAAAGAAGTTTATGGTGACGCCCCCAACCCGACTAAACTTTAATTCATATTGACTAAAAAGTTTAAAAGGGCGCAGAAACGACTGTGCCCTTTTTTCTTTACGAAAATTGTGAATCCAATCCAATTTACAGAGAAAACATGCTTTAATACAATCATAAACAAGACAGAAAAATTTCGTCTATAGACATTCAACATTAACTTGATGCACATAAGATCAGAACAATGAATAAAATACGAATCATCTTTATCGCATGTCTCATTCTGTTACTTTCATCTTCCCACACCTTTAGCCAAGGTGCGTACCGTATCGCGGTATTTTTGGATGATCTCCCCGGCCATCATCCTGAATTAGCGTTAAACCTCGTTTCAACATTGTTGGATGAAGGTTTTGACATGCAACTCATCAACGCTGACGCAATTATTAATCCAGCCACCATGAATAGCCAAAATATTGATATGCTTATGCTTCCTTCAGCTGGTTACCTGCCCGCCAAAAGTATGGATACCATCCACCAGTTCGTCAAAGAAGGTGGTGATGTGATGGCCTTGTCTGCCCCCGCATTTACTCAGTTAGCCTGGAAGCACAACGACCAATGGCTGACAGAAAACAAGTGGCGTAAGCAACTTACGAAACAACCCACAGAACATGTATTATTCGACTTCGAAAATCAAACCTTGGATGGCTGGACCCGGCACAGCAATACACCGAAAGCGAAAACCGTAAATGAAATCATTAAGGAAGATAACGATCATGTTTTCCATACTCATATCAACCAGCTGGCGGGTTGGGATACTTATTCCTCGCCTGTCCTAAATAATCCCTTTCCAGTTGACCATACACTTACCACGTTCTATGCAAAAGGAGTAGGCGAAACACGAACATTGAGTTTTGAATGGAAGGAAAAAGACGGCTCGCGATGGATTGCCACTTTCCCTGTATCCAATATATGGCAGCGAGTGGTATTAACTCCACACGATTTCGATTACTGGGAATCAGTACCCCATCGTGGTGGCGAGAATGACTGCTTCAATCCCAAAAACGCCAACCAGTTTCAAATCGGTGTTGCTTGGACTCACACCGGCCCCCGAGGAGGTGAATACGAATATTACATCGACGATATTGGCACTGCCCCTAATCCATTCGGTGATTTTCATCCCATCCAACAAAATCCACCCGTTATTGAAGGATTATCCCCTCATTTCAAATATTATCCGCTCAATGATACGGCTCAGTTGGTACCTCGCCGCCTCCTTAAACTGGCAAAAGAAACCGTGCCTCATGCTACACACATCACCAGCCATCATCCCAGACCAACAGGCAAAGGATATAACAAACAGCGGGATCAACGCTGGATTCGCCTGATTGACGCCACCGGTTGGCGCAATGAATGGCGAGGTTCGCCGGCGTCCCTTTTCGTTAATTTCAGTGGAAAATATAAAAACAGTCAAAGAGCAACCTATTCTATCCAGGACTGGGAATGGTATCAAAATTCCTCCGTCATTCAAACAATAAAGCAAACCATCAAGCAAATGGCCCGTGGTGTATTTTTTGTTGAAGCAGGCACAGAATTTTTTACCTACCGGCCTGGTCAACCGGTAACGATTGGCGCCACATTGGCCAACCTGTCCCGCAATGACTTGAACGAATTAACTCTGCAATTCGAACTTACAGCAAAAGATGAATCCCTCCCTTTCAAACGGGTCATTCAACCGGTTAATCTTCCCGCTGGCCAGATCGGTTCCATCACCCGAGCGATTCGTTTACCTCGTCAGGGTGATCAGTTTTCTATCAACGTTCAGTTAATCAAAGATGACATACCCATTGATCAAATCACCCATCAAATTCATATATACAATCCAAAGCCAAAAGACCAACAATCATTCGTAAGTGTTCGAGATGGTAATTTTTATTTAGACGGGAAAAAATGGTATGTGCATGGTGTCAATTACATGCCTTCAACCGGTATCGCACTTGACAATTATCCCGACTTCGAGTTTTGGCTGGGACGAAGCGCCTATGATCCTGAATTCATTCAACGTGATTTGGAACGATGCCGTGATATGGGCTTAAACTCCGTTTCCATATTCATTTACCATCGCTCCATAGAGGCTAATAACTTGATTGATTTTCTTCACCGCTGCCAAGAACTCGGCTTAAAGGTCAACCTGTCCATACGGCCAGGAACACCCATGAATTATGACCAGGATTGGTGGGATGAAATTCTACGGCAAAACCAGCTCTGGGAAAATGATACCATTTATGCCTATGATATCGCCTGGGAGCCCTTTTTTGGAACAGTGGAACAGCGCCGCCAATATGACTGGGAATGGCGTGAATGGCTGGTCGATCAATATGGCTCAATCAAAAAAGCGGAAAACGCATGGAATTATCCCGCTCCCCTTTATTCAGGAAAAGTCTCCTGCCCCACCTTTTCGCATTTGAGTAAGGATGGCCCACATCGCAAAATGGTTGCAGACTATCGAAGATTTGTGGATGAATTGGTACATGCTCATTATCAAGCGGCTGCCGATTTTCTGCGGCGTATCGATCCCAATCATCTCATCAGTTTTCGTATGACGGTCACTGGTGATCCGACCTATTTAGGGGCCAGGAAAATGCCCTATGACTTTAGAGGCGTCTCACGATGCATGGACTTTCTGTCTCCTGAAGGATACGGACGTATTGGCGATTGGGAGCGAATAAAACCGGGAATGTTTACCGTCAGCTATGCAAGGTATTGCGCCCCTAAAAAACCAGTCCTGTGGGCGGAAGCCGGCGTGCATGCCTGGAACAATCAAACCATGCAAACCGATCCGGAACGCCTGGAATTTCAAGCTGAGTTTTACTCAAACTTTTATAAAATGGTGCTTAAATCCTTCTCCAATGGCGTGGTCTGGTGGTGGTATCCCGGTGGCTTCCGCTACAATGAAAAATCCGATTACGGCATCATCAATCCCGATGGTACCGACCGGCCAGTCACCAAAGTTATTCGCCGTTACGCAGAAGACATTTTATCAAAACGGACGATACCCGAACCCACCGACTGGATCGAAATCGATCGCGATGCCGATGCCCGGGGACTCTATGGAATATACGATCAAGTCAAAGAACGATATTGGCAGATCATTGAGGCCGGCAAGGTTCCGGGCTTACGAAATAATCAATAGCTCCTACAATTCATGTCTATTACCAAATTAATGAAGGCGAGAACAGACGTGTTATTATCCGTCATTATACCGGCTTATAATGAAGCCGAATACATAGGCTCCACGCTGGAAAGGTTGAATGACGCGCTCAATCACGCTGGCTT
This sequence comes from uncultured bacterium, assembly GCA_964517495.1. GTDB lineage: Bacteria > Hinthialibacterota > Hinthialibacteria > Hinthialibacterales > Hinthialibacteraceae > CAZFER01. Next base: position 47,992 of record CAZFER010000020.1, on the reverse strand, counting down.
GGATTCATGCGAAATCATTGTTGCCGACGATGAATCCACTGACCAGACAGCGTCTATTGCACAAAAAATGGGGGCTAAAGTTGTAACCTCAGGAAAACGCAATATTGGAGCCACGCGTAACGCAGGTGCATCCCATGCAAACGGGGATTATTTGCTCTTCCTGGATGCCGACACGCTAGTCAGCAATGAGCTGATGGTGGAATTAAAAAATACCCTGACCCAAAATGTGATCGCCGGAGGCGCTCCCGTGGGCTGGAATGGAAAAGTGCCCTTCACCGCAAATTTTCTATCCCATGTGTGGAATACCATATCAAAATGCTTTCACTTGCCTGCAGGTTCATTTTTCTTCGTTCGACACGATGCCTTCCTCTCCGTAAAGGGATTTGATGAAGAATATTATGTTTCGGAGGAATTGCATTTAGCCCGTAAATTAAAGCCTTTGGGAAGGGTGATAATTCTAAAACATTCCGTCTCAACTTCTCCGCGAAAAGTCTACCAATTCACCTTTTATGAACATGCAGCCTTCTTTTTAAGGCTTTTCATCTCACCATTTCGAACTCTTAAAAATCGTCATTATCTCAAAATCTGGTACGAACGCCGAAAATGAATTCCACTGAAACGTTATCAAACACTGAGCACCTTTATACACCGAGGTTTTTCATCGGTTTTTTCTATAATTTTTTGATGGGTTGTATCTTCACCAACAATGCCCTCTTCCCACTTTATGTCACCCACAGTGGAGGAGATGCCCAAACCATTGGATTATTTATGGCCATGCTCCCCATCGCAGGGGTCGCCACCCGTCCTCTGATTGGTTTTATGATTGACCGCCTGGGTGCAAAACCGGTGATGATCCTTGCCAGCCTAGGGTTGGGTATGCCCTGTTTGGGATATTATTTTTTATTGGGCCAGGGATTATCCCTACTTGTCTGGATTCTCCGGGTGATTCAAGGCTTTGGCTGGGGTGCCCATATGTCTGCCTTTTTTACCATGGCCGGTCAAACCGCCCCACCCAATCGGCGCAATGAAGCCATTGCCATGTATGGTCTTTCTGGGATGGCTTCCAATGCTATGGCCCCCTTTATTGGAGAAACAATCTTACGTCATTACGGTTTCTCCGTCTTTTTTTTGACTATGACGGCGATTAGCATCTCAGCCTTTCTTCTAATATCAACATTTCAAATGCCTAAGCAATCCATCGCGATAGGCTCTATTAATTTCTTACAAATGTTTCGATTATTTATTAAACCCAATTTTCTCTTGGTCTCTCTTTATGCCTTGGCCGTCGCGGTTGCATACTCAACCATGAGTTCATTCCTGGCGCCTTTAGCTGAGGAACGATCAATTACCAATTTCAGTTTGTTTTTTACAGCATTCTCCATTTGCGGTGTGACAGTCAGGTTATGCGGTCGACATTGGGGTGACCGGTTTGGTTATCGATATGTCCTCATTCCAGGTTTCATCTGCTATGCCAGCGGTTTATTGATTGTCTTTTTCTCCCACACGCTCTTATGGATCATCTTTTCAGGAGCCTTGTGCGGTTTTGGCCATGGCCTTTGTTTCCCCGCGGTAACCGCCTTGGGTTATAGCCTCTCACCCGAAAACCTTCGCGGCAGCGCTATGGCGTTTGTAACTGGCGTAATGGATGCAGGAAATGCCATCAATTCATTTTGTATGGGAATTATTGCGTCACATCTGGGCTTCGGGATCGTTTTTCTATTAAGTTGCATTTTGCCCTATTTTGCCGTAGGGGTTATTATGCAAACAATAAGAAAAAACAGAGGAAAAGCGTGAGTCATATGATTTCAAAATTCACTTCTTCATTGGTATTAATCCCCTTCTTTATTATTCCCTTAATCTTTATGGGTCTAGGAATATCTTTGAGCTTGCAGCAACAACATAAAATTATGACTTACCAACCCATCGAGGTAAATATCCTGTCTGAACGCTTAATACGTTCTGATTCTGGTGAATCTGGCACAACCTATCGAGCCGAGATCACTTATTCATACACAATTGATGGTAAAACATATGAATCAAGCAACGTTTTTCCAATCAAAATCAGTGGCCCCCGCTCCCAGGCACAAAGGATATTGGATCAATTTGAACCGGAAGAAACAGCTGAAGGATTTTATAATCCAGAAAATCCAAGCCAGGCTTTTCTGATTAAAAAGTACAGTATTCTTCCTTATATCTTCATACTTTTCCCTGTCCTATTCCTCTGTGTTGCCGGATGGGCATCGGCCGGAATCCGGAGCGGGAATACAGATAAAAAACCAATCCCATCTTCTACCCACGGGTTTGAAATTAAGCCATCCCTCCCAATCGCATCTATAAAAAAAGGCCTTATAATCACATTTCTATTCTGGTTTGTTATAGGCTGTTTAGCGTGTGGACATTATGCCTATGTCACTTCGTATTCTTTTGGCATAACTGAGATCGTCGTTTTTTCCATTTACTTTGTGATTGGCTTCCTTCTTTTGGTTGGATGGTTTTATTACAAGCGAATGAGTGAAGGCTTTTCCGATACACAGCTGTTTGTAGACCAGGAACGTTTCTTTCTTGGTACAGATCTAAACGTAACCATAAACTGGACTATTTATCAGAATATCTATATCCAAAATTTAACCCTTTCACTAAAATGTATTCACAAATACAAAAGCGGGAAATCAACCCGAAAAGATACCCATTACGAACAAAAATACCCATTGCTTGATAACCATAACGCCCGAGCGGGTGAATTGATCAATTTACCGCAAACTATTTCTATTCCAGCTGATAAAAAACCGGGTTCTCAACATAAAAGATCTTATCGCTACGACTGGCACCTCGAAATCAACGCCACTATTCCCGATCATCCCGACTATCGAGGGAAATTCCCAATTTTGGTTGAAGCCAATCCAGCCCTTCAATAAAAGGTAGAGAAAAACGTTTCAAACCCAGTGCCATTTTTAATTAAAACAAGTACAATATATATTTACGTAACTCTTTAAGGATTTAACAAGAAAAGAAATTTATGATTATTGATTTGGACAGACAACTTCAAGAGGGATCAATGAAAGAAGTGCAAAAACACACAGTCGGATGTTCCACCATCTGGGGCGGTATCAAAAACGCAAACCTTGACGTAAAGACTGGTTCGCTAACTGCCAGTTTATATTCCAGTGCATGCAATGGAGGCAAGGGAGGCGATATCTATTACTTCAGCGTGTGTGGCCATGATATGTTAACTCGGATCGCCATAGCCGATGTGGTTGGTCATGGCGAAGATGTTAGCCATGTAAGTTGCTGGGTATACGATTCATTGGTAAAAAGAATGAATTGCCTCGATGGGAATAGTGTGTTAACAGAATTGAACTCAAAACTGTGTTCACGTGGATTTGAGGCCATCACCACAGCGGCCGTTGTGGCATTCTATCGAAACAAAAACCATCTGTATTTCTCTTATGCTGGCCATCCTCCCATTTATATAAAACGCAAGGATGAAAAAGAATGGCATCCTGCCAGTCTTGAAAACACAGAAGGGGCATCCAATCTCCCTTTGGGTATCATAGAAGATACTCATTACGACCAAACCGAAATTAAACTTTCGCCAGGCGACCGTCTGTTTCTTTACACAGATGGAGTCACCGAAGGGATCAACAAGGAGAAGCAACTGTACGGTGAAACCCGCCTGTTGGATCTATTGAATGAATATGGAGATTTGGAACTCCCTGTGGTCAAAAACATGATCCTGACTGATTTACACGATTATACGGAAGGTTCGTGGGATCATGATGACTTAACTTTAATGGCTCTGGAAGTGAGCAATGGATCCCATCCCGATGAATAAATCGCTGAAGCGATATGATTAACTCCATACATTTGCTTACAGGATTGGCCAGTTAGGATTACCTCTCGAAGATAAAACCTTGACCGACAAAATCGAAAGCCGCATTTACCCCCTCAATGACAAAGCCGATAGGCGAACCAACCTCCGTGCGTGAATTCGTACATATCAAAACACAAATCTCACCCCTGATGTGGAAGCCTGCCATGAAATGTGGTGTTTCGGCATTCTATTTCTAACACTTCATTATAAAATCCATCTCAATACCCGTGTTGAAGGATAGCCAAAACCGATATTTTTTGCCACAATTTTTTATGATTTATTAAACGGGAGGATGTTATGCCTACACGAAGAGACTTTTTGCAAACCTCGATCCTTGCAACAGCAGGATATGGTTTAACCAGTTGTATTTCGGCTGAGCACCAAGCCAACACAATGCAATCGCTCAAAAACACAAAACCAAATGTGGTTTACATTCTTTGCGATGACCTTGGCTACGGTGATTTAAGCGGTTATGGCCACCCCATTATCCAAACACCCTACTTGGATCAATTGGCGGATGAAGGAATTAAGTTGACAGATTGCTATGCTGCATCTCCTGTCTGCTCACCTGCCCGGGCTGGAATTATAACCGGCCGTAATCCCTATCGCTGCCACATTCCCGATTGGATTCCTCCCAACTCACATATTCATCTCAAAGAGCAGGAAATTTCCGTGGCTAGTCTGCTCAAACAGGCCGGTTATACAACCGCCCATGTGGGTAAATGGCATCTAAACAGCATGATGGATGGCTCTGAACCAACACCAGCTGATCATGGCTTTGACTTATGGTTCTCCACGCAAAACAATGCACGTCCCTCGCATCACAATCCCGAAAACTTCCTCCGTAATGGGAATCCCATGGGCGTGCAAGAAGGGTACTCCAGCACCCTGATAGTGGATGAAAGCATTCGATTTCTAAAACAAGTGAAAGACCAACCCTTTGCCCTTTTCGTCTGGTTCCATTCCCCCCATGAACCCGTCGCCACGGCTGATGAATTCCAACAAATGTATTCCTTTGTGCAGGACAAAAACAAAGCAATTTATTATGGAAATGTAACTCAGATAGATTACGAAACAGGACGCTTGCTCAAAACCTTGGATCAAATGGGCCTTCGTGATAACACCTTAGTGATGTTTACCAGCGATAACGGTCCGGAAACCTATAATCGTTACCGCGGCGCCCAACGCTCACATGGTTCACCCGGTCCATTGCGCGGAATGAAACTTCACATGCACGAGGGCGGTATCCGTGTACCCGGCATGATCCGCCTGCCCGGAATTACCAATCCCAACACCATCTGCACCGAACCAGTCAACGGAACCGATCTCTTGCCAACCCTCTGCGAAATGAGCGGCGTATCGATCCCAAGCGACCGTGCCATTGATGGATCAAGCATGCTTCCACTATTCCACCAAAAACCAATCCAAAGGCATGAACCATTATACTGGCGCTACGACCGGGCACTGTCGAACACAAAAATAGCAATGCGTCAGGGAGATTGGAAAATCCTGGCTGATCTGGAATTTCAACAAATTGAACTTCATAACCTGCGAGAGGATCTGGAAGAAAAACATAACCTGGTAAAAAAACACCCAGCCAAAACAAAATCCCTGCTGGCCGATTTAAAAGCAATTCATTCTGATGTCGAAAACGATCCAATCTCGAAAGAGTAGAGTTAATCAAGCAGAATAAGCATAATAGAATTCACCGTTTAAAGGCCTCAAAGCATCATTTTCCTAATCTCTATGGGTACCGCTTTGCAAATTCCTCATTCTCGTTAGAATAGTCTATTATTTACAGGACCATTCTATTGACGGACTAATATAATCATTATTATGCCTTTATTTCGTGACGGTGAGTGCCCTCCCCTTTGGCGTTGGTCAGAAATGGCCCAGGTTCTATTGTTTGCTGCGTCGGCATTGTTTATTAATTTGCTGGTTGGCTTTTTAATTTCACCTTTTGGATTTACCGATTCAGTTGAAATCCCCCAAAAATCCATTAACGATTATGGAAAAGTGGGGGCATTCCTCATGACCACCATCGCCTCGCCGTTTCTTGAAACCCTCATCGGCCAATGGCTTCCTCTTTTACTGGCACGCTGGGCTAAACGGCCACCTCCGACTCGTATTTTATGGTCGGCGGTCTTTTTTTCGATTCTTCACATTTCAAATGGACCCGCCTCTGTCATCCAAACATTTTTTGTGGGATGGGTGCTTGCCAGTTGTTTTCTGTTTTGCCGCAAGCATAGCTGGTCAAAAGCCTACCGTGTCACGTCGCTGGCTCATTCCATCCACAATCTGGTGGTGTTTATTCTTTTCATGCTGTTGGTTCAATCCGATCCACCAAAATCATAATCGGCGAATTCCAAATCCTCCACCCACTTCAATGGACGAACCGGTTGAAAAATCAAAATACCCCTGTGCAATCGCACTAACCGCTTTACCCACATCCTCAGGTGTTCCCCACCTTGGCTGAGGGGTTAAGCCTTCGGCAATCAATTTATCGTACTTTTCTTTCACCCCCGATGTCATATCGGTAGCGATTACCCCCGGTTGAATTTCATAAACATGTATATTTTCACTCGCTAAACGGTCGGCAAATAGTTTCACCGCCATTGAAAGCCCCGCTTTCGACATGCAATACTCTCCTCGGTTAATCGATGCCGTATAAGCGGAAATTGAAGTGACAAACACAATCCGCCCTTCCATTATTTTTCCTGCCTCACGTAGTTCCATCATTCGCTTGGCTGCATATTGGGTTAAAAAGAAAGGGCCAGCTAAATTGGTGTCCATCACATATCGATAACTATCCAAGGACATATCCAACAAATCCGCTCGCACTTTGGGTGCCACACCGGCATTGTTGACTAACATATCCAAACGTCCATAATGGTCGATCGTCTCATCCACCAAGCTCTTGCGGTCCTTCTCATCTGCCACACTGGCTTGAATCATATGAGCTTTTTGTCCCTCATCTTCAACCGACCGGCACGCTTCCTGAGCAGCTTGTTGGTTACCGGCATAATTGATAACGATATTAAATCCGGCTTTAGCCAGTTCGATAGCGATCCCCCGCCCAATCCCACGGCTGGAACCCGTTACTAAGGCTGTTTTTGTCATTATTTCTTATCCTCCTGCCAATTCTTTCCTTAAAGAGGATAGGGCAGACAACGTATTAACTCCAGATGTTCGCATGATCAATTCTGAAAAAAAGCCTTTGATATCAAGTAAGGAGGGATAAAAAAATAGGGATGGAAATCCATCCCCTCACTTATCATAACGGTCCGTTAGGGACCTTTATCACCTAATTGAAAATTAAATTATATATGGGTAGGTCACGATTTCATTATCGTTTCATGAATTATTGGTAAGTTGATTGTCAATAATCTAAATGGGCTCATTATCCCGGAATGAACTTATATCCCATTCGATGAATGGTAATAATATGCTGAGGATTTTCAGGATCATCTTCCATTTTTTGCCGCAGTTTAACAATATGATTATCAACGGTGCGTGTAGCTGGAAAATGGGTATACCCCCACACTTGCTGTAAAAACTGTTCACGCGTGACAATTTCATTTTCATGCTCAATAAATACCCTCATCATTTCAAATTCACGGGGAGATAATTCAACCTCCTGGCCATCCTTCGCGGCAGAATATTTATCAAAATCCAATACCACATTTCCAAATTTATATTCTTTTAGACTGGAATGATCCGGCTGGATTCGACGAAGAATCGCCTTTATTCGGGCTAAGAGTTCTCTTAAATTAAAGGGTTTGGTGATGTAATCATCCGCGCCCGATTCCAGGCCATTAATCTTATCCGATTCCGCCCCCCGTGCCGTCAACATAATAATAGGTGTTGTCGAACCGGCCTCCCTCAATTTCCGGCATACATCCATGCCATCCATCCCCGGCAACATCAAATCAAGAATAATCAAGTCAAAATGCTCTTTTGATGCCAGGCGTAAACCTTCATTTCCATTTCCTGTCGCTACCGTTTGAAAATCTTCAAATTCAAGATTGTCCTGTATTCCACGACGCATATCCGGTTCATCTTCTACAATGAGGATTCGTGTCATTTTTTTTTTCTGTCTTTCGGATTAGTCCAGGATTTTTTTGTTCAAACCATTTTCCTATGATCTATCTTAAATCTCACGGTTTATCAGCAAAAGGAGCATACCTTTTACAATAAATGACAATTTCATCTAACCAGCAACTTCCCATAGTATCAATATAAATGATCAGTTAAAAATAGATCGATTACATTATTGGCCTTTGTTTGAATAACCGTTTTCTGGTAAAGTTGATCATATTTATCAAATGGGGAGAAGATTATGCTATCCAAAGGATTTACCTTGATCGAACTTTTAATTGTTGTAGCCATTATTGGTATTCTAGCGGCGATTGCAGTACCTAATTTTTTGAATGCTCAATTACGTGCTAAAATTGCGGCCACCCAACAAGACTTAAAAATGATGGTCAACGCCATGCAGCAATACCACCTTGATAATAATTCCTATCATGCTCATCGCGATACAACAAACCAGCAATTTCCTTTAACAACACCTGTACCCTATCTCAATAGTTTTTTACCGGATCGTTTCCAAACTCGTCCTGATATGGAACGACGTCAAGGATTTGAAAATACTCATACTTACTATCATTGGATGCCATATGGCACTCATCAACATATCTGGGGGCAACCCTGGCGACGTTGGGATCCCATCCTGGATTCAACCCACAAAAACCAGGCGGGTTTAGTTGATGGTTGGGGACCCGCAGGCATTCGTGGTGGTCCACGCTATGACGCATCCAACGGATTAGTCAGCCAGGGCGGATTTTTCCGCCAGGTACCCAAAGGTACAAAAATTCATCTCCACGACGACGGCTCCTAATTCAAGTACCTGTGGAATTCATCTATATCTTAATAAAATCAATCTTAATTTTCATAAATTAGCACTTTTACCTTTCACAGCAACGAATAATAATGCTATAACTATAGAAAAACCAATAAGGTAAAAGAAAGAGGTAACGAAACCATGCTTAAAATCAGCGGTTTTGGTGATGAGATTGTTGAAGACTTTGAAGGTCAGCTTAGCCACATGCGTGACATGAACCTGAATTACATTGCCCTGCGCAATCTTTGGGGCACCAACATTCTCGATCTCAATCCCAAACAAAAGAAAACAGCTAAAGAATTACTGCGTGACTATGGAATGGGTGTCTCAGAAATAGGCTCCCCCATTGGGAAAGTATCCATCACCAGTTCGTGGAAAAAAGAATGGGCGCGTTTTGAAAAAGCAATCGAAATGGCCCACTATTTCAACTGTCCACGTATTCGGATTTTCTCCTTCTACTTTCCTAAAGGCCAACCACCTGAAAAATACCGCTCACTTGTCATTAAACGCCTTAAGGAAATGGCGGATCATGCAGAAAAAGAAGACATCATCCTCCTTCATGAAAACGAAGCCAATATTTATGGCGAAACCGGCTTGCGCTGCGTCGATTTAATGGAAGCAGTTGACTCCCCCAGTTTTAAATTGATTTTTGATCCAGCCAATTACGTTACCTGCGGAACCCAACCATTCACCCAATGGTATGATATGCAGGAAGATTATATCGGTCATCTTCATATTAAAGATTGTACCTTTGATGGAACCTTTACACCGGCAGGCCAGGGAGATGGCGAAATCCCCGAATTAATGGATGCCTTGGTAAAAAAAGGATTCTCTGGATTCGCCACGATGGAACCTCATTTGTTACAGGGCGGACAATTCTTCGGTTTCACCGGGCCGGATAAATTCGTCGAAGCTGTAGAAGCATTCCGCGGTGTCTGCGATAAAGCTGGGATGCCTCACCGTGAAATACGCATGGGCGTTATCGGTATGGGCTTCATTGGCATGTTCCACTGCGACAGCCTGCAAGAAGTCCCTCAGGCCCATCTGGTCGCAGTCGCTGATTCGAAAAAAGTCCCCAACTTAAAAAAAGCCGAGGATAAATTTAACGTCAAAGCCTATCAAAATCCTACCGACTTGATGAAACGAAAAGACATCGATGCAGTTACTTTGGGTACTCCCAGCGGTCTGCATGGTGATATCACCGTACGTGCTGCCAAATACAATAAACACGTCCTGACCGAAAAACCCATCGAAGTCACCCTCGAAAAAGCAGATAAAATGATCGAGGCCTGCAAAGAGAATAATGTGAAGTTGGGTGTCATTTCACAACGCCGATGGGACCCAGGTGTTAAGGAATTAAAAGAAGCTATCGAATCAGGGAAATTGGGAGACATCATTCTGGGAGATGCGTTTATCAAGTGGTACCGCTCTCAGGAATATTACGATAGCGGTGGTTGGCGAGGTACTTGGAAATTGGATGGCGGTGGCTGCCTGATGAACCAAAGTGTTCATACCGTCGATTGCCTGCAATGGGTGATGGGAAATGATGTGGTTAATGTATTCGCACAAACCACATTAGCCGCTCATAAAAATATCGAAGTGGAAGACATTGCACATGCTTTGTTAAAATTCAAAAATGGTGCGCTGGGAACCATTATCGCCTCAACCGCCGTATACCCTGGTGTTGACGAACGCCTTGAAATTTCAGGAACGAATGGAACCATTATGGTTGAGAAAAACAGAGTGGTTCTGCGTGAATTAAAAGGTGAAAAAAAAGCCGAAGTGATTGAAGCAGCCGATCGGGGCAGTGGCGCGGCTGACGCCCAGGCGATCTCCAATGAGGGGCATATCGCCCAACTTACTGACTTTTGCCAAGCCATTATTGAAGATCGCGAACCCATGATCACCGGCGATGATGGACGCAAACCACTCGAAATCATTCTCGCTGTTTACAAATCAGCCAAAACCGGTAAACCTGTAAAACTACCACTTAAATAATTTGGTGAATCATTAAGTTCTTAAAAACGGCGGGATGATTAGTTCAACCCGCCGTTCCTTTTTATTCTGCTATCTCTTCCTCATCCCCTTCCAATCCATCCTGATTCATGAATTGCCGGGGATCAATTCCAAGCTCAGATAGTTTGACATGTAGGTTCTTACGATGAACATTGGCCAATTGGGCCGCCTTTGAGATATTCCCGCTGGTTCGGCGGAGTAAATTACTAAAATAATGGATTTCAAACTCGTCCAACACAAAACGCTTGGCTTCCTTATAATTTTTATTTAACAGTTCTTTTTGATAGACACCCAATTGGGGAGAAGGCGCTAACGATGTATGAAGGGAGGGTAGCAACACTTTTACATCACTGGTTTCCAGCACAATCGCTCGTTCAACCACATTTTCCAACTCACGCAAGTTCCCCGGCCAATGATATCGCATCAACGTTTCAATATCCTCAGGCTGAAACGTTATTGGTTCACGTCCCCTTCCTTTGACTCGAAGAAAATGCTTAATCAACAAAGGAATATCCTCTTTTCGCTCCCTTAAAGGCGGCAACACAATTGGAATCATATTCAAACGAAAATACAAATCAGAACGAAAAGTCTGCTCCCGGACTCGTTCTTCCAAATTGTAACTGGTAGCCGCTACTATTCTTACATCGACTTTTTTAGGTTGGGTTCCCCCTACGGGTTCAACCACTTTTTCCTCGATCGCGCGCAGTAATTTACCCTGCAATCGTATAGGTAAATCACCGATCTCATCCAAAAATAAGGTTCCCCCTTCTGCTAGTTCGAACTTTCCCGATGCCGGTAAGGTGGGATGGGATTTCAAACTATGCAAAGCCCCGAATAGTTCAATATCAAGCAGATCCGCTGGTGTCCCTGTACATTGAGCGGTAATGAATGACCGGTCACGCCGTGAACTTTTTTGATGGATGGCACGGGCAATCGATTCCTTGCCGGTCCCGCTTTCACCCACGATTAAAATAACACCGTCTCCTCCAGCCACTCGATGCACTAACTCAAAAATATTCAACATGCTGGGATTCTTCCCAACCAGCTCCCCTTCTCCCGAGCGGCCATACAACTCATTTCTTAAATAGATATTTTCCAGTTCCAAATGCTGAACTTGAATCGCTTTGTTGGCCGCCATCCTGATCTCATCGAGATCACACGGTTTTAATAAATAATCATGAGCCCCGTTTTTTAATGCTTCAACGGCATTTTCAATCGTTCCATATGCAGTCAGAATAATTACCGGGATGTAATGACTCATGCTTCTGACCGCTTGGAGAACCGCCATCCCACCACCTCCCGGCATCCTTAAATCGGTTATAACCAAACTCAGCGGGGTGGTTTTGATGATTTGAGCCGCTTCTTCGGCATCTTTGGCTTCCAATAGATCATGGCCATCCTCCATTAGCGAAAGGGAGAGTATCTTTCGCATTTTGGGTTCATCATCCGCGATCAATACCGTTGCCATATAGATAGTTCCTAGTGAAGTGAATTTGAGATGAAAGGCGATACATCAATAATCTTTAAGATTCTGGTAATTCAAGTTTGCCATTAACCTGTTCCATGTCACACACATGCAACCCACGCCGTCGATTACGCTCTCCCTCTTCCCCTTCTGCAAGTGAACACGTCGGAGGAATAATTTTACCATCCTCTCCCAATCGGAGATAATAAGTATGATCCCCCACATCAACACAATCAGGTTCAGCACCCACTTTAAAGTAAGGGGGGGACTTTTGATCAAAACGGATGAGTTCTCCACCCTGTACTCGCTCAAGCAATTCATTAAGTTGAAATTCATGACAAATCTGCTCACCTGGTTTAGTGCCGTTCTCTTCGGCTAAATAAGCCAGACAATTGGCCACTAACGTCAACCGGTTGGAACATTCTCTTCCCCGCAACGTTGCCAACGCATCAAAATAATAAGGCATCGCAACCCCAATCAACAAAATGAAGGATACTCCCAATGCCACAAGTTCCCATAAATGCAATCCGAAAAGAACCCCCCGGGTCTCCACCGGTTCATGATGTTTCCCATATTTTAGTTTGTGAGTATCAAGCGTTGTTATTTGTTCGTTCATCTATTGCTCCAAAGTCCGTGATCGTTGCATTTCCAACCGGGCTAAATCAGAAAAAACCGTATCAGAAAAATCAATAAGCAATTCCTGGTAACGTGTCATATTTTCAATCGTATCACCGGATGGTTGCGTTAACTGTAACAATTCTAATTCAACCATGCCCTGAATCACAGGATGATCAACATCGACCTTTAACCTTTTCAATTCATCCATTGCCGATTGTTGATCACCACTGATCTGCATCATCTTACCAATGGTATACCGTGCCCATTCTTCCGAATCATTTCCATACTCATTGACGGCCAATTGACGCAACACTGGCACGGCATCCTCCATTCTGCCTTGCAACATATAAAGTTGTGCTTGACAAAACAAATCCAGGGATTCCCCAACCAATGGTTCCAATGCAGAAAGTAATTCCAGGGCATCATTTGCACGCTGCCAATATTTCCGGTTTTCAACAATCTCCCGTAAATAAGCCATTCCTTTTTCAACTTCATTTTGAGCCAAATAGGTTCGAGCCAAAAGGTATTTGGCCTCTGTTAATTGAGGTTGATCTTGAACAGATTCCAATAAATTAATCGCTGGTTCAATGGATGAAAACTCAAGCAAGGCCTTTCCTCGCAAAAATCTCAATCGATCCTGCTCACTACTCGATAACGGCCTATCAAGTGTCGCTGACGATGTTTCAATGCGATGCAAAGCCGTCAAAGCCTTGGCTGGCTGAAACGCTTGTAATTGAATATTCGCATAATTCATTAATCGATCTACCAGCACTGTCGAGAGAGGAACTGGCCTCGTGGTATCCAACACCATTGATAACGACGGTTCCAACAATTCAGCGGCCTCCTTCTGTGATGGAATAAGTTGATCTTCACTTAAGATATGCGCCAGCTCACGTTTCGCCGTATTGTGGTATTGACTAGCCTCTGTAACCGATTGCAATAAATCAATGGCCCAGTCACGATCACCCTGCTTTTCAGCAGCCCGGGCTAAATGAATTTTCCACAATCCCGAATTATCCTGCCTGGCAATTGAATCCAACTCATTTTTGAAATAGTGCTTAACACCCAAATCCAATAAAGGTGTTCGAATCCATTCCGGTACATTCGTATAGTTCTTTCCTGTTGCCCCCTCAATTAACGCACTAACTAGAGGTTTTGGGTCAGGATTTCTATCAGCATATCGCTCGATTAATTGTGTCACCGCATTGGGTTTTACTCCACCCGAGGCAACCGCGATCTCAAAGGCTGCAAACGCCTGATCAAACAAACCAAGGCTCAAGGCCATATCTCCCTCGCGTGCTGCAAGCGCAGGAGGCCTTTCCGCTTGTCCACTTTCCAATATCTTTTTGGCTTTCTCTTCTTCCCCTAATGCATGAATCTTTTCTGCGGCTTTAAAAACTGCCAGGGGATTTTTCGGCTGTAATTCAACCCACTCCTCCCATAACTGGATGGCTTCATCCACTCGGCCAGCGTTATAAAGCATTTGGCTGAGGATTTCCCTTCGCGAAACATCCAATGGCAAAAATTTCACCACACTTTTCATCATATCAATGGCTTCAGATTCACTATTTAACTCTTCCACCAAATCCACCCAAACATCCAGTATCTCAATCGGTGCCTGACCAATGAGTTGAGCGATTTTATCTTCATAGGCAGTAAACGTGTCGGCTTCAAGAAATCCATTAAGGGTATCCAACGCTTTTTTATGTTCTCCTGCCGATTGAAGAAGCTTGATTTCTAGCAAAAGAAAATTGTAGGGTGATCCACTATTCTGCCGGCGATCTTGCAGTCGATCAATCAATGAATCCAATTGGTTAAGAGAACCATATACTTCCGCCATGGCATCCACTGATTTGAATGCACGGCTTATTTGGCGAGGCCACAAAAGTTCATACAATTCAAGGCTTCGCTCCATTTTTCCTTGCAATCGAAGCAAATCAGCCAATTCCCACCCTAATAAATCTTGATACTGAGGAATAATAATATCCTCTAACCGCTTTATTTCCTCTTGAGTAAGCTGTTGAAAGGCATAATTATCAATCAGCCGGCGAAGCATAATTGTCTTGTTTGTCTTATCTGCATTCTCATACAAATCCCAGTAGACCTTCTCTGCTTTTTGATAAAAACCCGCCCGTTCCAAACATTCTGCATACCGTTGAGCATAATAATTCATCCGCAGGGCAATGGAATTATTCTCATTGACCGGCGTACGTTCCAATGCCCGTTCATAATAACTGGCAGCTTGCTCAAATCGTCCTTGCGATTCCTCTAAAATCCCCAACTGCGTTAAAACGTTGATTTTATCCGGATAGGCTTCCCACTCTTCAGAATCAAGCATCCTCTGAAAATTATATTCTGCAGTGATGTAATCTCCCCCGGCTAATGCAGATTGAGCCTCAACCCGCAGCTGTTCCAGATTTTCCTGTGCATAACAGGGAGTAATATTGCACCAGAAAAAAGTGAAAAATAAAAAACAGAATAACAAGTGTCGCATACTTAATCCTTTATATTAATATAGTCAATATAACTTAAGGTAAATCAAATACAATAAGTTTTCACTCCATTTCCACTTCATATTGCTGACACGTTACATTCATTTAATGCTGTAACAAGACAGCTCGATTAATATTGCGCAATACCATCTCGGTTGTGCTTCCCAATACCAATTCCCTCACCCGGCTATGCCCGTATGCTCCCATTGCAACTAGATCAGCGTCCTCCGCTTTTACTGTTTCAACAATAACCGTCGAAGGCTCACCTTTTCGTATCAAAAGAGTATCCCTCAAATTATAAGCCTCCAGGTATTCCAATGCATTCTCTGCCACGTTCCGGGCTTCGTTTTCATCATCATGAACGACCAATAATTTAAGAGTTACTTCGGTTTCTGAACACGAAGCACAAAGATGAGTCACCGACCGCAATGTCTTAACGGAATATTCACTCCCGTCAAAACACACCAGAATTTTTTGCATATTTCTATATGTTCGTGGGGTAACAATCACAGGAATATCAGAGCGCCGCACAACATTTTCAATCGTTGAACCTAAAAGACCAGAGCCAAATTCAGCTCCAATTCCGCGTTGACCCAGAAACATCAAGTCACATGACTTCGCTTCTTCCAATATTGTTTCAGGTACAATCCCTTCCCGAACCTCTTGCCGGTTGGGAATACCCATTTTTTGGCATTCAGATTCTATACGTTTTAAAACGTCTTCAGCTCGTTCCCTTTGCTTGGCAATAATTTCATTCTGCTCAAAAACACTCTCATCGAAAACAGGTGGAAAATCCGCGGTGGGATAATAATAAGGATAAACAATAGCAAATTCTTTATGATCCACCACGCTAATCACTTTAACATGCGCCCCCAGCATCTTCGCATATTCAAGGGCATATCGCGTACACACTTCACTGTAATGGGATGCGTCCACACATAATAATATCGACTTATACATCGATTCCCTCCTGACCTTTTCACCCGCCATCAACCTTAATTTGTTCTCTTTCTATTTTACCATACCATGAGAAATGAGCTATGGATAAGTTTGTATATCACTCATTTTATCAATTCAAATCCTTCCTGATAACAATCCGCTTGACTTTATTTAAATATCCTTCTTTCATAACTTTATAGCGTTTCACTAAATAATTCAAACAGAAACTCCAATCACTTTATAATAGGATACATAAAATGGATTCGGTAAAATTCATTTTAGCGCCCCACCCTCCAGAAAATCCATCCGATCCCGCATGGTATAAAAAACTGGAAGAAATCAGTAATCAACTGAATCTGAAAGATTCTGAAAGGCTTTTGGAATTCCCCGCCAAACGGGCTGGATTCCCTGGAATGGTACACGATAATCCATTAATTGAGGATATTGATCGAATTATCGAAACCGCTGCCCATCAAAAATTCCGTTTTGCTTCTTTTTTCATTCCCTTCGATTTAAACAAAAATGAAGAAGACCTCCAACATGAAATTTCAAACATAAACGGGTGGACTGACATGGCAGCCTTCACCGATGTGGAACATGTCCGCTTGTCTCTTTTAAATTGGTCTGCGGATTCATTCAAAATCCAGGATCAAGCACTTAACCAAATTATCTCCTATCTCAATGACATGGAAATTTCCATCTCTCTTTCCACAACATCCAATAACCTGAAGGCCTTATCAGCCTATATCCAATCATTCAAAACCACAACAACATCTTCAATCGGATTGGATTATCAACTATTAAGGGATAAATCTTTTACTCTAACCGATGATGAAAGTGAGTTGAACTCAATCTCATCTATCACAACCCAAATTTCTCCTCCTTATTCAAAACAATCGATCGAATCCATAAAAAACCAACTTACCAATCAATCATTGAATCCAACACGTGTATTTCTTCAACTCACATCAACAAGCACTTTTTAATTCAAAAAGTTGCATCATCTGGAAAATTGGATACTATTACAATTAGATTGATTAAATCAGCGAAAAAACGATTACACGGAACTTCTATCACCCTTATTTATATAGAGATATCAAAATGAAACACATCCAAACTTTTCTAAGTTTATTAATAATATCTATTTTCCTCACCTTATTGATTCCAAATGCCAATCCTCAATCCCTGGGAGGAAACTTAAACGATCCTCAGTCATTTGGTGAAAAACCCAAATTAACCATGGATCAACGGTTTGCCTGGTATGCTCTCCTTTCAGCAACACAAGCACCTCAAGGTACTACCTTGCAAATTGAAATAACCCTCGAAGCAGCCCCTGAACATTACACTTACAAAAAACGCACTGAGTTTTCGCTTGATGCCCCCCAAGGAATATTATCCGGTGAACCTGTTTTCCCAAAAGAAAAAATGAAATTCGATCCCATCGAAAAAAAAGAAGTGGGAATATATGAAGGAACCGTTAAATATCACATTCCTTTGCAAATCGCCCATGATGCACCTTTGGGAAAACAAACCATCATTGTAAACCTCCGTTATCAAGGCTGCTCCCGTTCCCCCAATGTTTGCTATCTCCCTCAGAAAAAAGAATTTACACTAGACCTCACCATCGTGGAGGGATCTGGCAAACCAGTTAGTCAATCAATCAATAACACTTCGATGGATTCAACCAGCGGTACATCCACAATGCAATCTCAAACCACCTCTGGAGAAGATTCTGGTTTCGAATCGATGCTATCCAAAGGTTATTTATGGGCTTATCTAGCCTGTTTCGGCTTTGGCATCCTGACAAGCTTAACCCCCTGCGTTTTCCCCTTAATCCCAATCACAGTCAGTATTTTTGGCGCTCGCGAAGCAAAAAGCAAATTAGTTGCTTTCTCCTTGGCACTAACGTATGTCATGGGGATCGTTGTCATGTATTCATCCCTAGGCTATTTTGCCGCTCGCACCGGCGCCGTCTTCGGACAGTTTATGAGCAATCCTCTTGTTATTATTCCCATTTCCCTCTTTTTTATTGTGATGGGGATTTCAATGCTGGGCGCCTTTGAAATTCGGCTACCCTCAAGCTGGCAAGGCAAACTAAGCATGGTGGGCGGTAAAGGATATCTAAGCGCATTCCTTATGGGCTTGGTGGCTGGGGTTATTGCGGCACCATGTACTGGCCCATTTCTCTTCTCTTTGTTACTGTTTGTCGCTCAACAGGCAAATCCCGCTTTTGGTTTTTCGCTTCTTTTTGTGTATGCATTCGGCTTAGGCACATTATTCCTTATAGTGGGAACTTTTTCCGGCTTAATCAACAATTTGCCAAAATCCGGCCAATGGATGGAAGGTGTAAAAAATCTTTTTGCGATAATCTTATTCGCATTCGCATTATATTACCTCAAAGACATTTTCGCCTTTCTGCGCACTCCCTTGGTCAATTCATGGATCACCTATCTTGTCACGTCCATTCTATTCATCATTGGTATCATTCTGGGCGCACTGCATCTTTCATTCCACACCCCAAATATGAATATCAAAATCAAAAAAGCGCTGGGTGTCTTGCTCTGTGTTGTTGCCTTATATGTAGGTGTCAGCAGTCCATATGCCGTTGGCGAAAGCAAAGTGAATTGGATAAAAGAAGACCTCGAACGAGGTTTAACCCTGGCCCAAGAACAAAACCGGCCTGTCATGATCGATTTTTACGCGGACTGGTGCGTGGAATGTAAAAAATTAGACGCCTATACCTATACAGATGAAGCAGTAGGTGAAGCCTTAAAAAACTATGTCAACATTAAAATTGACCTGACAGAAGATAACCAATCTGACCAAAAGATCAAGAAAGAATACAACATTGCTGGCCTTCCCCTTATCGTATTTTATGATTCACAAGGCAATCGGCTCGATGATAAAAGAATTAACGAGTACATCGGTCCCCAAAAGTTTCTCGAACACATAAAAACTATTCAATAACCAACTCAAAAGAAGGCAGTGAACCTCTCCCGCTTTCCACCAGTAATTGTTCATCGGTTAGCAACATTCTGTTTGACCGGTACACTAAATGAGTTTCTATAGTTTGATAACGTAAGTTCCATCCAAAAAGACGGAGAAAAATGAATATTTTCAGGTAAGATTGATAAAGATTGTCTTAAATCCGGGTTTCGAGAGTTTTAAGCAGTTGAATCACTCGTTTTTCATAGAGATGATCTTGCCGAACACGCATTTTACCCTTCTCGATCACATCATGTCTTTCATCTTCATTCTCAAGGTAATAAGCCACTTTACGGCGAAAATCTTTAAAATCACTCCAATATATCGCTTCAACACCCGATTTAAAAAAGCGCCCAGCCGCTGGTACCCAATCGGAAAGTAAAAAACCGCCGGCCAAAGGAGCATTAAAATCGCGCTGATTCAAACTCCCCCGGCATTGAATACTATGAATATTGAGGTTGATTTTGGCTGATGCGAATAGATGGGGCAGTTCATTCATCGGATCAATAGAACCGAAAAACTGATTTTCAAGCGATGTGCCTTTTAATAAATTCTGCCAATCATCAGAACCATAAATACGAATATCAAAATCTTCCAACGATTTTACCGTTTCCAAACGATAGCGATTGTTGGCTTCCCAATACAAATAATGAGCCACCTGTGGGGATATCGAGATACATTTCCCCGCTTCTATTGGATACTCCAAAGCCAATTGATGAAAGGACTTTTCCCGATTCTGCAATTTAAGTTCAACTAATCGATCAACATATCGCTGCATATCTGGTGAAAGTTGGTTCCTCTTTTCCGATTGGTCAATCACACCACCCACAAAACATACATCACATGCCCATTTCTTGTCATACTGGCCCTCAATTTCCATATCCGCCGCTAATGGCAAAATCCCATAGTGAGTTGCATGATGTTCCTTCAAAACCTTAAGATAGGTTTCATCAAACGAAAACACATATTCATTCGATTCAAAAGGGCGATCTATAAAAAAGGAGGGATCATCCAAAAACCAGACTATTTTATTCTGTGGCAAGGGACGTTGATATGCTGGGATATCCAAATACTCATAAAACTGGGATGCGGTTTGATTGATCAACAATATCCAATCACATCCGGATTCAAAAAAGTGCTTCCTAAAATAAGGTTTCGTTTCTGGATCCAACAATGGAGAGATAGCCAACGAAGCATCCCACCCGCATGCCTCTAAAGCCTGAAACAATTTACGCTTGAAGATTCCATATCCTCTTAGGGCATTATCACTATAAGACCAAATATGAGGCACAATCTCATCCCTTGAAACCAGACTAAAATGACTAAAATGATTAGATATTTACAACTTGGGTTTTATCATGAAGTTCGCTATACTTTCCTAGAAACAAATCATAAGTACTATCCTCAAACAATTCAACAATAAGGTAAGGTAATTTAAAAGCAATCGTGATTTCAATTATAAAAAAAATATTCGATTTTTTATCATCCATCAAACTAGCCGTCATTCTCATCATATTTTTTGGGGTTCTGCTTAGCTGGGCCACCTTCTATGAATCAGAACATGGAACGCCGGCGGCTCAACGTGACATCTATAAAACCGTATGGTTTGATGTTTTTCTGTTCTTCCTCGGTATCAACGTTGCCTTTTCGGCCATAAGCCGTTACCCATGGAAAAAACACCATGTTGGCTTTTTAATCACTCACCTGGGAATTCTGATTATTCTTTTTGGTTCAGCAATGACCCGTAAATTCGGAGTTGAAGGCCAGTTAATCCTTCAGGAAAATGAACAATCTAATGAAATGCTTTTGAGTGATAACGTACTCGCTGTTTCAATGCCACGCTTAAATGTCCGTGAAACATTTGATCCCTGGTTCCAACACAGTGAAATACCAAAAGGCAAAGAGATTCGCTATCCCATCGGTGAAACCGGTTTGGAATGCTATGTCATTGATTATCTTTCCAATCCACGCTCAAGAATGCGTGTTACCGAGGATGGTCCTCCAGGTCAGTATGCCGTTCACTTTACCATTTCCCAATCCGGACATACTCATGCTGCTTTGGATGAATGGTTATTATCTGACCACCCACGTTCAGGAATACTGAACCTGCAAGGCGCACGAATTACATTCAGTAAAGTGGATTCCCAAGCCGAATTGCAAGAAAAATTCACTCCCCCAACCTCTTCGTCCACCCAATCAGATACAAATAAAGGTGAGTTGATCATCCTAAACGAAGCGGACGAAGAAGTTTTCAAAGTAGCATTAAGTGATGTGTTAAATCAATCCGCACAATTCAGCATCGATGAAGCCACTTATTCACTTAACGTCACTGATTTTCTTCCACGAGCAACTGTGAGAGAAGGCGCCTTGGTCAACAACCAAAGCGGACCGATGAATCCCGCTGTAAGAGCAACTTTAAAAGGCCCTTCCGGAGCGGAGAACCATATTGCATTCTCTCTATTTCCGGAAGTTGAATCCATGCATGGCGGTTCAGAAAACACCAGTGGCCTTAAATTAAAGTTCAACTATACGGTCGATTCCGCCTCAGCAAACCAATCAGACCGGCGCAACAATCAGTTGGATTTATACATCGATCCACAAGAAGATCTCCATTACCGCGTTTCAAACCAGAGCGGTCAATTTGCCACCGGCACTATTGCACTCGGGACTCCCTTCAATACCAGTTGGGGTAATTTCATGATGCAAGTCGAGGAATTAAAACCCAATGCGCGTTTGGTCCAGGAATTTTACGACGCAGGAATGAACACCAAAGGCCCTCACAACAATCCCGCGGTACAAGTCCGGTTGGAACATAATGGCGATTCCCGAGAAAGTTATGTTTTCTACAACAATCCCCGAACACTCAATGTGGGTGGTGACCAATGCATCGTTGAATTTGGTCAAAAACGCTATCCCTTGGGCTTTACAATTAAATTGATTGACTTCCAAGCTCCCCGCTATCCAGGAACCAATCGCCCGCAGCGTTTTCAAAGTAAAGTACAATTAATCGACCCTGAAGAGAATATCAATCAGGATCAACTCGTTTACATGAATCATCCCTTAGGTCATGATGATTTCCTGGTGTATCAATCAAGTTACATTGAAGGGAAAAATGGTGAACCGGACATATCCATCTTCAGCGTGGCCCGTGCCCCTGGAACTCCAATTATTTATATTGGTTCAATCGTAATGATCATTGGCATGATTATAATATTCTTCTCAAAAAAATATGGCCGTCGCCGTTCGGTCCAATATTCATAAGGAGCAAACCCATGCACCGCTTCTCCATAAGTCTGATTCTAACCCTTATTGGAACTCTTTCGGTATGCGCACTCGAAGTACCTGAAAACCTCGACTATGATATCGTTCGTGATATAGCCGTTCTGGAAGATGGACGAAAAAAACCACTGGACACATATGCAGGTGAATCGATCAAAACTCTCACGGGCCGTTGGAATTATGAAAAAAATGATCCTGTCGGCTTTTTCCTCTCCATGATCGCCTTTCCCCAATGTATGAATGATAATCTCATTCGAATTGATTACATGCCAGTCAAAGAAAGCTTGGGGCTTTCCACAGAAAAGAATTTTTTCTCCTACAATGAACTCAACTCAAATCAACTCATTCGGCAATTCGCACAAAAAGTATTTCAAAAATCAGAGAATCAAGAAAAACTAAACCGCTTCGATCGTGAGATCGCTGATATATGGCACCAACTCATGCTATTCGAAGATATCATCAGCGGTGTAGGCCTTAAATTGGTACCACCTCCTGAAGGGATGTCTGAAGAAGAACACGGCTGGTTCAGTATCACCGATCCAAAAGGATACTCACAAGAAACCCATTCCGAACTGAAAACAAATTTCCAACAACTAATCGCAGCAGTAAAATCAAAAGATCCCCAGACATTTGCACAAACTGGCCGTGAATTGAAAGCCCAGTTGGCCGCCTTGAATCCGCAATACTATCCCGACAGAACCCAGATCAGCCGTGAAATCTATTACAACCATTCACGTCCATTTTTATCATCCTGGATCTTTTATTTAATTGCGTTCTTTATGTTTCTTATCTCATTCTTTTACACCAATAAATATCTTTATTGGTCCGCCTTTGGCGTCTTTATTATCGGCTTCTATTACCATACCCTGGGCTTATTGCTTCGCAGTTTGGTCTCTGGACGCCCCCCCGTTTCAAACATGTACGAATCCGTCATCTTTGTCGGTTGGGGTATCATCCTAACCGCCCTGATCTTCGAGGCCATCTATCGAAGACGCTGGTTCCTTACCATCTCCTCATTTCTTGGTGTTGGTATGCTCATCCTGGCAGATATCCTGCCCTTCGACCCCAACATCGAACCTCTCGTTCCCGTTTTGCGCAGTAATTATTGGCTGATCGTACACGTATTAACTATCACCTTAAGTTACAGCGTGTTTGCATTAGCCATGGGATTAGCCCATGTGGTTTTGGGAGTATATTTTTACTTCCCCCATCGAAATGATATTCTGAAAGAACTCAGCCTATTCATATATCGCGTTCTTCAAGTGGGCGTCATTCTTTTGGCGGCAGGCACCATTCTTGGTGGCGTATGGGCCGCTGAATCCTGGGGACGCTTTTGGGGATGGGATCCCAAAGAAACCTGGGCATTGATTTCATTACTCGGCTATTTGGCTATCCTTCACGCCCGCTACACGGGCTGGCTGCGAGACTTTGGTACTGCAGTTTGTTCCATTTTGGGCTTCTGGCTTATCCTAATGACCTGGTATGGCGTCAACTTCGTATTATCGGCAGGGCTACACAGCTATGGTTTTGGATCCGGCGGAGGAAAGTACGTAATCGGTTATTTGCTTATTGAAACCATCTTCCTCTGCGTGGTATACTGGAAATACAAAAATTCACCCACTATATCCACCGCCACAGCCATTCCCGCTGAAGGAATGGCAGATTAGAACAATTAATCCAATCTCGATTAAAAAAAAGGGGCAGCGTGTATAGCTGCCCCTTTTGTTTCCAATAAAGGAATCTTCAAACTGAATATTCAGCCTAAATTCCAAGGTTTCCGGTATTCGTAATGTAGAAGCTCATTAGCCTCTTTATTATTAACAATCCGCTCTTCTTTTGCATCCCATTCCAGCCGCGATCGGGTTTCCAGAGCGATATTGGCCAGCAACGCAAATGTCGTTGATCGATGGCCAGTCTCCAGATCGCAGTTGCAAGTATCCCTTGAATGAACACAATCAAGAAAATTACGAACGTGTTGATCGGTTAAATCACCATCGATACGTCCCTCTTCGACTGGCTCAATCAATTTGTCTCGTTCTTGAAACTGCCCGCCACCAGTAGGTAAAATTTTGTATCCACGGCCACTGGTTTGTGAATAAAGGTTCCCCAGCGTACCTCGAAATTCAATCTCACCTTCCAAAATTGCAGGTCCGCCACTGGCTTCATATTGTCCAAAAATCACTAACGCCCCCGAAGGCATCTCAAAAATAACTTGCATGGTGGTTGGAACAGTACGATCATCTTCATAACCAACTTTTGTACCATGTGCCGAAATGGAAACTGGTGCCTGTTCATTCAATACCCACCGAATCGCATCACAATAATGCACTCCCCAATTTGCCACCTGTGATGAATACGAGCCCCACCAGCGGAACTTATAAGGTGTGATATTCTGTTTGTAATCCCGCTCAGCACGCGGCCCTAACCACATATCCCAATCCAATCCCTTAATCGGTTTTCTGGGTTTATACTCTCCAATTCCATGGGGATACATATTACTGACTCGAAACGCCCGCGCCGTCGATACAATCCCGATGGCATCATTTTGCACAATTTCAGCCAATTTCGCATACATCCGAGATGAACGCCGATGCAGCCCCACCTGAACTACTCGATCCGTCTTTGCAGCAGCCTTCACCATCTCCCGCCCCTCGTGGATGGTGATAGATAACGGCTTTTCAACATAAACATCCTTCCCCGCTTCCAATGACATGATGGTTTGAACGGCGTGCCAATGATCCGGAGTGGCTATACATACCGCATCCACATCTTTTCGATCCAACACCCGTCGGAAATCCTTATAACGCCCCACATCACCAGGTATTTCTTCACCCAATCGGGGAATTCGCCCCCCAAGTGCCTCCAGCAATTCCTTATCCACTTCTGAACCATCCCTGGTTAAATAAGGATCATACACATCGCATAAGGCAACCACCTCCACATCATCATTCTTCATAAAACTATTCAACAACTGGCTGCCCCGGTTTCCCACTCCGATAAAGCCCATTCTAATTTTTTCATTGGCTCCAATAACATGGGAAGGTTGAACCGCACCTAATCCCAAGGTCATCCCGGTTGCTGTTAATGCCGAACGCTTTAACATCGAACGCCGGGAAGTCGTAACATTTGAATCTTTCATGCTCGCATGCCTCCTTTTATACAAATTTGTTCTTTCCAAAGACAATTTTCATCTACCCACTACTCAGGAAGAAATCAATGTTATAGTCACCTTAGCAATTAAAAATATTTCACAATGAATCACACTTCGTATTCATCATAGGAAAAAAACAAGGAATGATCGAGTGGGATAGGAAATTTAATCAAAAGAGTATTTGGATCGATACTCCTCTTGCAAATGGGACCGCTCCAATCGATTGGCGGCATCACGCAATTTATTACACAACAACTTAATGACCGTTTCGGCTATCGTTGGCGAACGCCGAAGCAGCGCTTTTAATTTGAATTTATTCAATTCCACCAGGTGGGAATCCTCTAAAACGACAACTGTAGCCGAGCGCGGCATTTCATCGAATATGGCCAACTCGCCCACAATATCGACAGGTTCAACATCACCTAATATAATCGTATCACGGTCGCGTTCCCGAACCACCTGCAACCGGCCAGACAACAATAAGTAGGCACAACGTCCCATTTCTCCTTCACGGATTAATATGGAACCAGCCCGAGCCGTAAACGCCCCTGTCGCGGCACCTGTTAGTTTTGCATCTGCCATTATTTCACCTATTCATTAATCAATTCATCGGTTAGATGAAAGACGACCTTAACCATATAACCTAATAAATCTCTATAAATTGGAAAATCAGCGTTTTATAATTCCGTTCTAGTTGATTTTACATTCTTTGGTAAGATTATAACAATATTGACATTATAGCAATACAACGTCTCATCTTAAAACATTTTATCTTTATCTTTCTCCAATCGCAAACGCACCTCATGACAATCCAGAGCACTTTAAACGCCTAATTCACCAGTACTATCGCTCAGTTCATTCGATTATCATTTGAATGTGAAAATCGTACCATAAAGAATTTATGCTTGGAAATATATCATGAAAGGAGAAAATCTTTCAATACGGCCATAATTGTACAACACAAATATTCTGAAAAATTGTTCACCCATCCCGGTTCGGGTTATGGAGCGTTTAAATCATCAGTTCCCCATGTTTTCCTGAGTTCCCTTGATATTTCAGAAGAAGAAATGGATTCACGACAACTCCACAATGCGCACATGGTTGCCTAAAGGAGCCCATATGTCAGGTTCCGAACACACAAAAAACACCACCGTAGGACATCCCACAGCGGCCGCCATGTGGGCAATTCCACTATCATTACCCACAAATAAGTTAGCCTGCTGTATACAACCGGCCAATTCCCTCAATGGTTTATCCTTTAAACGCATCAAAGGAATACCCTTCAACTCATACATCAACGCCCCAACAGCATCACCATCTGCTGGACCTTCTGACAATAACAAAAAAACAGGCCATCGCTGTTGAAAATATTCAACAATCTCCACAAACCGGTGAATTGGCGCACGTTTGCTTTCACTTCCAGCCCCTGGATGCAACGCAAGAACAAAAAAAGATGATAGATCCACCCCATTGCCTATCAATTGAGATTTTGCACGTGATATTTCTTCATCCGACAGCTCAATAAAAGGCAAAGGCATTTCATTCGCAGGCAGAATATCCTCAACTGCTTTTGCATAAAAATCGATTATATGCATCCTTGGGTGATGTTCGTTAGGCAATGCAGGCCAAATCCGCACTATCTGATCATTGCGAGAGCAAATGCGAGATTTCAGATTCTTTGGTTCAGCTATGTTGGAATACATCACAATGATATCAAATTGGGTAAAAAAACACTTTAACTCATCTGGAATTGGCGCTGACTTATCATATAGGCAACTGAAATTCAAACGTTCTGTTGAACGGACTCGGTCCGCCAATCGTTCCCCTTTAAGCAAAGCAAGCCGTTCCTCATTCCCTGCTAATTCAATCCAGGCTCCTCCAGATTCGTTCTTTCGAATGGCTTGGACTAGAGGCGAGAGTAAAATCGTATCCCCGATGGCTCCATGCCGAATCAACAACCAACGGCGATCATTATTATTCATTGGTTTTCAGGCTTTTGGGGTTCAATGAGTTTATAAATCGAGGTTCGTCGATGCCGATAAACAGGCTTGAGATAATCCGGCTCCAAAATGGAGAAATCCAGAACATTCTTATCAAAAGGATAAGGTTTAATAATATGTGTAACTCCCGCTTCCTGAAGGTGTTTTGCCAAGGTCTTTGAATCTGCCCTTGCGGGTAGCTCCTGTAAAAAAGGAATATACCCTTTTTTGATCCCTGAGATATGATTTCGCCGTAAGGGATAACCTATCCCCAACACAAAAGCATCTTCAGGTAAATGCTCATTTCCCCAATGAATGGCATTGTAGTCATAAAATCGCCGAGCCAAAAAATCATCCCTCTGGCTCTCTGTAATCATGGGTATGATCGCTTCCCCCTGATCCTGCAGCTGAACAAAGCGATAGGTTAAGGCATTGGTAAATAAGATAAGCATGACTGCCGGCAATATATATCGTTGGATCGTGCTTAAATCCTGCAATTCATCCCGCACAGCATATAATAAATAAGTCGTTGGAATCGCCAGCAAAACCATGGTGGAAAAGAAAAATCGCCCATCATCATTCGCGGTGCCAACAAAAAACAAAAGTGAAGACAGAATCACATACAAAATAAGACCAATCATAATGGCTCGAGGGCAATGATTCCCAATCTCTTTTCGAGACCACCAGGGATACAAAATCACTGCAACCGTCCCCAACAACACCAACGCATTCCCTTCCAGCAACAAATTTCCAAATCGGGACAATACAAACGATATAACATTTGGCCATAAGATGGAGCCAGTTTGCGGTGCATGATTTCTGAAAAATGTATAGGCTTCCTCTGCCGAGGGAATATGCATACCAAAAATGGAAGGTAACAACGGATAGATTGGATTACCTGTCCAGATTGCGTTATAACTCAGCCAACTCAAAACAGGTAACACTCCAGCGATTAACACCCAAAAAACGTGTTTCATCAATAAAACTGGCTTAAAACGGCTGAAAGTTATGATGAATAATACCAAGTAGGGTAAGCCAAAAACCAGCCATGCCACATATTTTGTACCCATTGCCATTCCAGCAAATAGGGCAGATAAATACAGATATACGACTTTCTCTTTTTCTTCCTCTGATACCCATATCATGCTCAAAGTGAATAGAGCAGCCAACTCCCAAAACGAGCGAATTAAATCGATATAGGAAGATGTGGCTAAAAAGCCATAAAGAGGCAAGGTTATAACCATGACCGCCCCCATCCAGCCTGCCTCTCGAGAAAAGCACCTTTTAAGCATCCATCCAATCAGGATCAATATATAAATCCCGAATATATAATGAATGAGTTTCGTGATTGAATCATTTCCAATTCCTAATCCCAACCCAAACAGCATTTCGCCATTTTTAGGCATATAACTGAATACATGCCAAGGTATTTCAACGATTCCCCCATGAACCAGATAAAGTGTTGGAATGGTTAAATGATAATCATATGGATCGTGGCGGGTTTCAGGCGTAAGGACCGTCAGCAAACATACGGCCAACAATACAATCACACAAACTTGATATGCCCCCTGAAAGAGATCACTCTCTTCTTTTTTCTCCCGCTTGGATTGTATCCATCGCTTCAAAAAAGGTATGATTCGGACTAATGCGGCTGTAAAATATCCCATCACCAGCAACCACATAACTGTGGGGACATACAACCCTACAATCCCACACCCCGTCAACAAAAAGGTCAACACCACCAGTCCCACCCCCCAAACCAGAGCTTTGGGAAACATCGATGGTATTCGGAGCCATCGCAGCAGAAAGGCTCCGACCATTTCACTCCCAATGGTTAATGACATGGCGGCAATTATAAGTTTAAGTAAATTCAACAATTTCTTTTCAAAAAAATCCCTGAATCATCCAGCATAAATAACTGAATCCCATTCAATTGAATTAGCGTAAATCACCCTCTAGCCCTATAATAACAACAATGGAATATACTTTTAAATTGGCGTAAAATAGATTAAAGCAAATTATAATATATAAGTGGTTGTTTTAACACACTTATAGCCCTTAAGAACCAAGACATATGAAAATTTGGACTAAAATTGGCAAGCAAACATCCACAACATTTTACGGACAATCGTTCAAACAAATATATTTTATCAATTTTATCAACTTTATGGTTGATAAAATGCCCTTTTTTGTTGTAATATAAGGTGAATATTTTATAGACTGAGGTCGGACTTATGCATTTAACATTCGTTTTTGACGATATCATTCTCAGCCATCAACCGCTCGGTGCCTGTTACATCTCAGCCGTGCTTAAAGAAGCCGGCCACAAAGTCACCGCCATTAATATTGACGATGGCCCTGATTATGTTGAAAAAATCAAAGCCTTATCACCTGATGTGGTAGCCTACTCAGCTTGTACAAGCCATATGCCCCGCTATCGCCAGGTGAACAATGAAATTAAAGCCGCTCATAAATGTTTCTCTTTGTTTGGAGGTCCCCATCCCACCTTCTTTCCCCAAATGATCGAAGAAGAAGGAGTGGACGCCATCTGTATTGGTGAAGGAGAATACCCAACCCTCGAATTGCTCGACGCACTTGAAGAGGGACGGGATTTTACCGGCATTGATACCATGCATTTCAACGTTAACGGTAAAATCACCCGTAATTCCGCACGCCCCTTCATCGATAAAAAGGGATTAAACAGTGTTCCCTTCCCTGACCGGGAACTCATACGCCCCTTCGCGGTGTGGAACCAACGAACAGGTTACATTATGGCCGGTCGTGGATGCCCCTATGATTGCACATTCTGCTTCAACCACGTCTCACGCGATACCCAGGAAGGACGCTGGACACGGCAACGGTCAGTCGATAACGTCATCGCTGAACTGAAATGGCTTAAAGAAACCTACAAAATTATATATGTTGCCTTTCAAGACGATACCTTCATACTCAATCGCCGCTGGCTGCGTTCATTTCTTCCCCGCTACGGTGAAGAAATTGGCCTTCCCTTTATCTGCAACGTTCGGGGAGACTTAACCGATGAAGAAGAAGCCAAACTGCTGGCAGACGCAGGATGTCTACGAGTGGCGATGGGTATTGAAAATGGAACAGATGAGCTAAGAAAAACAATTCTTGCCAAAAACATCACCACCGAACAAATTCAAAAAGCCTGTGACTTATATTATAAATATGGCATCCGGGTCATGGGACAAAACATGATCGGTGTACCGGGCGAAACCGTCGATTCTGTCCTCTCTACTCTCGAATTGAATATTCGCTGCCGTACGCATATCAATATGTTCTCCTTCTTCCAACCCTTCCCAGGAACCAAATTGGCGGAATTATGTGCTGCTGATAATGGATTCAGTGGAAATCTCGACGAAATCCCTCGTGAATATCAAGAAGACCTGGCCGGCAGTATTCAATTTAAAGATAAGGATATCATTCTCGCATTAGGGCGCTGTGCTCATCTTTTCACCAGTTATCCACGGGTTTTCTGGTTCACCAAATGGTTGCTTAAGACCTTGCCATCCAGGCAGTTACAACTAATGTGGCTCAATTGGTTGGTTAAAGTGAAACGTGAATTGATCAAAAAAGGCAATGTCGGTTTACCTTCAGTCTGGCATCCCCCCAAATTCATTGTTGAAGCCATCCACGCCGATCAACCCAATATCCCCATCCAACAAATCGCCAGAGAAGTCAGCCGCGAAGCAGCATAATCACACAATAAATAAATTAAAGGGCGGCTCAACGAGCCGCCCTTTTTTGTACTTTAAGCAACTTATTTGTTTAAAGTTACACAAACAACCTGCTTTCTTTTTAATAAAGTGACCATTCAGAAACACCAACCGGTTCAAACCAATCCAGTTCACTTTCTGTATAAGCCGCACGGCTAATACGCAGGCGATCCATCAAGCCCACATAATACTTTCCGCCGCCTTCACGACCGATACGAAATTCAGTTTCTTCCAATGCCAACATAACACCATCCGTATATGGTCGGGTCTCTTTTAATTCCCCGTCGACATAATAACGGAATTCAACACCGTTTTCGTGCGCAACCGCGATGTGATGCCATTGATTGTCATCCGGAAGAACCGCATCCTGGGAATGAGCATCCACAATACCAAAGGTGGTTACAGTTACCGGACTGCCTTCAACAAGCGTATCCATTAACAATGATTGCCCTGCCTTGTTATCAACAGACAAACTGCCTTCATCATTGTCATAATAGGCTATCGTTTCAGCCATGGGCGCTGTTGGATTGGCAGGATCAGCATCCAGCTCATTCGCGCTCAAAACAGCATGATGAATACGAAGCCGATCAATCAAACCATCCAACGAACTTCCACCATTGGGATCAGCACCAATTGACAAAGTATTATGCACCAAATCACGATTAGTTCCGGTTTCTTCCACAAATTCCATCTCTTCTCCATCAATATAATAAGTGACACCTACACCAGGTTCCCAAGCATAGGCATAATGGTGCCATTCACTATCCACATGTGCCTGAACACTACTGAAAATATCCACCACACCTAAAAATGTGAATAACATGGTCCCATCTGACCGGAAACCTGCCTTATATGTACTTCCATAACGTACAATGTCTCGGTTTCCGCTAAGTGAATTCAATTTAACCCATGCTTCTACGGTAATAGGCCCTTCGATAATATCAAGAAATGGATCATCCGCATCACTTCCAACAAGTGGTCCTGAAGAAGAAAAATCACCAGCCTGTCCGGACGGTGAATCTTCCACCACTTCAGACGCTGTAAGCGAACGAAAGGAGAATGAATAACCATACTGGCCGCCAATACCATATGAAGCAATAATTGGCCGTGGATCAATCTGTTCTTCCGGATCAAATTTCAACCATGCTTCAAAGGTGAAATCCTCATCCCAAAAATCAAGCAGAAATTCCGGATCAGGTAACAGAGCATAATCATTGCCGTCAAAATTCAGTGCATAATCCCCATCTTCACCACTCGGTGTATCCGTAACGAATTCAGGGGTAACCAAAGTGTCTCGATATGGTGCTGTTGCAATGGCTTCCAAATCAACATCCGTGTCGCTTTGATAAGGTGTACTTCCTTCTTCAAAACCAAATGAAACCACAGTATCGGCCATCGGTTCTGCAGGATTACCAGCATCCGAATCCAATTCCGTATCACTCAAAACAGCATTGTGAATCCGGAATCGGTCGATTTGCCCATCAATAGCACTGCTTCCTGTTTCACTGGCGCCGATGGAAAGGATGTTATGTTGTAGATCACGATTGGTTTGAGTGTTTTCAATAAATTCCATCTCCTCGCCATCCACATAAAAGCTCACTCCTACTCCGGGCTCCCATACATAGGCATAATGGTGCCATTGATCATCCACCACGGCAGGAACGGAGCTATTTATATCCACGACGGCAAGAAACGTCATGACCATATTCCCGTCCGGATTAAATCCTGCCTTATAAGTACTTCCATAGCGTGAAATATCCGTCCACCCTTCAAGTGAATGGAGTTTCACCCATACTTCGATGGTGATTGGACCCTCTATGATGTCCAATACGCCTTCTTCATCAATCGCGGTCAGACCCAGTCCCGCTTCGATAGAAAGATCACCAGACGGTGAATCACTCATACTTTGGGGAATATCTTCATCCGCAACATCCAATCCCAGCGGCACGCTAAAACGGCCTTCATTATCCGTTATCGTGTCACCTTCGCCTTCGTTAAATTCCCATAAATAAATCTCTCCGGTCGCTTGCGAAAAAGCGCCCGGTACACACATCAAGGCACACAGAGTAAGGCATGCCAACATCCAAACGTGCTTTCCCATATACTTATACCTCCTGAAATGATTGTTTTGATGCCAATTGGCATCATCACATTTTCGCATAAAATGCTCTTATATGAAAGCACGGAACCAAATCATTTACAAATAATTAGTATGGGGTTAATTGCTACAATAATATGAAATTGTGTACTTTTTCCTTCCAAAAGGATTGACCCCATTTGTATACTCTCTTAAATAGTCCTTAAGCAAACCCTTATATATAACTATATTGTTTAAGGTTTTTCATAGAGGGATCATATTCCCATCATTTCACTCAATGAGTTTCGGAGGTAAGATGAATGAATGAGAAGTTTTGCGGAAGTTTTTATCGCCTATTAAAAATATTTTGTGTGAATTTGGCTTTTATAATGCTAATGAACATTGCAACCCAAGCTGAAAATGAATTGAAGGATTATATAAACCGTGATGAACCGGTTTATTCCTATGAATTAAAAGAAGTCCAAAAGGAAAAGGAGATTGAAATCCATTATCTCCTGCTCACCTCCCAAACCTGGCAGGATATTGTGTGGAACCACCAACTAACCATCCTGGTCCCTGAAAAACCAAACGACTTGGAACATGCCCTTCTGTTCATCACCGGTGGCTCAAACAAGGACGGTGAACCCAAATGGAGCAAAGCGAATGAAGATGTATTAAAAATCTTCGGTTCTATCGCCATCAAAAGTGGGTGCCCCGTCGCCGTCATTAACCAGGTCCCCAATCAACCCCTCTATGGCGGTAAAGTGGAAGACGAAATCATCGCCTATTCTTTCGAAAAATTCCTTGAAACAGAAGATCCAACCTGGCCGCTTCTCTTCCCCATGACCAAAAGCGCTATAAAAGCGATGGATGCCATTCAATCCTATAGCCAGGAAAAACTAAACCAGACCATCAATCATTTCGTGGTTTCCGGCGGCTCAAAACGTGGATGGACAACCTGGCTGACCGGCGCCTCTGATCCCCGCGTTAAAGCCATTGGCCCCATGGTCATCGATACCTTGAACATGGGCCCCCAAATGGAATACCAGCTCGAAGTGTGGGGAAAATACAGTCACCAGATCAATGATTACACCAAATTGGATCTACCCAATAAAATTAAAGAACCAGAGGGACAAAAATTGACCAACCTGGTCGATCCCTACGCCTACCGCGATCAACTTGAAATCCCCAAACTAATATTTATTGGCACCAATGATCAATATTGGCCAGTCGATGCTGTTAAATTTTACTTTGATGAGCTCAGCGGTCCTAAATATATTCACTACGTTCCCAACGCTGGCCATGACCTCGGCGGTGGCGAACAAGCAGGCCGTGCTCTGGGCGCCTTTTTCGCTCTGAATGCCAAAGGTGATCAATTACCTAAACTCGAATGGGAAGCAAACGAACAGGAAGGTAAAGCAGAAATTGTTGTTGCAACCAATGACTCCATCCAGGAAGTTAATCTTTGGACTGTCGCTTCAAGCGACCGTGATTTTCGCGATGACAAATGGAGCAAATTGGCTATTTCATCCAAACAATCACCTAAATTTAAAGCATTTGTATCCTTCCCCGAATCTGGATACAAAGCCTTTTACATGGAATGCGTCTACCCCAGCCCCTTGGGTAAAACCTATTCCATGAGCACCCGAATCTATGTCATGGATTCCAAAGGCATTGTTGATGAAAAAGTAGACAAATAGATTAAAGATCAAATTCAATCCCCTCCCAAGATCGTTGAGTTTTACCCAAAAGTGGGTGGGCCGACGATCACCCCCCCCCCTCTGCATCTC
Source organism: uncultured bacterium (assembly GCA_964517495.1). Taxonomy (GTDB): domain Bacteria; phylum Hinthialibacterota; class Hinthialibacteria; order Hinthialibacterales; family Hinthialibacteraceae; genus CAZFER01. The sequence continues at coordinate 12,690 of CAZFER010000020.1, read as the reverse complement.
CCCCAGGCTTGGGGGAGAAGTGGATAGCCGTTAAAGGAGAGGTATTTCAAAGGTTTGATAGGATCGCTAAGCGGTGTGGCAACATGACTGGGAGGGGTTAGAAGAGAGTTGAAGGAATCCTGTACAATCTCAATTGAATCAGATACTTTTGGTAAAAGAACAGATCCAAAAAGGGCGCGGATTAATTTGATCCACGCCCTTTTTTACTCTACTTTACCTTTATAAATTTAGATTGTCGGGTATTCCCAAGGTCTACGATACTCCCGGCTCAACATTTTATTGGCCTCATCATCACCCACAATAACCTCTTTATCCAAATCCCATTTGACCGAGCGTCCTAATTTCAGAGACAACATACCTAACAAGCTCATGGTGGTTGCCCGATGGCCGATTTCAATATCACAGACCGGACGTTTTTTGGTCTTGATGCAATCCATTAAATTTGCCCACAAACCTTCAATGTTTTCATGATCGTTGTTGTATTTATCTTCAAATACCGCTTCTTCATGAATGACGGATTGGCTCTTATTTCGAGGATAAAACCGCCAGCCACCAAGCCAACCCATGTGGAAGGTACCATTTGTGCCATAAAAATGCACACCCACATTATCATCAACCAGCAAATCAGGTGCACACAAACGATGCTCCCAATATGCGGTGAATGATTCAAACTCAAAGGTCGCCAACTGGGTATCCGGCGCTTCTGTATTATCTCTCCGCACATGACGATCACCGGTTGAATACACTGTGGTTGGTCCTAATTCATCCGTCCACCATAAAATTTGATCCATCCAGTGGATACCCCAATCCCCCAATGTGCCGTTGGCATAATCCAGGAACTGCCGGAATCCTTTGGGATGGATCTTGCGGTTAAATGGACGCCACGGAGCAGGCCCACACCATAAATCCCAATTTAATCCTTCAGGGACAGGTTCATTGGCCTGATACTCTCCTGGGCCACCGCCATATATTACAAAAGCTTTTACCGCACTAATCTTGCCAACCTTGCCGGACCTCAAGAATTCCAATCCCGACATGTTATGAACACCCACACGCCGATGGGTACCCACCTGAACGACCCGATCCGCCTCACGGGCAGCCTTAACCATGGCAATACCTTCGTTAATCGTATGGCAGATTGGCTTTTCCACATACACATGCGCGCCAGCTTTCACAGCATCAATACAACACAAGGCATGCCAATGATCTGGTGTGCCCACAATAACGATTTCCGGTTTTTCTTTCTCCAGCATTTCCCGGTAGTCTTCATATTGATTGGGCTGGTCACCAGAGAATTTTTGTATTTTCTCCACTGCCGGTTCCAATTGATTTCGGTCAACATCACACACACCCACAATTTGGGTCTCTTTAGAAGCCATCGCGTACGTGCAAATGTTCATCCCCCACCATCCGGAACCGATAAGCGCGGTGCGATATTTTTTTCCCTGCGCCCTCACTCCAATGGCTGGTGCTGAAAAAGCGGCTCCCGCCGCTGCAGCCGTTTTAAAAAACGAACGACGCTTTATTGATTGATCCATAAGAAATTCCTCCTTCAATTTGTTCCAATTTCATAAATGGACACTCTATTATGTTTAAACCTTCCTCGCCAAAAAGGGTTTGGTGAGTATATCATGTTTGGGATGGATAGTTACCCTCTTCCTCCAATAATATTGCGAGATAAGACACTCTCCTCAATTTAAACAATCATACTTTAATCTGGTTCACTCCATTAAAAAAAGCCCCTTCACTGCTGCCTGTAAATACAAAGGGATTATAGTCAAAATCAGTGGCTATTTGATCCGCTATTGAATGAACCGTATCCAATCCCTTTTTCCCCTCACATAAAACACAAACAGTACCACCGCTCCCCCCACCAGTGATTTTAGCCCCATACACCCCTTGCTCTGCTCCAGCTTTTCGAAGTGCATTAACAATAGAATTAACGCGATCCTCTCCCAAACCACATCGGTTATAACTGGCATGGGATTGAAACATCAATTCCCCCAATTGCGTTAAAATTTCAACTCGTTTTTTTCGCTCCAATCCTTTTTGATCCAAAAACTGAAATATGGTCTTGAATAATTCAATACGATGATGTTCAAAAATGGGATGCGCAGTACAATCTCGCACGTTATAGAACTGATCCTCTACCGGTTGAGTAATCAAATCGAAGGATTCCCCATACAAATTAATATATGCTTTCCCTTCCATTGTCTCCGGGAGCAATGATTCACAGTTCTCAACAAAAAAAGAGGGTGAAATATTCGCCAAATATCCCCGAAATGGAATTTTGGATAAATCCTCTTTTCCCAACATTCCCCGTTTCTTCTTTCGCTTATACCCAAATTGATGGGCAAGCATGGAATACCCCATAAACGCCGCCGCGCGTACATCTGAATAAGAAGCACCACCCACCGAATGCCGTACCCCGCTGTCAATTCCCACAAAGCGTATGGAAGACGGGATGTTCAATGATTCAAACACTCGATCAGGTTGACATAAAATCGGCAATAAGCGTCCCGATTTCCCCAAATAACTTACTAATTGATCCATCAAACCACACGGTGCATTCACCACATGGTTTTCCACTTTCTGTGCCAGAACAGGCAGTTCGGTCCTATCCATTGCAAGACGGTAAGCAGCTGCCAAAGCGGTCATGACCGCCACTTCAAGTGCCGCCGATGAGGCCACCCCTTTCCCTATAGGAACATTCGAATCTATCCAAACATCCGCTCCTTTGATTTCCACATCCTTTTCAACACTCAGCACCGCAAAGCATCCAAGTACATAAGCGGCCCATGTTTGATTGGAATGCTCGCCAAGGATTCTACGAATCCGCTGATAAAGTGTCTTCTTGCTCCCTGAAAATAGCGCATCATTCTCTATTTCAAAAAAATCCTGCCCTCCATCAACAGCAGCCGTAGCGCTATAAATTCGAATAATGGAATCATCACGTAGCCCTGCCACAGCTATAGTCCGTTCCTTGATCGGCATTTGCAGCACCAAAGAACCGGAATAATCCGCAATCCCACCCATAACATCCAATCGCCCCGGCGCGGACGCACAAAATAATTTTCGATTTTCTCCAAAAAACTGCTTCACCTTCCGAGTTAATTTAAATGTCATTGTGCATCCTCAAATAAATGCGTTTGCAGTAAAGACTGTAAAATCGGCTCCACTTCTTTTCGAATCGCTGGATTAGCATACCCAATCCAGTCAACCGCTGATGTGGTATCCAAGGGAGCGTCCAAGGGGTATCCATCCACACCCGTAATCACGATCCCCGCCTCTTCTCCAATAAGATGGACACAAAGATCATAGGGGTGGCACGTCAATCCGCATGTCGTTCCCTCTCGCGCCAAACGTTTGTATAGCGCATCCCGCAGGTCTGCTGTAAAGCGGTCCCGACCCATCAACAATTCATATAACTGCCCACCTGTCGAGATATACTGATCCTCAAACAATATGGCACGCCCAGCTGGAACATCTGGATATATAGCACGTACCAACTCATCTTCTATACGCGCTAATATCTCTTTCCCTGGAGGGAAAAAACGGCTGATCTGGGCAAATCCACCAATAATACTGGATGCTCTCGAAGGTTGAATGAGACGAGGTGTAAGAGCTCCCGTATTTAAATCCCGGGTTACACATTGGGCGCCTTGCCCCCGTATCGCCCAAAATTGATCACTTAAAAAACTTCGCGACGTAGGCAGTTCAACCATTACCGCCACCTCAATATCGCGCAATCGTTTGTTGGGCTGATCATTGCTGGTGGCAGCAGCTAAAAAAAAGGCGGATCGCTTATCATACATGATCCCCCGCGTCCCATCGATCGGATCAATAATGATTTGCAGCGCAGTTTCATCCTCTCTCATACCACGAGGTAAAATAAGCGACCGGCCATCTTCACCGATTCCTTCTGCAATCAGCCTTATTCCACCAAGCGATGGCGCACGCTCTTCCAACGCTGTGACCAAAAGCAGTTCAATATCACGATCCAACTGATAAATGGTATCAGCATCATCTTCAGCATGGATCGCGGTTCGCTGATCAAGGGATTGGTGAATCAATGAAGCGTGTACCTTATCGCAAATCAATGATCCCACCACACACAAGGTTTCTTTTATCGCAGCATAATCCATAATTCAAATTTCAATCCATTTCTATAAATTGGCCCATATCCAATGATTGCAATTCCTTGGCTTTTTCTTCCGGCATGGTATCCGCCATAAATGTCCCACCTCCAATTTCCGGACCCGCTAAAAATTTCTGTAATCCCGGCTGCCGCAAAGGGGGCTGCAACATCAAATGCATGTGATACTCCGAATAATCACCCTCATCCAATGGAGCTTGCAAAATGGACATCACATAGGGAAAACTCATATTATAAAGTAAATCATAACACCGTATCACTTGTTGAAAGGCTTGCGCAAGATCCTTCAATTCTTCATCCGATAAACTTATCATGGTTCCATGCCGCCGTTTCGGGAATATCAGCGTCTCATAGGCATACCGTGCAAAAAAAGGAACAAATGCGACCGCATTCTCATTTTCAAACAGAATACGCGATCCATCCTCCATTTCCGCCGATAATACATCTTCAAATACATTTCGGTTGGTATCCTTTTTATAAATTGTTGCCGATTCCAACTCACGCTCCACCAAATGAAAAATAAAATTCGTGGCATACAACTGACAATGAGGATGAGGATTGGACACCCCAACCAGTTTGCCCTTGTTTTCAAAAATCAAGATAGAACGAATCCCCTCAATTTGTTTTATCTCACCAACCTGCTCCCGCCACGCTTCAAACACCTTATAAACCTTCGACAGTGGCAATTGAGCCAATGTGACATTATGGCGGGGATCATAACAGACAACCCGGGCTAATCCATACGCTCGCCTACGCTGAAAAACGTCTTGATGTCTTGGGGAGATCGAATCCTGGATTTCAGGTGCTTGAAGCCCCACAACAGGGTGATCATTGTCAAAAACGAATACCTCACGGTAATCCGGATTTCGATCACCGTGAACTCGAGGATTGCCAGGACACAAATAACATTTGGGATCATAAACAGGCGCCTCAGATGAAGATGATACCGACGCCCCACTCCAAGGCCTGAAATTACGATGAGCGGCATACACCACCCACTGCCGCCAGAGCGGATGCCAGCGCTGTTCCCATTTCCCAGCCAATGAATTACTTTGAGGAATTGAATTATTCATGCGTTAATTTTAAAAAAAGTATGAAAAAAACGGAAGCGGTGAAAGCAGCGAGATTAAAAAAATTAGGTTATGTGACCGTTAAGAGCCTCATAACCTGTCAAAAAGTTTCAAAGGATAACATGAGGGTTGGGCATTCGCCCGGCTACGTGAACCCCAAAAATTCACCATTAGGGTTTGACAAATAATGATTAATCGATTAATTTATTTTAAATAGGGAAACCAATGCGTCTATTAGCCAGCCATTATTGATAAATCTTCCAATTAAGTTATAGTTGACGGACCATGGCGGGTGGGGTAAGCAATACCCCACCCACCGAATCACTTCTCATTTTAGCCGAGAAGCTGTAAGAAAGTCTGACTTTGGAAATTGGCCTGAGCCAATACGGATGTACCAGCCTGCAATAACACCTGATTCAATGTAAATTGTGATGTTTCATCGGCTATGTTCGCATCTCGAATTCGAGACTCCGCAGCGGTTAAGTTCTCAGAGGCCACACTCAAACTGGCCACTGCCGCTTCAAGACGGTTGGTAGCCGCACCAAGAATCGATCGGGTACGGTTGACCTGATCCAGAGCTTCATCGATGATCTCCACTGCATCATTCGCCCCTTCAAAGGTACTTACATTAATATCTGCTACCGTTCGTCCGCTTCCCTGTCCGAATCCCAGATTATCCGCTTTCAAATCTCCGACGGAGATTTCCAGAGTCTGATCGTTAAATGCCCCGATCTGGAAATTCAACGCCGTGTTGCTTGTACTAATGATCGCGGTAATTCCATTATCATCCGCTGCACCATTCGAAGTCACATTGATGAACGCATCAAAATCGACTGTCACAAATTTCGGTGCTTCACGAGTCGATGTGGGAGTAAAGAAAGCAACATCCTGTTCACCAGGTGTAAAGGTCACATTATTACCACCATTTAAACTGCCCACATATTCACTCTGGACATTCTCAAATTTGTCCGCGCCTAACGAAAAACCGCTGCCAACTCGCAAAGTAACCTGCGGAGAAGGAACCCCTTCAACCGTCGATTCTGGCCCTTGCAAAGTAATCACTTCACCGGCTTCCGCACGAACTTCTTCACCACCGTCAATCTGGAAGGTGGCTTGCTCAGCATAACCTTCCTGGTTTAACGCTGCATCGTCCTGCAATGTGAAGTATTCACTCGGGGTGGCGGAATCCTTATTCTGGAATGTGATGGTAAAGTTGGTTTGCGAATCAGAACGGCCCACATCATCAACCAGTTTTAACGTACCACCGGGGGTAAATGTGAAAAGAGCATCCTCAAATCGGGTCTGCGCTCCATCATCTGTTTCGCTGGTCGAATCATAATCCCGGGTTCGATAATTCAATTCCTGAATCAAACCGGATATCGTGGAAAATTTGAAATCATTGAACGTGGTATCCGACGAGGTTAATTCATTATCATCTGCCGGATCAACATACGTAAACCGCCCTTCAAACGTTGAACCATCTGCATTGGTACCGGTCAGGATAATAAGATCATCATCGCTTAGGGTTTGTCCACCCGTATACACACTACCGGAAAACGTACCGTTCAACACCATGGTATTTGTTTGATTTGATGCCGAAAGGGTTGTGTTACGATTCAATCGTGTACCATTGCCATCCAAAAAGGCGATTGTACTCTCGACCGTTCTCTGTTGTGTTGACTGAACGTCTTTGACCGTGATAGAAAATTGACCATCAGAAAAAGTCGAACCCGTGATCGCCGTTACCGCATTTCCAACTTGACCACCACCAGTCAACGATGAATTGGCACCTATCGAACCTGCACGAACAACACCTTCAGAACGCGTAACGGCTGTACCATTGCGGAAAAGGGAGAATTCAATATCGGTTCGATTAATATAATTTCCTTCATTATAAAATACCAAGCGACCACGGTTGTCTCCTGTACTATCCGCCAACGTGGCCGTTGTCCGAAATGCTGTTGGAACACTGGAAGTGGAATTTACACCAAATAAGACCTTTTCAGCATCATCGATTGCCTTATTGATCGCACCCACAATGCTGGCAGGATTGGTGGCGCTTGCATCAGCCGCCGTTCCAAGTGTACTTGTATCACCAAGGGACACAGAACCCGCAAACTGTGTGACTCCATCCGCCAATACGCCTTCAAACACAATGATGTCCTGATTGGACACCGAAACACCATTGAAAAACATACCGGTCTGGACATCACTTCCCGTGGTTACCGCTCCACCCGTAAAGGATCGACCCAAATTAAAACTGGCCAATGATACAGCCACATCTGTCTGATTACGTATACCCGTATTGACAATTTGCTGGCCACCAACAGCATCCCCGGCGACAATCTGGGAATAGCCGACTTTGGTTTGTCGTATGTTTAAAAAGGCCGTCCCACTCTTTAATGAACTGGCCACCGGCGAGGCATCCAATTCAAAGCCCAAATCCGGTTGCCCTTCCCTTAAACTTGACTTAATGGCGAAGTCTCCATTTAAAAGAAAATTGGAACCAAACTGAGTCGTATTGGCGATTCGAGTGATCTCGTCAATATTCTGAAAAATTTCGTCCTGGATAGCGGCTCGCGCTTTAAAATCGTTGGTTCCTGTATTGGCGGCTTGAAGGGATAGTTGACGAATTCGGTTCAAACGGTTGGTGGTCTCTTCCAACGCACCTTCCGCCACATTCACCAGGTTGATGCCATCCTGCGAGTTTGTAATGGCTTGGTTGAGCCCTTCTGTCTGGCTCCGAATACGGTTGGCAACACTGAGGCCCGCAGCATCATCCGCTGCCCGATTGATTCGTAATCCTGATGATAATCGTTCGATGGAACGAGAGATATTACTTCCGATAGATTCAATATTTCTCTGCGCATTAATAGCCGAGATATTTGTTGCAATATTGGTGATTCCCATTGTTTTCCTCCTTGAGGATGATTGGCTTAGCATCCTGTGCCAAGCAGACCTTGACTCTCACAGTCCACACCTAAAGGAATCACTCAACGTTTTCTCTCCACGACCGCATGGGGAGAGAACCAGTCGAGACTCCAGTGGACTGTCATCATGTCGTTCTGACTTGAATTTGGAGGGGGTAAAACGGGTAGGAAAAATGATGTATTTCTTCCAAACCGCCGTTGAAGGTTTCCGAGGCCTTTTGTTCAGACGGGTCAAGTAGCTTTACCCCTTTATTTTAACGCTTTTTAATTATCACCTCCTTCTTCAAAAAATATTGGATTATCAACGCTTTACACTTAAGTTTCAACGGCAAAAGCCGATGATTAAGTACATGAAACACAGGCAATAAAAACCCTGTACGTTACTTTATGCTCGGGTTAAATTACTTCCGACCCATTTGAAGGTTTCCGAGGCCTTTTATATTCAGACGGGTCAAGTAGTTTAACCCTTTTTCTTTTTGAACTCCCTTTCAAATCCATACATGATTTTATGAGAGAGTTTTCATTCCAATTTGAGAATTAGACAACCAACTTTTTTTATGTGCTATCACTTCGTTGAAAGACTATTTATCCGTTGTCGTCTTAGTTTTCGGCACCTTAAGCACAAAACTTAAGTAAAAATTTTTTATTTTTTTTATTTAACATTCCTGAGCGATTTCTCCATGATTTGGTTCGTAGTAAATTGTAAATAAATCTTTTTTAATGCATTGATTAATAAAGATTTAAAATTCCAACTTTCGAAACGTGTTTAATCTCAATTGATTTGAACTTGTCTCAATCCTGAATCATTTTCGCAAGAATTTTGATTAAATAATGATTCATTTATTCCCCGTACACAAAAAAAAACCGTCCATCAATTTAATCATTGTGTGGACGGTTTTTCGAATAAACAGTCACTTCGGTTAAATCAGTTAGGCAAGAACATCCAATTTTGGACTACCTGATCCACCATTATTAGATGTCTGTGATCCCGATGAATTTGACTGTGAACCCCTCGATGCGGATTCAGCCGCAGCAGAAATGGCTGCACTATCGGCAGATTGATTCGCTCCACCACCACTAACCGGTAAACTTGATGAGGGGGCTGGATTGGATTTGCTCGAATTCACAGCATTTGAAACAACATTTGTGCTCGTCTGTGGACTGACCGGGCTTAATCCTTCAATCATTCTCAACTCCTTTCAATACCATCGTCCTGTTAATAATAAAAAATCAAAAAAGGGCGCAAGACCCCTTATTATTATCGGCATCAAAATAACAAACTTTAGCTTTTTGAGAAAAAAATTTTTCCACCCACTTACTTGGGAAAACAACATCACATGCCCAGCTCCCGTTGTGGTGATTACATCGCCACCCAGAAAGTATTACTCCTCTTTAAACGGGACGATGGTTAGGCGTATACGATCTTCTTTTTGGGGATTTTTCAACACAAAACCAATACGCTGGGCTACGGGGTATGCGGATGCTGTCCTTAATTTATGCTCTTTGGTTTCATATTCCTTCACATCAACAGTAAGATTGCCGTGGTTATGAGTCACTTTTAACGAACCGGCTTCTCCCTGAATAATTACACCCTTATCGATGGTTTCCACTTTCCCATAGGTCCACAGGGCGGTTTCAAATGCTTTGGGTTCCTGATTAAACTTCACCTGATCGTGCAGTTCGATTTGCCCTTTTTGTTGAAAGGAGGTTTCGCGTATCAGTAATTTTAATCCGGCTTCCGATGGATACGCACTGGTCATATCCACTCGCATGGCAGCATTATCACCCCGGCGCGTAACCACGGTCTGGGCCACAGCATCACGACCAGAACGCTGTTCATGGCCGTTCACTAAAGGGACAGAATGCCCTGACGAACGTGCAGCCAAATAAGTATATCGTTTTCCACTAAAGAAATCACGATCATACACAGGCGCCCCCAAATCAACAATAAGTGATTCACCCTGATAATGAACGATAAAATTCCCTACATCGTTATGATTATGAGGTTCATCGTTGCGCCCCCCCTTGGCAGCCAACACCAGGCCATCCGGATTCCGCACGATCATCCATTCCACACCCCCCAGATACACAAACGCCTCAGGCGTAAATTCCGCTGAAGTAGTGGGTAATGGAGCGATAAAGGCATCTTGATAAAGGGCATGCAGCGAACCCACATTGGCAGATTCATCCATACGCGCAGTGGCAAAGTGGCTAAGATTTTGAAGTTCCAGTTCCTGAGCCAGATAATATAAAAGACTGGACGAGAAATGGTGATGCTCTCCTCCATCCGAAAAACTGGGATAATGATAAGGTGAAAGCTCTGTCCGCATGGGAAACTGGGCTATCTCTTTCACAATCGGAGGGGTAAACATATTTAAGCGTTTATCCGTGAAAACATTTAACAAATGGGTGGCATATACATATCGGCTGAAACCATAGTTCCAATAACCTAATCCCTCTGCAGTACCCCCATCCTGGCCGAAGCCGGTTAAATAACGGCACATGGCGTTTTGTGCTTTAACAATGATTTTGGCCAGGCGGTTTTGATTCAATCCCTCATAAAGAGCAGTTCGCAATATGTTGCCGTTGCACACAGCGTTCCAATTATGTGTCCTGGTCAACCAGAAAAAATCATCGCGTGTCAAATACGGTTCAAAAATTCGGCGTTCCAGTTCATAATCAATTCGTTGGCGAACGCGCTCTGGCAGAGCATCACCATATACATTGTCAATCTCAGCCAGTAAACAACCCACCCGGCTTGACCGTAAATCGATGGGTGGATTCTCCATATTTACCAGGCCATCTGTATGGGCGGGAAGACACCAATCGCTTTCTTCACAAAAGGCCCAGATAACATCCACCAAAGGATCGATAAATTCGCCTTTCCCCTCAAGGCACTCCGCCAAAGCCAGCGTTGAGAGCCAGGCATCCCGTTCACCCAATACCCGTTGATATCGGGTTCGATTGCCGGTGCGTTGAAAATCAAAATATAAAGATGCTGGCAGGTTGGGGAACTCATTGATATCAAATTCCCGGGCGCGTTCAATGACTTCATTCAAACTCTCTGTAAATCGTTCGTTCTGTTTCACTTTGTCCCAAAATTCACGTTGTTGGTAGGTGGGAAAAGGATGAAAAGGTTCATCACGGCCGAGCGCCGCTGTGACATCAGACAAACTCCAAGGCGCCATCAGTTTATCATTAGGCGCCGCGCTGGATGAGTTGGGACTTCCAAAAACCATGAGCAATAAGATAGAAATAACAAACCGTAGGAACATGTATCCACTCCTTTTTCGCAAAATAAAGAATCAATAGAATGATGAGTAGTGTCCGTACCTCTAACCTTAAAAAGGCATCATACTTAACGCATTAAGCATGATAAAGATTATACACATACTAACCAGGGGTTTGTTAAGTGAAAGAGATAGGCTTGGTTCAATAAAAGATGCTTTTGCGGCTCAATACCCTATTTCCCTTCCTGTACAGATGTATTTTGTATGCGTTTCATATAAGCATTGGCCAGGTCGATTTGTTCTTTCGTTATTTTCCCTTTGATCAAATGATGGATGTCTCCACTGCTCATGAGCCCGTTGCTTGAATCAAAATCAATAAAAGTTTCATATATATTCACACTTGGAGATCCCTTTCGATAATGCATTGGCTGTTGGTCCATGTTAATGGTTTGATCTGGTCCGCATGAACCTACCGTATACAGATAGTTTCCCGGCAACGGTCCACGGTACTGGTTGGTCTGTGATAGGTAATGTTGAAATTTGGCAGTCCGATTCATTTCTGTCCAGAACATGTTGGAAGGCTGACCGTCATTGGTAAACTCACCAGGCCCTAAAAACGGATCCGTCAGATCGTCTTCCTTGCTCAGATATCCCCTCTCGATCAATTCATCATAGATTCCGGGATCAGTCATCATTCCCATTTGAAACGGCCAGAAGCCCAGTTCCTCTTTATGCAATATCATGGCATTGGCGATTTTAGCGGCACGCCTTTTCGCTTCAGATATTCCGGCTGTTATCTGTGCATCCAGAAACCGTGGAACCGATACCACTGACAATAGAATTAATACAATGACAACAACAATCGCTTCGATCACATGGTTTCGTTTCATAACACCCTCCCATGTCTTATTATCATTACCATACTAACGTGCCGATGAAATACGTTGTTACATATTCCTTTGTGGTCCCGGCAATCCTGCCGGGTACCGGGTGCCAAGGGTAAAACGCCGTTCTTTACCCTTGATAACCACCTTCAATATATCGCCAGGGTGGCAAGGCACAAACCCGGGGAGCATCGGCTTCCAGCCGGTGCGTCTCAATCGGCCTGGGTGCCAAGGGTATAAACGTCTTTCTTTACCCTTGATAACCACCTTCAATATATCACCGGGGTGGCAAGGGCAAGGCGACGCAGGAGCCAGCCCTTTGGTTCATTTATATTTTTACTCTGCATATCACTAAACCTTCTACAATACTCGACCACGGATTACGTCCATCAAGAGGAGCGGCCTTCACGGGGAGCGGGC